>NZ_CP046564.1:2569908-2891147 GCF_009818105.1 Bacillus sp. N1-1
GGGTTAACTTGATCTAATGCTTCGTTTCTTGATAATATTGGCGTCTTGAGTTGTCTTTCATGATGATTCGTTAAATACTCTAGCGATTCGTATCCAGTAATATCACCATTGTCTAACGCCACTTTAATATGAACAGCGTCAGGATAGATCGCAACATCATCTTGTTGGTATACAAATGTAAAGACGCCCATGCGATCATACTGCCTACTTTCCGAAATGGTCATATTTGTGATGTCATGTTCTTTTAAGAAAGCCCTTGCCTGATCTGCTGCTTGATTCAAGCTAAGCTTTTGTTCCCCGATTTCCCTATCCATTAGGATCCAGATCGGTTTTGCACCCTTTTTAGTAACATCAAGATTTGTTGACGATTTTTTGTCTTTGTTCTCAATTGAAAGACTATAGGCTTGATATTTTGACTCATCCCCCGTTGTAGTTATGTCTATTTTGGCTTTCGAATCAAGATCTAGAAAATCAATCACTTGTTGTTTGGCTTCTTGTTCACTAAGTTTCTTCCCTTTAATATTTTTATCTAGATTCTCTTTCTTTGTATTAAGCTGAGTCACTTCAGGTCCCCAGTTCACTTCACTATACCCTTCTACTTGCTTATCCACTGTCTTAAATCCATCTATGATTGTATTGTCTTGAGGCTGGGATTCGGAAGCTAGAGCAAGCTCTACGTCCATCCAGCGGAGATTATGATCGATTACCATCGCTTGAACTTTTCTTAATTCATTTTTGATATCTGTGGAGTGGCTGTGCAAATTCTTCAGCGTCTCATATTCTTCATCTGTTAAAGGGTTTTCATCGAGATCTCGAACAGCTACTCGGTAACTAAATGAGCCGATATTCGTTAAAAACTCCTCTGTCTTGTTAAAAGGCATAAGTGTTAAAGGAAGCTGTCCCACGTCATTCTGAGCTTCTGAAGTTAAGCGCCACACTTCTGCTAACGCAGGCGAAAGACTACCACGAGAGTTCATTGCTAGCGTAGATCCAATCTTCTCTTCTAGTGCATCCATGTGAAAACTCAAATCATGAAATGCTCGTTGATACGTATTTTCAGCATTAATAAGTACTGCATTTTTCTCCTGGTGTTCTTTGTATCCCCAATAACTTGTTCCGGCAACGCCAACTGCAAGTACACCAATCAATATTGAGCGAATCAATTAAACCACCTCCATTATTCACAGAATATGTGTTTCCCAATTTGTTTGATTTGCGGCCTTGTCCATATCCATCCGGACGTAGCTGTATTCGGATTAAAATAATAAAGCGCTTCTCCCGTTGGATCCCAACCGTTTATCGCATCGATGACAGCTTCTTTTGCCTTTTCATTCGGGGTTAACCAAATTTGTCCATCTGAAACAGCTGTAAAAGCACGCGGTTCAAAAATAACGCCTGATACAGTGTTAGGGAATGATGCGCTTTGGACGCGGTTTAAAATTACTGCAGCAACCGCAACCTGGCCTTCATATGGTTCTCCACGTGCTTCTCCATAAACTGCATTTGCAAGAAGCTTAATATCATTCTGGGAATATCCTGAAGGAACATTCTTCGCCTGTACATTCGAGTCTTTTGGCTTACTTTGGTTCGTTTCTGATGCTTCAGGACTTTTGCCCCCCTGTCCAGGGTCATATTTTGTGGTTTTATTTAACTTTGCCTTCATCTCTGGTCCAACGAGCCCATCAACATCCATTCCAAATTCGTATTGATAGTTTCTAACTGCCCAATACGTTCCCCAACCAAAAACCCCATCAACATTACCTGTATAAAAGCCAATATGCTTCAAACGTGCTTGAAGTTCAATAACGTCTGTTCCTGTCGCTCCCTTTTGAATAACTTGGTTTGAAAATGCACCTGCTTCATTGTCATCATCTAAAACCATGATAAGCGGTGCACAAATTAATCCGATTACCAAAGGGATTTTCAGAAAATTAAATGCCTTTCTCATGCTGTGAACCTCCCTGATCATTCTGATTTCACACGTGTAGTTTTTGTAACGATAGGTATTTTATACAAATGAAACGAATGACTTAGCATTTTTGTCAATTGCCTTTCTCGGTTTTTGCATGATGTGGATTTACTACAAAAAAAGATGCCCAGTGGGCACCTTCGCTAGATTGGCATATTTTCTTTCGTTTGCATTAATTCTGCCTGGTTGAGATCGGCGGCTTTTATTTTCCTTAATCCAATAAACCACAGGATAAGCATAAAGGGAATCATTAAATAGATCGTATTACTGTTTACTTGAAGAACCAAAAAATTATACGTACCATGAAAAATAAACGGTATGAATAAAGAAAGGGCAATCCATTTTCCAATCTTATTCTGCAGCGAAAATTTCCCTCTACCTAAATATGAACCCATGATCAAGCCAAATAAAGCGTGACTCGATACTGGCAAAAGCGCCCTCCACCATGCTTCCTGAATTCCATAGGCAAACAGGTAAAATACATTCTCAACGGATGCAAACCCAAGTGAAATTGCCACGCCATAGACAATCCCATCATAAAAATCACTAAATTCTATATGGATATAAACGGTAAAATAAAATATAAACCACTTTAAAAATTCTTCCAACAACCCCGACATTAAAAATGACTGACTGAATGGTGACTGCAAAAAATTCTCCACTTCAAATCCGTGCTGGATAACCATAACTGGAAACACAAGCATGGCCCCAAATACAAAACTTCTAACAACTGGGCCAATTGGCTCATATTCATACTGATGCTGTTTAAGATAAAAAAAACAAAGAAGCGCAATGCCTGGTGCTATTCCAGCAGTTATGGCTGCTAACATAGGCTTTCCCCATTTCTATCCCATACCTCTTATAAAAGCAGATTCACTCTTACCTATACTTTTATAATCGTATCATGTTACTTTATTTAAGGAAACATTAATTAGGAAAATAATGAGGTGATGCTATGAGTAAATTATTGATTATTCATACCGGAGGAACCATTGCAATGGAAGAAAACAAGGATTCTGGTGCTGTTAGTCCTGGCAAAGAAAATCCGTTAAACGCAACGCTTAACCAACTTTTAACGGGTGATGATGTTTTAATTGATGATTATATCAACATCCCCTCACCTCACATGACGCCCGAAACTATGTTTGCTATTGCAGAGAGAATTGAAACAAGAATAAAGGAAGAGCCTATACGAGGCGTGGTCATTACACACGGTACTGATACACTTGAAGAAACGGCTTATCTTTTAGATCTTGTGCTTCAAACAGATCTTCCTGTCGTCGTCACAGGCGCAATGCGATCAAGTAACGAGCTTGGATCTGATGGGCCCTATAACTTACTTTCTTCAATTAAAGTAGCATCCTGTCACGAAGCAAAGGGAAAGGGAGTTCTAGTTGTCCTAAACGATGAAATACATACTGCAAAAAACGTAACCAAAACCCATACGAGCAATGTATCCACTTTCCAAAGTCCCCAGTATGGACCAATCGGGATTGTAACGAAGCAAAGAGTGTTCTTTCACCACACATTAACGATGAGAGATCGCTATCACATATCCGGATTAACGAAAAAAGTTATGCTTTTAAAGGCTTATGCCGGAATGGATTCGAAATTACTAATAGCTGCTGCTGAACTTGGCATTGACGGTATCGTGATAGAGGCTCTGGGACAGGGGAATTTGCCTCCTGAGATGATGGATGGGATTAATCATCTAAGAGCAAAAGGAATCGCAATCGTGATGGTTTCTCGCTGTTTTAACGGCATCGTTCAAGATGTATACGGATATACGGGCGGTGGGAAGCACCTGAAGGAACAAGGCGTAATCTTCTCAAACGGCTTGAATGGGCAAAAAGCCCGCTTGAAATTACTAGTTACGCTTGAAGCGACTGGTGATCCAAAGGAATTGCATAGCTTCTTCCTAAGATAAACTTTCCCTACCGCTTATCTATACAAAAAAACCTACCTTAGTCGGTAGGTTTTTTTGCTTTCTTTATCACTGAATTGGCAATCATCGCACCGTGTAACCTTCCATTTTCAATGAAAATTTCATTTGCATTGTTCCCAGCTGCAATCACACCTGCAATGTAGCAATTTTCTACATTTGTCTCCATTGTATCCGCATTGAACGTAGGGCGACCGCTTTGTTGATCAATCTGTATGCCGATTTTTGTAAGGAAAGAATGATCGGGATGATAGCCGGTCATCGCGAAAACAAAATCATTGGGGATGGTTTTTTGTTCTCCCAACACTTCATACACAATTTCTTTTTCCCTTACTTCAACTAAGGAAGCGTTAAACTCCATTGAAACTTTATTGTTTCTAACGAGGGCTTCAAACTCAGGCAGAATCCACGGTTTCACACTCTTAGAATATTCAGAACCTCTATAAAGAATGGTTACTCGTGCTCCCGCTTTTTCAAGTTCCAGAGCGGCATCTACTGCAGAGTTTTTCCCACCAATCACAGCGATATCTTGATCAAAATAAGGATGTGGTTCTTTAAAATAATGCAGAACCTTATCAAGTTCTTCCCCTTTAATCCCCATATAATTCGGACTGTCATAATAACCTGTTGCTATAATTAAATGTTCGGCTCGATAGGTGATCTTCTTTGATTCATGAATCTTTTCAGTTTCGATAATAAAAACGTCATTTTCTTTTGTAATTACATTCGCTTTCTCGAAGGAATGAATGCGCAACTCTTTTCGCTTAGCTACGTCTCGATAATAGGCGAGAGCCTGGTTGCGCTTTGGCTTCCGTTCTTCAATAATAAAAGGTACTTCCCCTATCTCTAGCTTCTCACTCGAACTAAAAAAAGTTTGGTGCGTTGGATAATGATATATGGCATTAACGATATTCCCTTTTTCAATAATTAATGGATCATACCCTTTATTCATTAATTCTATAGCTGCGGACATTCCACAGGGTCCTGCACCTATAATTACGATCTGTTCTTCTCTCATTTCACTCACTCCCGAACCTATCCATAAGAAATAGACCAATTCTTTTTATTATTTTACTCAGTACAATGAAAAAATTCCCTACCTGAATGATAGGGAATTTTATTCGGAAAGGCAACTATTTATATCCATCCTCTAAAACGAGATGCCTCAGCCATTTTCCTCACGCCAACCATATAAGCAGAAAGCCTCATATCGACTCGGCGCGTCTCTGCCGTTCGATAGATCGAATTAAATGCGTTAACCATCACTTTTTCAAGCTTTGCTTCCACTTCTTCTTCTGTCCAATAATAACCTTGATTGTTTTGAACCCATTCAAAATAAGAAACGGTTACGCCACCGGAACTAGCCAACACGTCTGGAACAAGTAGAATGCCTCTGTCAGTTAGAATCTTTGTCGCCTCAATTGTAGTTGGTCCGTTTGCGGCCTCAACAACAATGCTCGCTTTAATTTGGTGAGCATTCTCTTCAGTAATCTGATTTTCAATTGCTGCCGGAACGAGAATATCACAATCAAGCTCAAGTAGTTCTTGGTTACTAATTGTTTCTTTAAAGAGCTTCGTTACTGTACCAAAGCTATCACGACGGTCGAGTAAGTAATCGATATCTAGGCCTTCAGGATCATGTAGGGCGCCATACGCATCTGATATACCAACAATTTTCGCTCCAGCATCGTGCATAAACTTCGCAAGAAAGCTACCTGCATTTCCAAATCCCTGAATAACTACTCGTGCACCTTCTATTTTGATATCTTTTTTCTTAGCAGCTTCACGAATACAAATCGTGACACCTTTTGCAGTTGCTGATTCACGACCGTGAGATCCACCTAGTACTAATGGCTTACCAGTAATAAATCCTGGGGAATCAAATTCTCTTATGCGACTATACTCATCCATCATCCATGCCATAATCTGAGAGTTTGTAAAAACATCTGGAGCAGGGATATCTTTCGTTGGCCCAACTATTTGACTAATCGCCCTTACATAACCACGGCTCAAACGCTCTAATTCTCTGAAAGACATTTCTCTTGGATCACAGATAATGCCCCCCTTACCGCCACCATATGGAAGATCCACAATCCCTGCTTTTAAACTCATCCAGACCGAAAGAGCTTTTACTTCAGTTTCAGTAACATCTGGATGGAAACGAACGCCACCTTTAGTAGGTCCGACAGAATCATTGTGCTGAGCACGATACCCGGTAAATATTTTAATAGAGCCATCATCCATCCGAATTGGAATCCGAACCGTCATTAATCTCATTGGTTCTTTCAATAATTCATACACTTCACTCGGATAGCCTAGTTTGTCCAGCGCTTCGTGAATGACCGATTGCGTCGACTCTAATACGTTCCGTTTCTTATTGTTTCCTTGTCCGTTGTCTGTTTCGTTTTTGTCGACCATTGCTATACCTCCCATTACTATGCACTTACTCTGCTGTTTTCATTTAGCTTAGAAATCTAACCTATTCCAATTTAATTAAAACGTCTTATGTTGTTTATAGAATGTTCTATTGCTCTGCTTTCAAAACATAGTATACACGTTTAAGTAAGCTATGAGAAGGCATTCATACCACATTTATGCAAATTGTTCCACACTGTTGAAAACGCTTACGATAAGCAGTGGTAGTCTTTAGCAATTAAAAGCAAGACCCCACTTGTGTGAGGTCTCGCATAACTATTTCTTTAAGCCTAACTGAATTAAGTTTTCAATCATTTGCTCATAAGAGTAACCAATTTCTTTCGCTGCATCTGGGAATAAACTAGTTGGAGTCATTCCAGGTAGAGTGTTCACTTCAAGAAACACCGGTTCAGATCCATCTTTAGGTACGATATAATCTACACGTGAATACGTATCGCATCCAAGTAATTCGTGTGCAACAACAGATTGTTTTTGAATAAGTTCTGTATAGATTTCAGAAATACGAGCAGGAACGATGTGTTCACTTCCACCTTCTGCGTATTTCGATTCATAGTCGTAGTAAGCGTTCTTTGGAACAATTTCCACAACGGGAAGTGGTTTTACTTCTCTCTTTGATCCCATCACAGCAACTGTTACTTCAGTCCCAGAAATAAACTCTTCTAGAATTACTGTATCATCAAATCGAAACGCTTCTTCAATCCCTTTTTGAAGCTCCTCTTCCGATTTAGCAATGGTTAATCCAATCGTCGACCCCTCGCTGTTTGGCTTTACCACAACTGGATAACCAAATGGTAAATTTAGTGAATGATGATCGTCCGACTTATGGAGAACATGATCCTGTGCTAGGCGAATCCCCGAATCCTTTAATACTTTTTTGCTTTTAGCTTTATCCATTGCAACGGCTGATCCTAGAACACCAGATCCGACATATGGGATTTGCAGCATATCAAGGAGTCCTTGAATTCTTCCATCTTCTCCATACTTACCGTGAAGGCCAATAAAAATAATATCAACCTCAAGTTCCATCACTTCTGATAATCGTTCTGGATGAAAGTCAATACCGATCACTTCATGACCGTTTTCTTTTAAAGCTTTCATGATCCCTTTACCGCTAGATAGCGAAACTTCTCTTTCAGCAGAAGTTCCTCCATAAAGTACTCCAACTTTCATAAGCTATACCTCCTGGGCTACATTTATGTATGTCATTATATTCGATTGTTAATCGAGTGGAACTTAACAAAACTTCTCTCATCATACCATGTTTTTCGACAGCTATGTTATCCTGAGTGACCATCGTTAGGTATTATTATTGGAAAAAAGATGATCATCTTTTGTATACTTGCCATAATCTTATATATGAAAGGAAATGTCCTTATGTCTCGTACATTTATGTTTGTTTTCGCTCACCCTGACGATGAAAGCTTTACTTGTGGGGGGACGCTAATCGAATTAGCTAAAGCAAAAGATACAAAAACCATTTTATACAGTGCCACACCTGGCGATGCAGGCAAGTGTGGAGAACCACCTCTTTGTCAAGCAGATGAGCTGGCTGAAGTTAGAAAAAAAGAACTAGAAGAAGCTTCTAAGCTACTCGGGATTGATGAACTCCATATTGGCGATTATCAAGACGGGAAATTAAATCAGCTTCCTCATAATGAGCTTAAGAACGATGTGTTAAAACGAATTGAATCTGTTCAACCTGATGTTGTCATCACGTTCCCGCCACATGGTTTATCAGGTCACCCAGACCATAAAGCGATTCAGCTTGCAACGCTTCAAGCTGTAAAAGAAACAAACGTCGTAAAAGAGCTGTATTACGCTACTTTCCCTCAATCATTAGCTGATGAAACAGGAAATCCAGCTTATGCAGATCCAGATGACTCAATCACTTTGATCAAATCCTTCTCAAACGAGGATTTAGATTCAGTTAGAAAAGCACTATTGGCTCATCGTACACAGCATCTGTCCGTTGAACGAGTTTTTCCGACGATTTATAAAGAAAATGGATTTATGAAATTTAACAATAAAGAATATTTTATCAAAGCATGGAATAACCCAAGCTATACGTCTGGTTCTATCCTTGATTAACTAACAAAACCTCCCAAATGGGAGGTTTTGCTAGTTAAAATAATGATTTAACTGTTCAATCGCTGTTGATCGCATAATTTGCTTCCCATACTCCATTACCCGATAGCTTGTAATCGTTGAAGGGTTTCCGAATTCAGCAAGCAACGCAACTAAAGAATCTAATTCATACTCAGCAAATTCCTCTTCATCAAATTTAAGATAAAATTGAGATTGGAAGGAATAGAGAGTACCACCTAAAATTCCAACGTTGATTAACCTTTTAGAAAGACCAATCACATCCTCAAAGGAACGAAACTCATAAAATACTTCATCGCTTTCATCGAGCGTAACCTGCATTTCAATGTATTCGTCATTGTAATCATCTTCAAAATCATTTTCTGCCGAACCCTTCGTAACAATAACAACCATTCCTTGAGCAGGAAGTGAGAACACTTCTACAGCAATTGGCCCATCGACTTTAAAGCCAAGTTCATCGTCAGCTTCCATTATCATCTCACGAAATAGCCTGTGAACTTTCGGTACGTCCTGCCATAGCTCTTCTTTTGTAATTCCACGTTCATTTAAATCATCATAAGTTAGAAAAATCTTTATTTTATCGTACGCTAAACGTTCAAGACGCATCTATTTCCCCCCTACCGTCTGTCACCCGCAAATCCTTTATTCATACTATATGTGATAATACAAAGATGGTTCTTGGTTGACGATATTCTTCTAGTTTACACTGTAAAAGGAAGCTTAGACAAGTCATGTCAACTATCCATTTAAGTAGTCAGCTTTTGAATTTTATCTTTGATCCAAACATCCCATTCCTCTTTGCTATTTCCAACGAAAAAGGAGTCATAGGCCTGTCTCTTTTCACCACGTAAATGCCCAATGGCCACCCCACCTACACCGATTGTTAAACCTGAGAAACGCTGATCAAGGCGATCAACGAGGTCAAGGCATCTTGGTAAGTTTGCCATTAACGTACATGATAAAAATAACATTTTCGGATCTGTATCTTCCACAACCGTCTCAATATCATCCTCAGGTATGCTTGATCCTAGATAAATGACTTCAAACCCTTTTCTCCTTAAGTAAAGAGTGAAAATCAACAAACCAAGTTCATGGTATTCTCCTGACGAGCAAACCGCCATCACTTTCGGAAGATAACCATCAACAGGAAGAGTGTGAAATATCATCCCAATTCTTGATCGTAGAAAAGCACTTGTAAAATGTTCATGTGCAATCGTAATTTTTTCATTTTCCCAAAGATCTCCTACCCTAACTAATAGCTGGGCAAGGATGTCATGTACTACCTTATCAATGCTAAACACTGAAAACGCCTGATTCAATAAATCCTGAGCTTTATTCTCGTCGAAAGCAAGTAGCGCTTCTAATATTTCATCAGCTAGTATATGAGCTCGATCTCTTTCCATGTCAATTCCCATACTATCTGTATCTGTTGAATCATTCCCATTTTCAAGCAATTCTACAGCTTGACTAATTGTAAAACCTTGCTCTGTTTTTTGGACAAGCCATTTTAAGATAGACATATGTTCTTCCGAATAAAGACGATGACCTGCCTCATTTCTTATCGGAGAAATAATATTATAACGCCTTTCCCATGCCCTTAAGGTCCCAGGTTGTATTCCTAATTTCTTCGAGACCGCTTTTATATTATACTTACCTGCAGACATCGTCATCTTCCCCTCTAGTACAGCCCTTATCACACCTAGTATAAGGGGTGAATGATGTTTGTGTAAACTTTGTATAAGCAAATCGCTACTTTTTTGTATTTATTTCCTTTTTAATATAAAAATATGTGATTCTGCAGGAGCCATCAGTCTTAAAGGTAACGTTGTCGTACCATACCCATTACTAATGACAACCGTCGTTCCTTTAACTTTTTTAATGCCACCTTTTTCTCGAATTCCCCAACCAAATAAACGAATTTGTCCTCCATGAGTGTGACCAGAAAGAATAAGTTGTATTCCACTATTGTCAGGCCAGTTCTGCTTAATATCAGGGTTATGGCTGATCAGTATTTTTGTTTTTTCGGTGGCTTCTTTAACTGCATCCTCTAGTGAGTCATTTTCTGTTGAAAGATCGTCAATCCCCATTAAACTTATTCCCTCGTCACCATTGTTAAGGTTTATTGCTCGATTTTTAAGGATGATAATATCTTCATCCATTAACAGCTTTTCAAGTTTTACGGGGTCTTCTTCGTAATCATTATTTCCCCATACAAAGTAACAAGGTGCTATTGCCCTTAGAGATTTTAAATTATAGCGAACTTTCTCAAAAGAAACCCCTTTTTCCATAACATCTCCACCAATAACGATAATGTCAACCTGATGTCTTACTTTTTCTAATACTTTGTTTGATATATATCGATTATGAGTATCCGAAATAAAAAAGATTCGATATGAATCGAAACTTTCTGGTAAATTTTCGACATCAATCTCTTTCGTAACGACTCTGTTAAGATGTGCTTCAATCCACATATAGATTAGTAGCACTATTCCAATTAAAACAAGGCCAACAAAATAAATCATGTATCATTACTCCTCTGAAAGCGTTTCAATTCTCTTGCCGCTCTTATATTAGCAGTTAAAACTCCGTAACTAAATGCCATCACAAGTGAAGCAAGTGACAACCATTTATTCGTTTCAAATAATACCCAATAAGCAACAATTAATAAACTTCCTTCTATCAACAAAGTAATCAAGTGAGCTTTATTATTAATCCCTAATGCAAGAAACCCCTCCACATGCTCTCTAATAACGCGAGCTACAAAAAGAAAACCAAACAAAAAACAAAGCGCTCCAAAACCATAACGCCCGCTGTTTAGCATGAGGTCTGTGAATGTCATGCTTTTAAAATTTAAATTACTTTCAGCTATAAACAACAAGCAAAAAATCGCTACAATTCTTATTATTAGAAGCGGCATAGTAAAACCCCCCACTCTAACATATGTAAGAGTAGGAGGCTTTATGGGTACTATTCACTCATACTTCTTTTATATCAAGAACTTTAAATCCATTCTGTTCAAGTTTTGCAATGAATTGATCAATATTTTCCTTTTTCTCAATCTTCATTACAATTCTCCTGACATTCTGGTTAGACTCATCGAATGTGGACAGCGAAATAATATTTTCATGAAAACTTTTTGCGATTTTAGCAAGCCTTGCAATTCTACCTTCTGTCTCTGAAGATGCAAAAGCGATTCTTATGCCCGGCTTACGCATGCCAAATGCACTCTGAAATTGATCAAGTATATCAGATCGCGTAATGATGCCAATAAAATGCTCATTTTGATCGACGACTGCTATGAGAGGAGCATTCTTTGCTAAAAGAAGAGTATTCTCAAACACTTCTTCTTGATCAACTGTCACATCTTTTTGGTAGGCAATTTCACCTGCATTTGTTTCCGACAAGAATTTTTCTTTATCTGTCATATCACTTTTGAAAAAAGCTTTATAAATACGATTAAACGTTACAATTCCAACGTATTTTGTTCCTTTAACAACCGGTACACCATCGATTTCTCGTTCCTTTAATAATGTGAGTGTTTCATCCAACTTTGTGTCATCATTCACATAAACAGTTTCTCGAATTGGTTTCATTGCGCTTCGTACGTACATGGCTATCACCTCTTTGTAAGATCACTACTCTTAATTAATACCACATTTCTAAGATAATATCCTTCTAAAATGAAAATTAATGATGAAATGAATCGTTTTCTTCCGTAAATTGGGCTTTTAAATTTCTTGAAGATTCAGTCTTTTTGAGGTAAGATTAAATCATAACAAGATCACTTTGGAACGCACACAACAAAACGGAGATGATGGCTCAATGATTAATAAACTTAAAACCAAATCACTGTTAGGGAATGAAGACTTGGATTTCAACCGTCGATTGGGTATGCCCGTCGAAGTTTTCTGCCCAAAACTGAAAGATACTGTCGCCTTCGGAAAGATTGAGATGTTCGATGAAGATGAACTTTCTATAAACGGAAACAACTTCCAAATTGAACAGTACCTATTCTTTGGTTGTCCTGAGCAAAGGTAACAGTTTATTTATAATAAAGATTAATGTCGTATTCCTTTTTTAAATATTTAAACACAACATGACGACTTTCCCATTGTTTTTGACCTTCAAATATTTCATCACTTCGATCTAATATCTCCTGTCTTAAGGACTCAAATTCATCCTCAGCTTTCTTGCTTTTTTTAGAAAACTTCCTTAATTGAAAGTAAGTAACAATACTACTAATAACCAATATTAGCAGCATAGGAACCGAACTAAAAGTAAGTTCATTAACAAAAAAAGATGTGCTATTTTCTAGCTCATACCAAAAAAAACACCCCATGCTTACTAATAAAAACGCAAGAATATATCCGTAAGACTGTGATTTTGCTTTATACTGCTTTTCAACATTCTTTCGTTCCACTAATTCTTGCAACAGAACGATCGTTACTTTCGACTGTGGTTGTGGAAGGTTCCACTCTTTTAATGCGTCCACTTTATCCCCCCCTTTTGTTGAAACTAGTTTATGCAGGAGCTTAGTTTGTTACGACAGGGGGGAATAAATCAATTTAAACTATAGCGATTTTATAGAAAATATGAATACAACAGGAATAGAGAAACCATCCCAATAAACAGTAGTGCGAGTACTCGAATTAATGTGAAAGAAGGAATTTCTTTTTCTTCATTTCCCTTTCGACTCGACTGCTTTTTTTTCGTGCTTTTATTTCGATGGTATTCCTTCCTAGAAGGTAGTGGACTTTCGCTTTTCATTAAACTCACCTTTCATGATGTGATCATATTCGTGCTTTCTGCTTTATGAGACAGGCCATAACAAAATCGATTAAAAAATGAGCTGTGATTGTTGTCATTAGGTTATCCGTCACTTCATACAAAACACCGATTAAAAAACTAATCAAAACGACGGAACTAAATAAGACAGGTTTAGAAAGATACCGGACATGTATGAGCGCAAATAACAAACTTGAAAGGACTAAACCGAAACTTGTTTGGATAACACCTCTAAACAACAGCTCTTCACTAAATGAAATGATAGCACACAAAAAGAAAATATGAGAAATTGAAAGACGAGAAAAAATCCGCTCATTAATTCCTCCATCATCCAACATCTCTTGAGGTAGAGTCTTCATAAGAATGAGGTCAATACCAATCACAAGGAATGCTGTGCCTCCACCTAAAATGATTATCTCCGTCCAAGTAAAATTGATTAAATCTGCGAAAAACCACATATCTTGAAACAAAAATAAACTAATAATACCTGCTAGAATAACCAATATAATCTGAGTTAAATAAACATTCAATAATAGTTCTCGATCTGTTAACTGTTTTACTGCTTCAGCCTGTCGATTTCTCACCGTGATCCTCCTTGCTTACGGTAAGCATCCGCTTCAATTCAGCTTCCCAATCAAATGCATATTGGTCGGAAACGTTGATTTGATCACTACTTCCTTTATATTCTTGAAGGTTTAGCCCACAATAATCACAGCACGGTTCAATGATATGATTAGGTTCTCCAAACCTTTCTAATAAACCTTTTCTTCTACACCGTTTTTCTTCTAGCCAGCTTTTAAATCGAAACCATTTTAGAAGCTTTGCTTTTCTATGTCGTTCTATTGCTGTTAGAATTCTTGCTAAATTAATATCGACATCAAAAGATTGGATCACTCTTTCTTTGATTACGCCTATTCCCTCTAACTGATGAAGCAAGTAGCGCCATGCTGTCTCAGTGTAGCCAAATCGATCTCCTTCACGTTCGAGCTGATAACTAGAGTAAACTGTTCCTTCTCTCTCAAAAAAGTCGAGTAACACTTCTTTCACTTCATGTTCTTTTGGAAGCTCCGAATCAATAAAGGAAAGTGGTAAAAACTCGTCTTCTTCTGTGTATAAGTGAATGGCGATGGATGGTAATTGGTCCCTTCCCGCTCTCCCAATTTCTTGCAAATAGCTTTCAATTGTAGATGGTGGGTGAAAATGAATCACAAAGCGAATATTACTTTTGTTAATCCCCATCCCAAAAGCATTCGTTGAACAAATAATCGATAGCTCATCATTGAGAAACTGTTGTTGAATCAAGAGACGATCCTCCTGTTCCATTCCCGCATGATACGATGCACAATCTCTACCTTCACGACTCAATGCTTTCGCTAGTTTATCTGCCCAACTTCGACTTGAGAAATAAATTATACCTGGACCTTTCAGTTCAAGTGCGTATTCCTTAACCGCCTCGATTTTAGTTTCAAGAGAGGGGAGTTTTTCTAGCTTAATCGCTATATTAGGTCGGTCCACGCTATGTACATGGATGGCGGGGTCGCTCATATTTAATTGGCGAAGAATATCACGACGAACATCTTCAGTAGCTGTTGCAGTAAGAGCAAGGAGTGGCGGATGACCAAACGCTTCACGTATAGCTCCAAGCTTCAGATAATCCGTTCTAAAATCATGGCCCCATTGAGAAATGCAGTGAGCTTCATCTATAACCATTAATCCAATATCTAATTTTTTTAAAGCTTGATATACAAATTTATTTTGTAGAATTTCTGGGGATACATAGATAAAGGAAAAAGTTGATAAATTCTTTAAAATGCCTTTTCGCTTTTCAAAATCCAGAAATCCGTTTAACGCAATGACTCGTTTTTCACCTTGTGCTTTTAATTGCTGGACTTGATCCTCCATTAACGACACTAATGGGGATACGATAAGAATTGGAGAAATCCCCGCATATAATGGAAGTTGATAGCATAGGGATTTCCCGGCTCCAGTAGGGAGCATGGCGAAAACGTCTCTATTATTGAGTACATCAGTAATAATTTCTTCCTGACCATAGCGAAATTCGCGGTAGCCAAAGTGCTGATATAATAAGTCTGATAACGACATTAAATCCCTTCTTTGCAAAGAGTTAATCGAATTTCAAAATAGGAATATTGATCGTTCACATAGTCCTTAATTAATTTTAATCGCTGACTGTTGATTTCCTTACTAGCTAACCTGATTTCTAATTGTGCCTTTGGATCCACAAATGGATTTATTGAGAATTCCGGAACATTTATCGCAATCTCGACTAGGTGATCCTCAATTGTACTCCGCTTGAGCCTTCGAGTATGAGCAATTTGTTCAATCGTCATTCCGTCTTCAAGAAGCTTAAAAGTTTGCTTTGTTGATAAAGTTAATGGCAACTGCCCGCTTGCTCCCTCTATCATTGAAGCAAGAATCGGGTATTGCACTGAATTGTGCTGAATCTGGAAGAGTAAACCATGAATAACACCTTGAAAACAGATTATTGCTTCTTCATAACTTATCTTATGCAAATCCGCTAGTTGATGAACGGTCAACCCCGTTCTCCCTTCGCCGCTTAGTCTCATAACAAAAAAAGAAGCATGGGGATTTGGTAGTTTTTGAAGATGCGATCGAATTTCCTGAAATAGTTCTTCTGCGAGAAGTACTCTCTTTTCTTTCTTGACTGGAAAATGCTTTTTCACCCAATTTTGTATTTCTTCATCTTTACTGATTGGGTAAAAATTCATGTTGCCATGAATTGAATAAGAAAGGCTCTGCATGAATAAACTAAGCCGCTGCCAAAATAGTTCACTTACTTGATGGTACTGCCAACCAGATAAATAATCCGGTATTGGTTTCGTGACTAAAAAGGTACTTAAAGCCTCTTTTCCGTCTGAAGTGATTTGATATCCTTCGTTTTGATTCGATTGAATCAAGTGCGTCTCAAGTAATGTCAAAACGTGCTGTTCAAGTTTTGACCGCTTTAATTTCTTTAAAATCCCAAAGAAACTCCCTACTTTAAAAAGCTTCCCATCTTGTATGGTTTGAGAAGATTTCTTTCCAGTTAGAAGATGGTATACGGCAGATAGTGAACGTTCTCCCTTAAACCGGTCAAAAATATATAATAGCACACCGTCGAAATATTTCATGAATCCACCACCTATTTCCTTCTCCATTATTGTATCAAATTTTTTCATCTGTTTACTTATTTTAAAACCGGGTAACATTCATTTAGATGCTAATAAAAGGATTAAACTATTGAAAAGTCAAGGCATCACCTTTACAATAAGATTATTAAAAACTTTCATTTACGAATAAAAGGACGATGAAAGGCATATAGAAGTATTGAATAGGAGGTTAAATCATGGCTAAGTATACTATTGTAGATAAAGACACATGTATTGCCTGCGGAGCTTGTGGCGCAGCCGCACCCGATATTTATGATTATGACGATGAAGGTATCGCTTTTGTAACACTTGATGACAACGAAGGTATCGTTGAAATCCCAGAAGTGCTTCATGAAGATATGATGGATGCGTTTGAGGGTTGTCCTACTGATTCAATCAAAATTGCTGATGAGTCATTTGATGGAGACGCAACAAAATTTGAATAGCTCCCATTAGAAATCCCTGGTTTTTTAAATCAGGGATTTTTTATTATTTTTAAAAAGAAATGTTATTGTTGAAATTGACACTTTAGTGCTTTCATGGTAAAAAGTAAGGTATTGAGTTTTCTAAAAAATGAGAAGAGATAGACAAAGGGAGTGGAGAAGTTGGCTTACGTTCTAGTAACTGATGGTATTAAGGAAGATGGTTTACAGCCACTGTTAAATGAAAGCACGCTCACATGTGACATTGGATCTTTACATGATTTCAGTGATCGTCTTGATCAGTATGAAGCTTTGCTTGTAAGAAGCGCTACAAAAGTAACCGCAGAAGTGCTTGATCAAATGCCTGCATTACGGATTGTTGCAAGAGCCGGTGTTGGGGTAGATAACATTGATATTGATGCTGCCACAAAGCGAGGCGTTATTGTCGTCAACGCTCCAGATGGCAATACGATTTCCACGACAGAACATACTTTTGCAATGATGGCTTCTTTAGCTCGCAACATTCCTCAGGGAACATCCTCCTTAAAAAGTGGCAAATGGATGAGAAAACAATATGTCGGAACCGAACTTAATGGAAAAACACTAGGGATTGTTGGTATGGGACGTATTGGTACTGAACTTTCTAGAAGAGCTAGAGCCTTTGGGATGGATGTGGTCGTTTTTGATCCATTTTTAACGAACGATCGAGCTGAAAAATTAGATGTTCAGTCTGTTGAATTTAATCACTTGCTAGCCGCTGCAGATATTATTACCGTTCACACACCACTAACTGAAAAAACACGCGGTCTTTTAAACGAAGAAACGCTCGCGAAAACAAAAAAAGGCGTTTTCTTAATAAACTGTGCTCGTGGTGGCATTATTGATGAGGAGGCACTTATCCCATATCTTGATTCAGGACATATTGGTGGCGTAGCACTTGATGTTTTTGTAGCTGAACCTCCAGAGGAGGATCATCCCCTCCTTCGTTATGATCAAGTGATTGCCACTCCACACCTTGGAGCGTCTACGAAAGAAGCACAGCTTAACGTAGCTGCTCAAGTAGCGGAAGAAGTCCTTCATTTTCTAAAAGAAAAACCAATTCGAAACGCAATCAACTTACCTGGTTTTTCAAAGGAAGAATACGAAAAGATTAAACCTTATTATGAACTTACCCGTAAAATGGGAAGTATTCTTTCACAATGTATGAAATCAGCTGCCAATTTGGTTGACGTAACGTATGCTGGTAAGTTGACTGAATTGGACACCGCTATCTTAACAAGAAACTTGATGGCATCCTTCCTAAAATCAAGACTAGATACAACTGTAAATGAAGTAAATGCACCTTCGATTGCTAGAGAAAGAGGCATTACTTATGGTGAAAAGCATAGTTCTGAAACACATGGATACTCGAACCTTATTTCAGTTTCGGTACAAGGAGACAAAGAAGCCTTCTCCCTTCAAGGTACCTACATTAAAGAATATGGCGACCGAATTACGCAATTAAACGGGTTCGATATTGACTTCCATCCTCAAGGCCATCTTCTCTATATTCAACATAACGATCGTCCAGGCGTTATTGGTAATGTAGGGAAAGTACTTGGTGAACACCGTATTAATATTGCCACGATGCAAGTTGGTAGAAAAACGGCTGGGGGCGAAGCGATTATGATGTTATCATTTGATGCGCCATTGCCTAAAAATATAGAGGAAACACTAGAAGATGTTCAGGATATTGTGAAAGTCGAGCAAATTGGTGGTGTTTAAACATCTAAAAAAGGAACAAGAGCATTTTTGCTCTCGTTCCTTTTTTTTATAAGTTAATTGGTTTACGTTCTCCCTTTTCAAATGTCATCAGTTTCGAATAACCGACGGATTTGGCAAGTGCTACGGCCTGATTATAGTCTGCACCGACGTCTGTAGGTACGTGAGCATCAGAAGAAAGAACGATTGGGATATCCTTTTCATAGCACATTCTTAGAAGCTCTGGATCAGGATAGAGCTCACCTACCGGCTTTCTTAAACCTGCTGTACTAATTTCAACACATGTTTTTGATTGAGATAAAGCGTTCGTGGCCCGATCATATTGTTCAAGTAGAAAGTCACGACTTTCAGGTTTATATTTAAAGATTTTTACTAGATCGAGATGGCCGACAATATCAAATAAATTGGATTCTGCTAGCGTAACGACTTGATCAAAGTATTTACGGTAGACGGTGTTAATATCTTTTTCGTCCCAGAGATGACGATATTCCGCTAAATCAATCCCAAAATCTTCTACCCAATGAATCGATCCGATCACGTAATCAAACTGATAACCAGAAATAAATTCTTTCATCTCTTGGTGTTTTCCGGGGGTGTAGTCCATCTCAATTGACATCTTAACGTCCATCCCCTTCTCTTCTGCTTGTTGGAAGAGATGAACATAGTCTTCCATGTTATACCATCTGCGTTCATTGACCCATGGATTACTTAAAATGTTCTGCGTTTCATAAAAATGATAAGCATGCTCGGAAATACCAAAATGACTCACATTTTTTCGCTTCGCTTCTTCAACGAACTGAGATAAATAATCAAGAGTTAACGTTCCCTTTTCAAGGTGATTGTGATAATCCGTGTACACAGCTACAGCTCCTTTTATCGAACTAGTTTGACACTTCCCGTCATTATTGTAACGTATTAACGGGACGAAAGGATACCTCTATCGCTTTCTTTTCTATCAATCATTTTTTCCTTCACCGGAAGAAGCCTCCATTTTTCCGGAGACTTCTTATGTCTACATCAATTCGACAATATGCGAGCGGTGCCTGTCACTCAACCTTTTCTGGTATGAAGAAGGAGAATGTCGTGCCTTCTCCGCTTTTGCTGTGGACGGAAATATGACCTAAATGAGATTCTACAATGTTGCGAGCAATTGCAAGACCAAGCCCTGTGCCTGATCTTCCTCTTGTACGGGCTTTATCTGCCTTATAGAAGCGTTCAAATACAAACGGAAGATCATCCTCCGGAATACCTGATCCTGTGTCTGTCACATCAAATTGCACACCTTTTTCAAGTGAAGTGATCAGTAAGCTCACTTCACCTCCACCTGGGGTATGTCTAACTGCATTATCCAATAAATTGGTTAAAACTTGTTCGATTCTATCCGGGTCAATCATCAACATTCGATCTTGATTTGATACAAGGAACTTTAAGTTCACTTCTCGATCTCGGGCAAGACCAGAAAATTTCCTTAAAATCCTCTGACCAAAGTCTTGCAAATGAATACTGCTGTAGTGTAATTCATTGTGACCAGCTTCCATTCTTGCGAGATCAAGCAGTTCGTTCACGAGCCTGCCCATTCTTAGAGACTCGTCGTAAATAATTTGAGCTACTTCCTTCTTTTCTTCATCACTGCTCGCAATGTCATCCACAATCGCCTCACTATACCCTTGCAACATTGCAATTGGTGTTCGTAGCTCATGTGACACATTCGCAATAAAATCTTTTCTTAATTTATCAAGCCGACGTTCTTCTGTCATATCTCGGAATACTGCAACTGCGCCACGAATAGTAGACTGATTATATAGTGGAGTCATGACAACAACCCAACTTCTTCCTTGTAACTCCACTTCAGTTAGCTGTTCCCGTTCAAGCATAACGACTAAACTGAACAATTCGTTAATATCTTCTGGCACTTCTTTTTCGGGATCTTCTTCCATCCCCTGTTCGTAGTACCATGCTTTTAGAAATCGCTCAGCAGGGGGATTCGTGCTTAATATCGCTCCTGTTTTATCAAACGTTATGACGCCATCAGCCATGCTGCTTAAAATACTGGAAAGCTGTTCCTTTTCCTGATTTAAAGCGGTAACATAGTTATTTAATTGTCTGCCCATCCGATTAAAAGCGACAGAAAGTTCTCCGATTTCATCATGAGTAACCATTGGTACTTTTGTATCAAACTTCCCTTTAGCTACCTGGGTAGCAGCTTCCCTCATCTTTAATAATGGTGCAGTGATGCGAGTTGATAAGAAAAAAGCAAAAATAGTTGTTAAAACAATGGCAATTCCAGCAGCTATGTAGATTAAATTACGGGCTTGACTGGTTGTCTTCGCAATAACATCAAGCGATTGATATAGAAATACCGCGCTATCATTTTCGCCATCGACTTCCATAGGTACTCCCACGATTAGTAACTCATTATGTGACTCTGGATTACGAGTTGTTTCAAAATCCCCTTGTTTTACAACCGTCTCTCTCTCAGTAAAAACGCCATTAAGAATTGGATCTTCTTTAAAAACTTCCAATGGTAATTGCGGTAAACCGTGTGAGTTTGGTGAATACCATAATTCTCCGCTTTCTTCTTTATCAATTATCATCACCCTTGTCGGGTAAAAGTCTGTGATTTCCCAGGCAGTTTCAAGCGCTTGATCTCGATCATCATATCGCTCGATAACAGAAGCCACTTTATTTGCTAGTCGCTCCATCTGTTCGGCTTCTTTTTCCACATGAAAATCCTCAAAAAATTGAAGTAATAAAATGGTTAAGATCGATAGTACAAATGCAACTAAGAGGATAATTGTAAGCCAAAGCTTACCTACAACACTTCTCCAAATCATTACTCTTTAACAGCCTCGAACTTATACCCTACACCCCAAACTGTTGAAATCATTGCAGCAGCTTTTGGAGAAACTTTATTCAACTTTTCTCTAAGTCGTTTTACATGAGTATCAACAGTACGAAGATCACCAAAAAATTCGTAATTCCATACATCCTTCAACAGTTCTTCACGAGAGAATACTTTGTCAGGCGCTTTTGCAAGGTAATACAAAAGCTCATATTCTTTAGGTGTTAAATTAATAATTTGTTCCTCTGCTAGAACACGGTGTGCATCATGATCAATGGTTAAATGCGGAAACACGATTACATTTTTTGTGGTTGTTTCTGTTTGTAGAAATTTTGTCGTTGACGACCTTCTAAGCAGTGCCTTCACACGAAGAACGACTTCTCTCGGGCTAAATGGCTTCGTAATATAGTCATCTGCTCCAACTTCAAATCCTTGGACGCGATTGGCTTCTTCGCCTTTTGCCGTCAACATAATAACAGGTGTCGCTTTTTGCTCACGCATTTGCTGACAAACTTCTATTCCATCCATTCCTGGAAGCATCAGATCAAGCAAAATGAGATCAAAATCATCTTCGATGGCCATTTCAAGTGCTTGTTCTCCATTTTCCGCTTCTTCAATTTCATAGTTTTCTCTCTCTAGATACATACGTAGCAACTTTCGAATACGCTCTTCATCATCTACAACTAAAATTCGTGCGTCTTTTTCCAAGAAGATTACCTCCCACATGAGCTCATGTGTTCTATTCTATCATGTATTTAGCTTTACAGACCAGTAAGGGGAAGCCCCATTCCGATATTTCACAAAAGCTATGTATTCATATTTAGATTTCCTTTCAGCATGTTCTACCTTATGAACAAATAAACAAACTGCCCCTTCTTATAAGAAAACCTTCACTATTCGTGAAGGTTTTCTTTGTTATGCATAAGAATGAAGCCCAGAAATAACAAGATTTACAACAACGAGGTTTAGCATGATTATGACAAAACCTACTACTGCTAGCCAGGCTGACTTCTCACCTTGCCAGCCTCTTGAGAGACGTAGATGGAGATACGCCGCATAAAAGAGGAATGTAACAAGCGCCCATACCTCTTTAGGGTCCCACCCCCAGAATCTCGTCCAGGCAGCCTGTGCCCAGATCATCGCGAAGATTAGAGCTCCAAGTGTGAAAACCGGAAATCCAATCGCAACTGCTCGATATTGAATTTCATCTACAAGTTCTTCATTAACATTTTTAAGGGCAGGTTGGATCGCAGCACCAATTCGCTTACGTAAGATCAACCTGATCAGACCATATAGGACGAGGCCTCCTACAATTGACCAGATGAGTGTATTTAGCTTATGAGCAGCTTTCTCTCCCTTCATCCAGCTAGGAGCTTCAAAAAGAGGGCCAAATTCATTCCCACTTACATATTTCCCATCAGTTGGACCAGCTAGTGCTGGTAACGTATAGTCTACTGTAACCTGTTGCTCATTCTGATCAACAAATTGATAGGTAGACGAATAGCCTGCAGCTTCGAACCCAAGAGAAAGGATGACAAAGGCAATCGTACTTATTAAAGAATACATCACAAATTCAAGCCAAAAAGTAGACTTGCTTGCTTTCTTCTGATTTACCGTTTTAACAAGGTAAACAAGACCAGCAGCAAAACTAATGGCTAAAATCCCTTCGCCAAGTGCAGCCGTCGTTACATGAATTTTAAGCCAGTTACTTTGTAGAGCTGGAATAAGCGGCTGAATGTCTGATGGAAACACACTTGCATAAGCGATAACAATAATGGCTACCGGCATTGCAAAAACCCCGATAACATTACTTCGATAGATCAGATATATAATCAAGAAGGCGAAGACCATCGCCATCCCGAAGAACGTTGTAAATTCAAATAAGTTACTAACAGGGGCATGCCCTGCTGCAATCCATCTTGTAATAAAATAGCTCAGTTGAAAAAGAAAACCAACCGTTGAAAGAATAAATCCCCACATTCCCCATTTTTTTGCATGAGATTCCTCATCCGACTTTCGCCATTTTCTCCCGAATAGAGAAATAGCAAAAACGATACTCGCTGCAAAGTAGATAAAGAAAGCGACATAAAGCAAGTTACTGCTTAATTGAGCCATCTTATCTTGCCTCCCTTCGTGGTGCTAACAATCTATTTCTTTTGTTCTGCCTGGTCTATCGGCATTTGAAGTCCAGTTTGAGTCGAGATACTTTCGAGTTCACGCTTTAAACCATACCAGTTTTTATTTGTATGAGAAGATAACCAGATGTCTTTATCTGTTCTTCGTACCCAAATTCGACGATGATTCCAGTACATTCCTTGAATGACACCAATCATAAAGATTGCACCACCGATAGCAAGAATCCATAAAGTGTTATCTTTTCTTACAACAAGTCCGGACACATTTTTTGTATCTACGTTTTGAAATGACATTTTGTAATCATTTTCCCCAAGCGGTTCTAAGTTCTGCTTAATCGCAACAAAAGCAACTTCTCCATCTGGATGCTCAGGAGAAACCATATTCAAGATAAATGCAGGATTATTTGGAACTTTCGATTTAGTCGTCGGTTCCCCTTTATCATTAAACTCGAAATCAGGAAAATAATCCATCACTTCAACGCGATATCCATTATCAAGGTCATATGATTTATCAGGATTATATAAATTAATTGTAAGGTCTCCAACAGATTCACCAGTGTCTTTATTATCCATTGTAAATGACATCGTTTGAAGTTCATTCAACTTATAATCTACTTGATAAATCGCATAACCATCAAACTTAAGCGGTTTATTTACCTGTATAGGATGCTCCTTCACTTTCTCGAGTTCAGGATCAGTTCCCGCGATTCTTTCACCAACTTGCTTGTATAAAACAGCGTCAGTTTGATAGTTTTTCGCAACCACTGCTTGTCCTGATTCTTCAATCGCATTTTTGAATTTTTCATCGTTATTGTCATACGTTTCTAATATAAATCCGTCGCTTTGTAAATAATAAGCTTCTTCGGTACCTTTAATTTTTTCTGTTTCACCTTCTCTTAACCAGAGAACTTCATCAACATACATTCCTGGAAAAAAGCGAAGCATGCCACCGATCAGAAATAGTATAAGTCCAATATGATTTACATATGGTCCCCATCTTGAAAATCGATTTTTTTCAGCGAATAGGTGACCTTCTTCTTCTTTTACTTTATACCTTTTCTTTTCTAAAGCTTCTTTAATGCCCTGCAAGTCTGGCGTATTTTCATTGATTTCTGTTACACCGTAGTATTTCTGACGTTTCATAAAGCTCTCATGGCGAATAACACGCTGTTTTTTTAGGGAGCGATATAACGGAACAAAGCGATCAAGACTGGCAACGATTAAAGATAGTCCAAGTGCTGCAATTAAGAGCATGTACCACCAGGAACCGTATAAATTATGAAAACCAAGGTCATAATAGAGTTGACCAAGTACGCCATATTGTTCTTTGTAGTAAACTGTCGGATCTGACAGCGGCGGTATGTACATTTCTTGAGGAAAAATTGTGCCTATTGCGGAAGCGACAAGTAGTAAAATGATGATCCAAATTCCTACCTTAACGGATGAAAAGAAATTCCAGATCTTATCAATAATCGTTGTTTTATACGTTTGTGACCTACGTGCACTTCCTTCATATCTCATATTAAGTAGTTGCTTAGAATCTAAATCTCCTTGAAGCGGTTTACCACATACTTCGCATATCTCAGTTCCATAAGGGTTCACATGTCCGCATTCACAGGTGATGTTTTTGTTGCTCATTGGAACACCCCATTACGGTTGGATTTGCTTCATATAACTATCAATAACTTCCTCTGAAAGACTAGCTTCCGTTTTTTGAATGACCTTTCCATCCTTATCAATTAAAAAGGTAACTGGAATTGGGCCAACTCCATAGTGATTTGTTACATCATTGCTTTTATCAAGCAACACTGGAAAACTAAGGTTATACCGATCAGCAAAGCTTTCTGCTGTTAATTTAGGCTCTGAAACATTCACTGCTAATATTTCGACACCTTTTTCCCTATATTCTTTATACATCTTGTCCATAGCAGGCATTTCATCTTTACAAGGCTCACAATAAGTTGCCCAGAAATTCAGAAAGACCCCTTTTCCTCTGTAGTCCTCAAGCTCAACTTCATTTCCTTCTAGATCAGTTAATATAAAGTTAGGTGCTTGATCTCCGGCCTGTACGATTCCGCTTTCATTTGCAAAAAAGTTTGTATAGAACGTATAGCCGACTGCTATAAAGACGATAGCCAATATAACAGTCCGCACGATCAGCCGGTTTTTCTTTTTCATCGAACCAACTCCAATCAAACAAAGCAATACTACTCTCACTATAACGTGTCATTAAGTCGGAACCTTATCGTTTTTTTGAATTTTGTGTGACAGCTTGGTTACGTAGCTGTTTTACTTCATAAGGTTTCAGTTCACGATAATCTCCAGGATTCATTCCAGTTAGCTCTAAAAAGCCGTAGCGTTCTCTTTTCAACTTTTGTACAGGATAACCCAAAGTTTCGAACATCCGACGGACTTGACGGTTTTTTCCTTCATGAATCGTTAGTTCTACAATCGACTTTTCTTTTTGTTTATCGACTGATAATATTCTTGCGCGTGCTTTAGAGGTTTTGCCATCTTCTAGCTGTACACCTCTTTCAAGCTTTTGAATGGTTTCTTTGTTCATTAAGCCTTTCACCTTCGCCACATATACTTTGTCTACGTGATAACTTGGATGCATAAGCTTATTCGCAAAATCCCCATCATTTGTTAGGAGTAAAGCACCTGACGTGTCGTAATCAAGTCTTCCAACAGGAAAAATACGTTCTTCGATTTCATGAAAATAATCGGTAACTGCTTTTCTTCCTTTATCATCATCTATTGTTGATATGACGCCTGTTGGTTTATAAAACAAAAAATAAACAGGTTCTTCGCGTTCTACCTGTATCCCGTTCACTTCGATTTTACATCGTTCAGATACCTTTGTCCCGAGTTCAGTAACGACTTTGCCGTTTACTTTCACTCTACCTTCTTCAATCAATGTTTCTGCTTTTCGTCTGGAAGTTACACCAGCCTGAGCAATTACTTTTTGCAAACGTTCCATTAAATTCACCTCACTAAAACATCATACTCTTGTCACAGTCAAACCTCAAGCACAGATTCATTCTATCATTTATTATGCTCAAACAAGAATTTTCCAAACCTTCTGTTAGCATTAAAAAAAAGCCATGCGAGATGGCTTTTACCCAAAGACGAGAGTAACAAATAAAATCGCTGCGGCAATTCCTACAAGATCTGCTAGCAAGCCTACCTTTAGGGCATTCCCCATGCGTTTAATCCCGATTGCTCCAAAATAGACCGTAATGACATAGAGTGTTGTATCTGTACTACCCTGCATTGTAGAAGCTAATCTTCCTATGAACGAATCTGGCCCATAAGTACTAATAATGTCCGTCGTCATGGCAAGCGCACCTGTACCAGAAATAGGACGAACAAGGGCTAACGGCACTATTTCTGTTGGCACTCCAATTGCTTCTAAAGGAACTTTTAACAAACTGCTTAGAAAAGCCATTGCTCCTGAAGCTCGAAACACTGAAATGGCAACCATCATCCCAACAAGATAAGGGACGATTGAGACAGCGATAGAAAGGCCTTCTTTCCCACCTTCTACAAACGTTTCATAGGTAGGTACTCTTTTCCAAGTTCCATACGCTAATATAAACCCAATCATCAGAGGGATAATCCAAATCGACATACTCACGTCGAATCGCCCCCTTTACTTCTCCTATAAAAAAAACGATCGATGAGAATCGCTCCAATTGTTGAGCATGCCGTTGCTGCAATAGTTGTACCTATTATTTCAGTTGGCGAAACAGAACCATATTTCATCCTGATCGCGATAACGGTTGTTGGGATTAGCGTTAAACTAGACGTATTAAGAGCAAGCAACGTGACCATTGATCTCGTCGCGTTGTCTTTCATGTCGTTAAGCTTTTTTAGTTCTTCCATAGCTTTTATCCCCATCGGTGTAGCCGCATTACCGAGACCAAACATGTTCGCCATCATATTGGAAAGAATATAGCCCATAGCTGGGTGATCTGGTGGTACCTCAGGAAATAGTTTTCTAGCAATTGGTTTAAACCCTTTCCCTAATAGATCAAGTAAGCCAGATTTCTGAGCAATTCTCATTAAACCAAGCCAAAAAATAAGAACACTTAACAACCCAATACAAACCGCTACCGCTTCTTCTGCGCCTGTAAAAATTGCTTTATTCACTTCTTCCATTGTTCCATTAATAAGGGCATAAAGGATGCCAATCAGGAATAAACCGGCCCAGATGAGATTAACCATTGAGCTCACGACCTCTATCGAATGAAAAAAGCTCTTTAAAAAAACCCCAGAAACTTTTGTTTTCTTCCTTATCTCCCTCGTACATAATCGGTGCTTTGATGATCGTTTCATCATTTAATTTTACATAATACATACCTACCGGCTCAGACGATCCAAGTTCATCCCATTTATTTTTATCCGGTGGCTCTACGAGTTGGATGGTTGATTCAACCTGATCCCTTTCATCTTCTGCTAACGGATAAGAAAGGTCTCTACTTAAAGTAACGTTACCTTTGTATGGTTCTTTCTTCACGTCCTTTAGCTTACCTTTAGGCTCAAGAAGGGTTAGTTCATAGTTTGCGTATCCCCAATTAAACATGGAAATGTGATCATTCCAATCGTCTGGAGCATCTAACGTTACAGCAATAAGCGTCATGTCATCTCGCTCTGCAGTTGAAACGAGCGTTCTTTTTGCTCGTTTTGTGTAACCAGTTTTTCCACCCGTGGAATCCGAATATAAACTTGTTAAAAGCTTATTCTTGTTACGCCATACATAATCCCACTCTTCCATTTCGTTGGGAGCCTTATGTACTTTCGTTCCTGAAATAATTCGATACGTCTCGTTATTCATGGCATACTGAGTTAGCAAGGCCATATCATATGCTGATGAAAGATGATTTTCATGATCATCCAAACCATGCGGATTCATAAATACCGTCTTCGACATCCCGATTTCTTCTGCCTTTTGATTCATTAACGTTACAAAACCTTCTAAACTTCCACCAACCTCCTCAGCGATCGCGACCGCAGCATCGTTTCCCGAGCGCAACATTAAACCGTACACTAAGTTTTCAAGCGTTATTTTTTCTCCTTCTTTTAAGTATAAAGAGGATCCTTCTGTCCCAGCAGCATTACGGCTCACTGTTACTTTCTCATTCATTTTGCCTGATTCAATCGCAAGAACTGCTGTCATAATTTTTGTGATGCTTGCTATTCTCCGTTGGGAATACGCGTCTTTTTCATAGAGGACCCTTCCCGTTTCTTGTTCAATTAGTATCGCGCTTCTTGCTGAAACACCGATTCCACCAGCAAAAGCCTCTCCTGGAATCATTAGAAACAGCAGAGCTGCAATTAATATTAAGACGCCAATTTTTGTCTTCAACGAGTTCATCATGACATCCACGTCCCTTAGGCTCTGTATTTGTACAAGTCTATGAGCATGAATCGTGGGATATGTCTATCAATCCTCGTTTACGTTTGAAAATACAACCCGATAATCTGTGACATCTTTTAACGCCTTTTCTTCAATTGGAATGCGAACTTTCAATAACAAAATCCCGTTTAAAAGTGTAAACACAATTGCCGTAATATAAGAGGAAAAAATAAGTGGGAGTGAAATAATTTCGAGGGCCACAATAATATAATTGGGATGTTTCATATAACGGTAGGGTCCTGTTTTGACAACGTTAGCATCTGGCAGAACAATAATTTTCGTATTCCAAAACCGTCCAAGGCTTTTGATTGTCCAAAAACGAAGAAATTGTGCCAGAACAAATATTCCTAACATGATTGTCCAAAGTATCGATAATGAAAAGCCACGTAATATGGTTTCAATGCAGACAGCAAGAAGAAAACTGATATGCAGCATCACGATATACTTATAGTGGTTTTGGCCTATTTCTTTCGCTCCTCGCTCCTTCATCCACTTCTCATTACTCTTCGCAAGCATTAGTTCACCTAAACGCTGAATAACTAGAATACTAAAAACACCCGCAAACAGAAGACTCATTTATGTCCCTCCTTTTCCCATTTTAATAACAATAGTTCTGAACAAAACCCAGGTCCTAGTGCAGCCATAAGTCCAATATCTTCTTCTTTACAACCGCTTTGTAAAATTTGATCCAATACGTATACAACCGTTACAGAACTCATATTGCCATAATTTCTTAACACATCTCGCGAAACAGACGTCATGTCATGACTGAAACCAAGTGCTTCCTCGTAAGCTGTCAACACTTTTGTCCCCCCAGGATGAGCAATAAAATAGTCGATTTCTTCGGTAGTTTTCTTCTCTGAGCTAAGAAATTGTAAAACATTTGGTTCAAGCCAACTTGCAACAATTGATGGAATTGATTTAGAAAAAACAACGTGTAAGCCTTCATTGCTTACTTCCCAGCCCATTACATCTTCCGAATTCTTCATTAATGTTGATCGTGTAGCTACTACTTTTGGCAGACTGCTCATGTTGGACCGTTTTTTAATTGGTGACTTTTCTCCAATCATTAAAACGGAAGAAGTTCCGTCTGCAAACAATGCCGTACCTATTAGATTACTTTTGGAGTAGTCCCCGTGCTGAAAAGTTAAGCTACACAACTCTACATTTATGACAAGAACAGCCTGCTCCGGGTGAGCAAGACAGTAATCATTAGCTCTCGCTATACCTGCAGCTCCTCCCGCACAACCAAGACCCCAAATCGGAATACGCTTTGTATGAAGAGAAAACGGAAGAACATTCATAAGTCTTGCCTCTATACTTGGTGTTGAAATTCCTGTTGTTGAGACAAAAAAGATCGCATCTATATCTTCACAGCTAACAGCTGCTTTTAGATAAGCTGGATTCTGAAGACATTCCTCTACTGCCTTCTTCGCATATTCAACAGCAAGCGTAATGTATTTTTCGTTTTTTTCTTCGAAGGTTGGTCCGCTACTGTACCACTCTAGCGGCATCGCAAAATATCTTGTATCAATTTCTGCACTTTGAAAAACAGGAAGCAGGCGTTCAATATCTTTAAAATGTTGACCAAACTGTTTTTTGGCAAATGAGGCAGCTTCCGTTTGTTCGAGGCAATGAGGGGGTAGACATTTCCCGATTGATAGGATCATTGGCTTTTACTCCTTTTACCTTTTCAACTAGTTTCCGAAATCCTCCTGCTTTTTATACAAGAAGTTCCAGCGGAGCGGGATTTGTTCTCATGTTTCGTTGCTTATTAAAACGAAAAAAGATGTCTCAATCTCGAGACATCTTTTCATTTTCATTATTTAACGTATTCGTAGACTTATTTCTCTTAATTTTAGCTAAACTCGCGTAAAGGTTCGATAAATTCGACTTATCCAGTTGGTGAAAAAACTCTTCTTCACTATTGATATAGAGACGTTTTCTTCCTGGATAAAACGAAAGGAGATTTAGAGCAACAGCCTCCTGTAATGGTAGATCATAATCCCATATCCCTCTAGCCAATGCCGTTTCACCAAAAATAGCAGGATACAAGACATGAAATCTTTTTTCATTTCCATCCTGAACATAAGTTACAGTAGAGCGAACGAACGAATCCTCTGGGGAATTGGACCGCTCTTTCTTTAGGTGTTCATAGGTGACATCAACTACTTTCATCGATTATCCTCCTTCACCAATTAAGCAAGTTATTCTGGAATTTCCTGAAACTTCTCAAAAAACAGGTCTGCTTCTTCCTCTTCCTTATCTTCGCTACCATCTGGAAGTGGCGGGAGATCTTTAATTGAGCTTAATCCAAAATGAAAAAGAAACTCTCGTGTCGTTCCATAAAGAATCGCTCTGCCGGCTTTTTCCGCTCGCCCTGCTTCTTTGATGAGTAATTTACTCATCAAAGTTTGAAGAGGCTTATCCGTTTTCACGCCTCGAATCTCTTCAATTTCAACCCTCGTAATCGGTTGTTTATAAGCGATGATCGCAAGCGTTTCAAGAGCAGCTTGCGAAAGCGTATGATTACCAGGTGTGTCGACTAGCTTCTCGATATAAGACGCGTTTTTAGCATTTGTCGTTAGTTGATAGCCCCCACCGATGAAGCTAATCTTAAAACCACGATCTTTTTCATCATATTCTTGTTGCAAATCTTTTAGTGCATCTAGAAGGGTGTCCTCCTCTAACGAAGTAGTTTCACAAAGAGATTTGACAGTAATCCCTTCGTCCCCAACCACAAACAGAAGACTTTCGATGATGCTCTTTATTTCTTCATTCGTCACACTGATGCCTTCCCTTCTCGTTCAAAAATCATGATTTCTCCAAAGTTTTGATCTTGTTCACATGCTACATCTCTCGTTTTCATTAGTTCAAGAACAGCGAGAAACGTTACAATCATATGTCCGCGATCCGCTTCACTAAAGAGCTCGCTAAAGCGTCTCCTAGTGCCTCCTTGTAACTGATGACGTATATCATTCATCCGATCTTCAATTGGAATTTCTTCACTTTGAACTGTCGTCCGCTTTGGTTTTTTATCCTTTACTCGCCTCGTCATTTTTTGAAATGCTGCAAGCATATCGTATAAAGTAACATCCCCAATTGATGTTTGATCATCTTCTTGGGTGTATTCACTTATATCAGCAGGAGGCCGCACATAGAGCAAACTTCGACTAGACTCTTTTTTCTTAAGATCATTTGCTGCTTCTTTAAATCTTCTGTATTCAACAAGACGTTGAACAAGTTCATCACGAGGATCATCCTCAAAATCCGGATCCTGTTCCAATATTTCTTCTTCTTTTTGCGGAAGAAGCATTTTGCTTTTAATCGCAAGTAATGTTGCTGCCATGACGAGATATTCACTCGCTATATCAAGTTCTAACTCTTGCATGGTGTGTACAAATGTTAAATATTGATCCGTAATTTGCGAGACCGGTATGTCATAAATGTCAACTTCGTACTTATTTATAAGGTGCAGTAGTAAATCTAGCGGACCTTCAAACGCATCTACTTTTACATTATATTGCATCATTTTCCATCTTCCTTTATTCATGTCCATCGAGTATACCGATTATATCATATTTCCACTATACGACCGATGATGGATCTCTTTAAAAGTTATCTATAAAGCGATGCACTTTCGATGCCTCGCGCTCATGTGCTACACTACAAAAGAAACGGAGGAATCAGTATGTATCCAGAAGCTTATATTGAATATCTGGCTCATTTCCACGGTCTTCGTGACTATTTTGAGTGTCATGAAATTCTAGAAGAACATTGGAAGGAAGATCCTCGAGAAAGTCGTAAGCTTCATTGGGTAGGGCTTATCCAAATTGCTGTTGGACTCTACCATCATCGACGCGGTAACTTCGCTGGTGCCAAAAGAATGATTACGAATGCGAGGCGTATTGTATTAAATGAAAGAGAAGAACTTGAGCATTTAGCCATCAATATTGATGAGCTTTCTGAAAACCTCGCTTCCGAACTTCAACGAATCAACGAAGCCTTGCCGTATAACAGCTTCGAAATACCACTTACAAATAATGCTCTTCTCACTATGTGTCAAAATAGATGTCTTGAACTCGGATGTATTTATGGTAGCAAAAGTGATCTTGCTAACATTGAACTGATTGATCGTCACACAAGAAGAGATCGATCAGATATTATCCAAGAAAGAAAGCAACAACAACAATTAAAACAGCAGAAAAGGAACGGCTAAGCCGTTCCTTTTCTGCTTATAATCAATCGTTTACTTCATGTTCTCTTCTAGGTGACACCGTTCGAAAAAAGTTCCTGTATATTCATTTCCTTTAATACATATCTCATCACTGAGCATTTCCCGAAGTGCTTCAACCATCTGTTTTCCAATCCCTTGATGACGGTGAGAAGGATTGACGCTAATATCTTTTAACTCCACTTCGTTCTCGTTTACCCACTCAATACCGAGCAATCCAATGATATCTTCTTCTTTCCAAAGAAAAAGCTGCAGTGAATCCATTTCTTCATAATCTTTAATTGATTGCTGCAGTTTTTTTATATCTTTTTCATTTGGCATAAAACTTAATAATCCCATGGCTATTTTCTCATGAGCTTTTTTATAACGAATTAGCATGATTATCCCTCATTAAAGTAATTCTTGGCTCTCCGTTTTGTAACATATTCGAACGTAAATGAGAATGTTCATCTCATCTAACGAAAGAGCGCAGTGAGCATGATCACTTTCGATCACGCACAAACGAATCCACTAATATTCTTGATGACTTCCGGGTATTTCACAAGTTTTATCTACCCTTTTTCGCATATCATACTCATCATAGCCAAAAATGAACAGATAATCAACCTTCAAATGATTTTGATAAATTCGCCATTTCAATTGCCGCAGTTGCAGCGTCCCAGCCTTTATTCCCAGCCTTAGTACCAGCGCGCTCTACTGCTTGTTCAATTGTATTTGTAGTTAATACCCCAAAAATAACAGGAACGCCAGTCTGCATCGTTAAGTTCGCTACTCCTTTTGAAACTTCGCCACACACATAATCAAAATGCGGTGTTGCTCCACGAATAACGGTTCCTAGCGTAATAATCGCGTCATATTTTCCGGTATCCACCATTTTTTTTGCAGCAAAAGGAATTTCAAATGCCCCTGGCACCCAAGCTACATCAATGTTATCTTCTGAGAGGCCATGGCGTTTTAATGCGTCTTCAGCACCCCCAAGTAATTTACTTGTAATAAATTCATTAAATCTTCCTACTACTATACCCACTTTTAATCCAGATCCAACCAAATTTCCTTCAAATGTTTGTCCCATCTTAAATAACCTCCTATAGTTTCGTTACTTTATTAGAAATGTAGCATATGTCCTAGCTTACTGTGTTTGGTTTTCAGGTAGCGTTCGTTCTCTTTTCTTGAAGGCATTTGAAGCGCTACTCGTGACGCTACTTCAAGACCATAACCAGTTAATCCCGCTATTTTTCTAGGGTTGTTTGTTAACAAGTTCATTTTGGAGACACCAAGATCACGCAATATCTGAGCGCCAATCCCATAGTCTCTTAAATCCGGCTTAAATCCAAGCTTTTCATTTGCTTCAACGGTATCGTAACCTTCTTCTTGAAGCTTATAAGCTTTCATCTTATTTAGAAGTCCAATCCCTCTTCCTTCTTGACGCATGTAGAGAAGCACGCCGTGCCCTTCTTCTTCTATTTGTGCCAAAGCAGCATGAAGCTGTGGACCGCAATCGCAGCGGAAAGATCCAAAGACGTCACCTGTTAAGCATTCAGAATGAACGCGAACAAGCGTCGGTTGATCAGGAAAAATCTCTCCTTTTATTAGTGCTACATGCTCTTTCTGATCAATAATGTTTGAATATCCAACAGCTCGAAAAGATCCAAATTCAGTAGGAAGTTCGATTTCTACTTCCTTTTGAACAAGAACATCTTTACGATTTCGATACTGAATTAAATCCTTAATTGTGATCATCTTCAAATCGAATTCTTCAGAGATCTCTTTTAAATCAGGGACTCGTGCCATCTCCCCGTCTTCTTTCATAATTTCACAGATAACACCAGCAGGGGCTGAACCTGATAGTCGAGCTAAATCAACTGCTGCTTCTGTATGTCCCGCTCTTCTAAGCACTCCCCCATCCTTAGCAATTAAAGGAAAGATATGACCTGGGCGGTTAAAATCAGCGGGTTTTGCATCTGGGTGGATGAGGTATTGAATTGTTGTGGCTCTTTCAGCGGCTGAAATACCAGTGGTTGTACTTTTGTGATCTACACTAACGGTAAAGGCCGTACCATGAGAATCAGTATTATGGTCAACCATAGGACTTAATTTCAGTTGATTCGCGCGTTGTTCAGTAATGGGCGTGCAAACAAGTCCTCTTCCTTTTGTGATCATAAAATTAATTGTCTCTGGCGTTACCTTATCAGCTAACGCAATAAAATCTCCTTCGTTCTCTCTGTCTTCGTCATCACAAACAATAACGACCCGGCCTTGCATTAAATCGTAAATGGCTTCTTCAATTGTGTGGAACATGACTTAACCTCCTCTTGCATCACTTATTTAAACCCATGATCTTCAAAAAACTGGCTCCCTAGTGAAGCAGTGGGCTCTGGCTTCGATCCGCTTCTTTGTTCTAGATATCTCATAATATACTTCCCAAGCATATCGCATTCAATGTTTACTGTATCTCCCACTCTTTTCTTACCAAGCACCGTTTCTTCGACAGTATGAGGAATAAGTGAAATCGTAAGAGAGTGTTCCCCGATCCCAAAAACAGTAAGACTTGTGCCATCTACAGAAACGGATCCCTTTTCGACAAAGTAAATTAACAGGTTCCGAGGAATGGAGATATCATAGTAAATCGCGTTATCAATTTGCTCGACTCGCGTAATTTCCCCGACACCGTCAACATGACCAGAAACAAAGTGACCTCCAAAACGTCCATTTGCGGACATAGCCCGTTCAAGATTCACTGAAGAATTCGGCGCTAGTTGACGCAGGCTACTAGAACGAAATGTTTCAGGCATAATATCGACAGAAAAAGAAGCATCTGTAAACGATGTAACCGTTAAGCAAACACCGTTTATCGAAATACTATCTCCTAGATGAACGTCCGATAATACTTTCGATGCAGCGATCTGCATCACGATCGACTCTCCTGCTTGCTGCACACTTTCCACTCTGCCAATCTCTTCTACGATACCTGTAAACATTATGAAGTCCTCCTTGATGAGATAATACGAATATCTTGTCCAATGCGTTCAACGCTTTCAATCGATAAATCGACCGCTTCGCTCATCAATTCAAATCCTTTAGCTCCAAATGCTGTTGGAGATTCTTTTCCACCAATGAGCTTAGGCGCGATGTATGTAATCACCTGCTGAAAAGTACGAGCTTCCAAAAAACTACCGTGCACTTCAGATCCACCTTCCACAAAAATGGAAGTGATTTCTCGCTCCCCTAGGAGAGCTAATACATCTTCAATAGGAAGTGCTGGATTAGCTATTTCATGCACCTGAACATGTGCGGGAAATGATCGCTCATTCTTTAGCACAGCCTGTTTAGTTGTTATAATCCAAGTTTCCGCTTTCTGATCATTTATTACTTTTGCATCAGAAGGAATCCTTAGATTACGATCAAGGATGATTCTGATCGGAGAAAGACCTTCTCCATATCGAGTCGTAAGGGACGGATCGTCTGATAGAACCGTTCCGATTCCTACTAAAATAGCGTCATGCTGATGACGGAAAGCATGCACATCTTTCCGAGCTTCTTCTCCTGTTATCCATTTGCTATCACCAGTATGTGAAGCAATTTTCCCATCTAACGTTGCCGCAGCTTTTAAAGTGACGTATGGCCGTTTATGAGAGATATAGTGGAAGAACATCCGATTCAATTTGAAGGCTTCTTCCTCTAATAGTCCAATAGTTACCTTTATCCCCGCAGCTTGTAACTTGGACACACCTTTACCCGCTACTAGTGGATTCGGATCCTGACTAGCCACATAAACTTCGCTAACTCCTGCATGAATAAGAGCATCCGAACAAGGAGGCGTGCGGCCATGATGACTACACGGCTCAAGCGTGACATAAGCCGTGCTACCCTCCGCTTCACTCCCAGCCATTTTCAAAGCCTGTATTTCTGCATGCCCTTCTCCAGCTTTCAAATGGGCGCCCATCCCTACAATTCGTCCATTATTTACAAGTAAACAACCAACTGCAGGATTTGGACGTGTTTGACCAATCGTGCTTTTTGCCATTTCAATCGCAGTGTTCATAAAATCCCTATGATCCATCGTGTTTGCTCCGTTTCTACTCTCCATAGTGGTTAAGAAAGAGAATAAAAAAACTCCCATAACGGCGTTATGGGAGTCAAAATTATATGCCAAATAAGCCTTTTGAATCCACGATTCAAAAGGAGATTGGTCATAAGTTTCCTTCTCCCATCCAGACTATACTGTCGGTTCTGGTTTCACACCAGATCCACCGTTTGCTTACGCAACCGGGTCACGGACTTAGCTAGCATAAGCTAGACATCACCGCCGGTTGGGACTTTCACCCGACCCCGAAGGAAAGTATTTAGTTTTTATGCGTCTAATCTATTCTTCGTCCCAGACTTTAACTTCTTTCATCACATCGCCTTGCTTAATGCGAAGAACCGTATCCATTCCTTCTGTTACCTGACCAAAAACAGTGTGAACACCGTCAAGGTGAGGCTGAGGTTCATGAACAAGGAAAAACTGGCTTCCACCTGTATTTTTACCTGCATGAGCCATAGACAACGAACCAGCTACGTGCTTATGAGGGTTTCCTTCTGTTTCACAGTCGATCGAATAGCCTGGTCCGCCCATTCCAGATCCTGTTGGGTCTCCACCCTGTGCTACGAAACCTGGGATAACACGGTGAAAGTTTACACCATTGTAAAAACCTTCGTTAGCAAGCTTTTCAAAGTTAGCAACGGTATTCGGTGCTGCCTCTGGGAAAAACTCAATTTCAATTGTTTCTCCATTATCAAATGCAATTGTTCCTTTTTTCATAAATAAATCCTCCTGCACTAACAATTTTCTTCAAAGCTCTTTCATTATAGCACATACTTAAGCTGTTCCCTATCATTTCTACTTTTACAAAGTTATTTTGAAATAATCGCTTGTTTTAATGGAAGGTCATGACGAATTAAATCCTCAAAAGATTCTCTCTTTACGACAAGTTGTGCTTCTCCATTTTCTACAAAAACCACCGCTGGTCGAGGTAGTCTGTTATAGTTATTTGCCATAGAATACCCGTACGCTCCAGTTGAAAATACAGCCATCGTATCTCCTGCTATGGCGCGCTGTAATGTGCAATCCCAGATTAACATGTCACCTGACTCACAACATTTTCCCGCAACAGAATAAACATGTTCTCTCGGCTCATTCATACGATTAGCAATCGTTGCTTCATACTTTGCTTGATAAAGGGCTGGTCGTAAATTATCCGTCATTCCTCCATCTACTGCAAGATAATGACGAAGTTCTGGCACTTTCTTGTGTGATCCGACTGTATATAACGTCAAGCCGGCTTCTCCAACGAGTGAACGTCCTGGCTCAATCCAAATTTCTGGCATTCTCATTGCATTACCTAACTGCGCTCTTACAGCATTAACCATTGCCTCGATATAGTCTCCAACTGGGAGTGGATGATCTTCTTCAGTATACCGAATTCCAAACCCTCCACCGAGGTTCAGAACTTCTGGCTCATACCCATAGAGTTCAAACCAGGTAGCAAGGTAACGATAGATTTTCTCAATAGCCATTACAAAACCATTCGTTTCAAAAATTTGGGAACCAATGTGACAATGGAGACCAAGGAGGTGAACAGCTTTCATGCTTGTTGCTTGAACAATCGCTTGTTCCACTTGACCACTTTGTAAATCAAAACCAAATTTAGAATCTTCCTGTCCAGTCAAGATATAGTCATGGGTATGTGCTTCAATTCCAGGCGTAATACGCAAAAGCACATTTGCAACCACATTTTTCTCTTCCGCTAATTGTTCAAGTAACGTTAGCTCATAAAAGTTATCTACAACAAAGCACCCTATTTTTGCATCTAACGCCATTCGAATTTCGGCTTCGCTTTTGTTATTTCCATGAAAGTGAATGCGATCCACCGGAAACCCTGCTTTTAAAGCTGTATAGAGTTCTCCTCCTGAAACCACATCAAGACTTAAGCCTTCTTCTTCAGCAAGTTGAATCATTGCCATACAAGAGAATGCTTTACTAGCATAGGCTACCTGGTAGTTGACCTTCTCTTGTTCAAAAGCATTTCGAAATGCTCTCGCTTTCTCTCGAATCATCGCTACATCATAAACGTATAAGGCCGTACCATATTTTTCACTTAATTCTACTGTATCAACACCTCCAACTGATAAATGACCTTCTTTTGAAATTGCTGACGTTCCGTATAAATTCACGATCATTTCTCCCCTCTCGCTGATATGAATGCGAGCAACCCTCCATAAAATAAGAAAAACAGCCAACTTTATAGATACATTGGCTGTTTACTCCGTATCCTCACGAGTTGGATTAGCTCACCACCGAAAGAATTCCTCTTTCAGTGACAGTCTGCAACTTGTTTAGCAGCAGCCCAGCAAGAAAAGAATGGCCCCTTTCTCACTTCGGCAAATTGACCTTTCTGATATCATCCTCGCATTCCATTCTATGCTCAGATACCATACTCATTCGTTTTGCGCCTCTATCCCCATTACATTCAATGAGGTCTATTCAATTAAGAAATAAATTATCATACTTTTTAAGATTCGGCAAGTGGTTTGTCCGGTTGCTTCGTTTCATTTTGTGGTTCTGTAATACTTGGACGTAGTTTAGTGAGCGGAACTGATACACGAATCAACACTTGAATAAAGGCTTTAGGATTAAAAGGAATAAACGGCCATAAGTAGGGGGTATTTAAAGGTTTTAACGCAACAAGGAATAAAATGATTGCCGTAATTCCAATCATATATCCCGGCACTCGAAAGAAAAAGACAAGGAATAAAAGAAGAAGCCTTACAAGTTTATTTGCAATCGATAATTCATAACTTGGTGTTGCATAAGATCCTATCGCAGCAATCGAAACATATAGGATAACTTCTGGAACAAATAATCCCACATCAATGGCAATCTGTCCGATCAACACGGCTGCAATTAACCCCATGGCAGTGGAAAGTGGCGTCGGGGTGTGTATAGCAGCCATCCTGAGCGTTTCGATCCCTACTTCAGCAAGAATAATTTGAACAAAAATCGGTACATTTGTTTCATCATTCGGGCCGATAAAATCGATCGTTTCAGGCAGTAACTGCGGTTCATATACCGCTAATAACCATAGAGGTAGCAACAGTAGCGCAGCTAACATCCCGCCAAATCGGACCCATCTTAAAAACGCGCCTGGTAAAGGGGCTTCTCGATATTCTTCAGCATGTTGAACATGATGAAAAAAAGTAGTTGGTGTAATAATAACGCTTGGTGAAGTATCAACGATGATTAAAACGTGCCCTTCAAGTAAATGAGAAGCCGCGACATCAGGTCTTTCTGTATATCGAACAAGTGGAAATGGGTTACCTGCCTGGTGCACAAGAAACTCTTCTACTGTTTTATCGGCCATTGGAATACCATCAATGTTAATTTCTTTTAATTTCTTTTTGACTATTTCAACTAAATTAGGATTGGCTACATCTTGAATGTAGGTGATACATACGTCTGTTTTAGACCGTTCTCCAACTTGAAAAATTTCATTCCGCAATCGACCATCTCGGATTCGGCGTCTTGTTAAAGCCGTATTTTCAATGATGTTTTCAGTAAAACCATCACGTGAACCTCTAATAACTTTCTCTGTATCAGGCTCCTGTGGCGTTCTTCCTGGATACTTTCGAACATCAATAATATAAGCGATTTCTTCGCCTTCCATAAAAACTGCAATTAATCCAGATAAAACCTGGTCGATGACTTCATCGAATGTTTCAACCTCTGTGACCTGCTGATGTGGCAAATGATTATGTATCACCTGCTCAAATTTAACCGTTAATCGATGATGATCATCAACTTCCATCAGCTCTCGCATAATCTCTACAATGATGGAAGTATCACAAAGCCCTGTACAATAGTAAAACTGAATTTCTTTGTTAAGAATCTTAAGTTTTCGAACTCCTACATCAAAACTTTTTCCAATCCCAATTGACTTTTTCAAAAATTCTTCGTTTTCTTTTAGCTTTTTAAATATTTTTTGTTTATTATCAATTTTAGTGGTCATAGAAACCGCTCCTTTCAAGCAGAATTTGAACGGCTTTCAATGTTATAGGTGAACCAACTTCCGGATCATCATAACCCGACATTTTACCTATATCACCGACACCTATAATAATGGGAAGGTTTAATTTATCTAATATCGACACCGTGTCGCCATCTATTCTACCCGCCTCCATATCTGCAAATCCATTTTTGTCGACTCCGTAGTGTGTCAATTCTCCGTCACGATCAATGGAGACATCTACCCTCGTCCACTCTGAAAAATGAGTTCTGGATGCGACTGCAATAGCTCCAAGGAGTTCAATACTTTCATCTTCGGCAACAGACTGCATGGCAAGTTCCCCATATCCTTCACCCGGAAATCCACTATCATCAAACATAACAAAAACTGGATCGTGAGGAGCTTCTTTAATAAGAGCGATAATTTCGTAACCAGCAAGCGGGGTAGGATTTCCTGCAGATTGACTAATGCATCTTCCTCCAATATCTGACGCTACTTTTTCAATTGCTTTTTGAGCATAAAGGTCTCCGTCTGTGACGAAGATCACCCGCCGCTTTTTCATTATTCTCACCCCTTTGGTTTAAATAGAATGGCTACAATAAATCCAAAAACAATTGCAGAAGAAATACCTGCGGAGGTTAATTGAAATATTCCCATTGCAATTCCTATAAAGCCGTGTTCTTCCCCTTGTTGCATAGCGCCATGGAGGAGTGAATGACCAAAACTAGTAATCGGTACAGTCGCACCAGCTCCAGCGAATTCAATTAGTCGATCATAAATCCCAAAGCCATCAAGCACGGCTCCTGCTACAACAAAAGAAGACATGACATGCGCAGGTGTTAATTTAAAAATATCAAGTAATAATTGACCGATGACACAGATACCTCCACCGACTGCAAAAGCGATAAAATATTCCACTATTTCACACCTCCAACTCGCTCAAATACGACTGCGTGAGCAATAGCTGGCATCGATTCTTTTTGCTGAACCATTACGGGACTATGCAAACATCCTGTTGCTGTGACAAGAATTTTGTTATAATTCCCCTTTTTTAGAAGGTCAATAAGGTGACCATATGTGACTATGGCAGAACAAGCACACCCACTTCCACCAGCAAATACTTCTTTTTGATCTGGTCTATAAATCATCAGCCCGCAATCATTATGATTGTTTGTGATGTCAAATCCTTTTTCACTTAACAAATCTCTTACAATCGGAGACCCTACAGCTGATAAGTCACCGGTAACGATAAGATCATACTCTGAAGGTTCAATATTTAAATCCTTAAAGTGAGTCGCTAGTGTATCTGCTGCAGCTGGCGCCATCGCACTCCCCATATCAAATGGATCCTTTATTCCCCAATCCACCACTCGACCAATTGTTGCTGCGGAAATTCTTATATCCGATGGTTCTTGACTAATTAATGCGGCACCTGCACCCGTGACAGTCGAGGTAGCCGTTCCGGGCTTTTGACCACCATATTCTGTTGGGTATCGAAACTGCCTTTCTGCTGTCGCATTATGGCTACTTACTCCTGCAATAGCTTTGTTAGCAAATCCACCTTCTACTAATGATGAAGCAATAGCTAGAGATTCCATTGAGGTAGAACATGCTCCGAAAACGCCAAGAAAAGGGATTTGATTTGTTCTTGCTGTATAAGTTGCACTAACAATTTGATTCAGTAAATCGCCTGCAACAAAAATATCAATGTCCTTCTGGGTTAATTCCTTTTTTGATAAACAGCTTTCTACCGCATCTTCTAGTAACTTTCTTTCTGCGAGTTCCCAATTATCCTGGTCACAATGAAGGTTACTATAGGTGACATCAAACGAATCTCCGAACGGCCCCTCTGCTTCTTTAGGACCAACCGCTGTCCCTACAGATTGCAAAAAAACAGTAGAGAATTCCCAAGTTTGTTTTCCTGACTTCATAACAATTCTCTCCTTATATTAGCGCTTTAAAGAGCATTCTTAGTATGCCGACAATATATGCTGCAACAACACCAAACACGATGACCGAACCAGCAAGTTTGAACATGTTCGTTGCAATTCCAAGTACAATGCCCTCACTTTTATGTTCAAGAGCTGCGCTTGTGATTGAATTTGCAAAACCTGTAACAGGTACCGCGGAACCTGCACCTGCAAATTGACCAATTTTGTCATACCAACCAAAAGCAGTTAAAAGGGCTGCGATAAGGATCAGTGTTGCAACCGTTGGATTTCCTGCATTTTCTTCTGAAAAGTTAAAGACGTTCATATAAAAATTCTGTACGCCCTGGCCAAACATACAAATAAATCCTCCTACAACAAATGCTTTTACCACATTCAATACATAAGGCGGTTTTGGCTGATAAGTTTTAATATTTTTTGTATATTGTTTCTGGTCGTTCAATGAATTTGCCATTACTTTAAACCTCCATTTACAAAGATTGTCCAATGAAACAATGATCCGAAAACCTTTCCTAACACAATAGCCATTAGTAAAAACAAGATCTTATCGATAAATCCAATTCGTTTCGTTAGTATAGGAAGAACGTTTAACACTTCCGTTAAAGCAGCCGCTAACATACCAATAAACACTCCCGCTCCAAGTCCAATTGGGACAACTACAAATTTAGGGAGGTTTAAAGTTGGGTTTCGTAAAGATAACCAGCTTGATACAACAGCCCCAATAATAATTCCCCATTCATAAAAACGAATAAGATGTAACGTCTTTGATAGCTGTGTAAGACGGGGAATAATACCAAGAACCGAAAGAAAAGCAACGAAGCCAGCTCCTACAGCAATCCCCTCTGCGAAGCCAATTAACATGACGAGTAAAAACTGAACATTCATGGCTTGTTTTGACCATTCTCATCGTTTTCATGTACAATGACGTATTGATCAAGATCCTGTTGGTAATTAAACATTTCTACTTCTAGAGGGCTTGGCTCTTCATTAAATCGCTTTTTAAAAAGATGGTTAAAGAAGAGAACCATCCCGATTCCGAGACCAAATGAATAGGGTACTTGCAGAAGCAATGGCTTCGGATTATCGATTCCCGTCACAATTTTATAAATCTGTTGATGAACCTCTCTCATACTGACATCTTCGTGAAAGTTCATGATCGCGAGAGCAGCCCCAATAAATAGTAAAAACCAGATAAACACAAAGTAAACAGGTGCTAGTTTTTTCTTAGGGTATTGAACTTCAACAATTGTTTGCGTAGGACCAACAACTTGTACTTCAATATTTCTCATAACTTTTTGTATTGCTATTATCACTTTCATTACATCGATGACAACCAAATTTTTATCCTCTTTTGTCACCTGATAAATAGGGATTTTTTCTACTTTGGCACATTTCTTGTCCTCTCCAATTAACTGGGCAATATCTCCAATCAAAAGTTCTTTATTTGGGGGGACTTTCTTTTTCTGCCTGAGTCGAAGATAAATCATCTCACTTTCCATGGTCCTTCACCTCCTTATTCAAGGGGCACATTGGTTATAGTATGTTTCTACCAAATCACTCTCATTCTCACGGTACATAAGTACCATTAATTCCCTAAAACGAATTGAAGTTCACTCTTATCACTTCTCCTTCTAAACAAAAAAAAGAACAGATGAGCTATTTACTCATCTGTTCTTTAATTTGTTTTAAAATCTTCTTTTCTAATCTCGAAACTTGAACTTGAGAAATGCCAAGGCGTTCGGCTACTTCAGACTGAGTTTGATCTTTGTAATACCTTAAATATACGATTAACCTTTCTCTCGTATCAAGATACTGAAGCGCTTCCTTTAGAGCTAATTTATCGAACCAGGCGGTATCTGTGTTATCGGCAATTTGATCTAAAAGTGTAATTGGATCTCCATCATTTTCATAAACGGTTTCGTGAATGGAAGAAGGAGCTCGTACCGCTTCTTGAGCCAGAACAACCTCTTCTGGTGTGACCTCGATTCGTTCTGCAATCTCATTTACTGTCGGCGTTCTTCCAAGGGTTTTGGATAACTCATCTTTTGCCTTACGTACTTTATTTCCCGTTTCTTTAAGAGACCGGCTCACTTTCACAGTCCCATCATCACGTATAAAACGCTGGATTTCACCGATAATCATTGGAACTGCATAGGTGGAGAATTTAACATCGTAACTTAAATCAAATTTATCAACAGATTTTAGCAGACCGATACATCCTATCTGAAAGAGATCATCCGCTTCATACCCTCTATTTAGAAATCGTTGCACAACTGACCAAACGAGACGCATATTCTTTTCAACAATGAGATCTCGCGCCGCCTGGTCTCCATCCTGGCTGTGTTTAATCAATTCCTTCACTTCATCAGGCTTTAGTTGCGACTGCTTCCCTTTTCTAACCTCCACGTCCATATGCAGGTCCCCTTAATTACATAACGCTTTATTTTTTGATAGGTACTTCATTAAGTGAATCGTTGTTCCCTGTCCATTTGCCGATTCCACTTTAACCTCATCCATAAAATTTTCCATAATTGTGAATCCCATACCCGATCTTTCTAATTCAGGCTTTGAAGTATATAGCGGCTGTCTAGCCTCCTCAAGGTCTTGAATACCAACACCATGATCACGAATCGTTAAATTGACCGTATCGTCATTTAACTCCACAGAAATATAAACCTTTTCTTCTCCGTTTTGCTCGTATCCATGAATAATGGCATTAGTAACAGCTTCTGAAACAACGGTTTTGATTTCGGTTAATTCATCGACAGTAGGATCAAGCTGAGCAATAAAAGCAGCAACCGTTACACGAGCGAAAGATTCATTCTGGCTAAGCGCAGAAAATTCTAATTCCATTCGATTTCTCATTACGCCACCCCCAAAGTTGCAAGAGCATGCTGTTCATCAGCTTCTAGTCTCACGATTTTAAAGAGTCCAGACATTTCAAACAAACGCTTTACAGGAGGCGAAATCGAACATACAACCATTTCTCCACCAAAACTTTTCACTTTATTGTAACGGCCAAGAACAACACCAAGACCAGAACTATCCATAAAAGATAGTCCTTCGAGACTAAGTACAATATGCTCAATTTTACGTTCTTCAATAATCGTATCTACCCTGTCTCTTAGTTCTTCTGACGTATGGTGATCCAACTCTCCATCAAGTCTAATCAAAAGAACGGGATGTCTTACTTCAAGATTGATCGAAAGACTCACGTAACATTCCTCCTCATGTTTGCTTGTGAGTTTTTTCTCTTTTTACAGGGTTAATTCCTTCTTCGTGACAAAACTAGTGTTGATTCGATGAAAGTGGTGATCACTTGACACTTTGGGTAGGTGCTTTGGCGAATTGCGCCGCCGTTCGTTTCATCAACTGCCACCAGGAAGCTTTGTTTATATCTTCCGCAGATATAACGGGGGAGGTTGCCGTCACATGCCCGTCAATTTTCACCGACAGCTCACCCACCTCATCCCCTTGCTTTACAGGTGTTTCAATATTCTTATTGATTTTAATACTCGTTGTTATATCACCGTTTTCCTGGCCTTTTTTTAGTAAAACAGAGACACGCTCAGAAGTGACAACAGACATAGAAGACTGATCTCCTTTATTTACTTTCACTTCTGTGACAACATTGTTACGATCGAATAGTTTTTGGGTTTTGTATTGAGAAAACGCATAATCAAACAGTTTTGTAATCTCAGCATTACGTACTTTTGGAGAAGGAGCACCCATGACGACGGCAACAACTCGCATGTCATCTCGCTTTGCTGTAGCAGTAAGACAATATTTTGCTTCACTTGTAAATCCAGTCTTTAAACCATCAACACCCGGATAAAATTTAACAAGTTTATTTGTGTTAACAAGCCAGAATTTTTTATCTGTATCCTGTCTTAAATAGTCTTCATATAAGCCAGTATATGTTGTAATCAATTCATATTTAAGGAGCTCTTTCGCCATTAATGCCATATCATTTGCTGTTGAATAATGATCTTCCGCAGGCAAACCAGTCGGATTAACAAAATGGGTATGACTAAGACCCATTGATTCCGCTTTTTCATTCATTAACTTAACAAATTCTTCTTCCGAACCAGCAATCGCCTCTGCCATTGCAACAGAAGCATCATTACCAGAAGCGATTGCAATGCCTTTCAGCATATCGTTAACAGTCATTTCCTCTCCTGCTTCAAGGAAAATCTGCGAACCACCCATTGATGCAGCATATTCACTTGCTCTTACCTTCTGATCAAGGCTTATTTTGCCACTTTCTATCGCTTCCATAATTAAGATCATCGTCATGATTTTTGTCATACTCGCAGGAGGTAGCTTTTTATCACTATCTTTTTCATACAATACTTCACCTGTATCTCGCTCAATCAGAATTGCAGAAGAAGAATTCTCTGCGATTTTTAGCTTTGCTTCTTCTGCATGGGTAAAAGAAGGAACAAGTAGGGTTCCTCCCAGCAAGAAGGCGAGCGCTGTTGCAACAACTTTCATTGGTGATCCCTCCATTCTTAGTATTACAAGGATTTCCAACATGTTGGAAAAATATACGAATTCTTGATCCTCCAAACGAAGATCACTTAAAAAACGCAAAAAAAGAAGCCTCATATAGAGACTCCTTCTAAAGATAACAAAGCGGTATTTAGTTAATCACTTTATAAATAAGTTGAGGTTTTTCAGTAGCTTGTTTAGAAACCGTGTACGCTTCATTAATCTTATTGATCGAGTTTTGAACGTCTTCTTCATCGCTGTGAAGAACAACAAGCGCTTCGCCTTTCTCTACTTTGTCGCCAACTTTTTTCTTAAGTGTAATTCCTACACCGTGGTTAATTTGATCGTCCTTGGTTGCTCTTCCTGCCCCAAGATACATAGCTGCCACGCCAACTGATTCAGCATCAATTTCCGTAACGTATCCGTCTTGCTGTGCCGTTACTTCAATATCATGTTTTGCTTGTGGCAATTTAGAAAGGTCATCAATGACACTAACATCTCCGCCTTGAGCTTGAACGAGCATTCTAAAGGATTCAAACGCCTTCCCATTTTGCAAATTTTCTTCAAGCGTTTTATACGCTGTATCAAAATTATCAAATGCACCAGCAATAACTGTCATATGAGAAGCGAGTTCGAGGGATAGAAGACGTAGATCCTCAATATTCTCTCCTTGAAGAACCTGACATGCTTCACGTACTTCATTGGCATTCCCTACTTCAAAACCAAGCGGTTGACTCATATCACTAATTACCGCAACCGTGTTTCGTCCCAGATTCTTACCGATATTAACCATTTCTTTCGCAAGTGCTTCAGAATCCTCAAGTTTCTTCATAAATGCACCAGAGCCCGTTTTTACATCAAGAACGATCCCATCTGCTCCTGAAGCAAGCTTTTTACTCATGATAGAGCCAGCAATTAGAGGAATCGAATCGACAGTAGCTGTAACATCACGGAGAGCATACAACTTCTTGTCAGCAGGAGCCAGATTGCCCGTTTGACCTGCGACAGAAAGTTTATGTGTATTCACGTTATTCACGAATTCTTCCTTAGTCATTTCAATATGAAAGCCTTTTATGGATTCAAGCTTGTCGAGTGTGCCGCCGGTATGGCCTAAACCCCGACCAGACATTTTAGCTACTGGTACGCCTACAGAAGCTACCAATGGCCCTACTATAAACGTCGTTTTGTCACCTACTCCACCTGTAGAATGCTTGTCCACTTTATGGCCTTTGATCGCTGACAAATCAATCGTTTCTCCTGAATCCACCATAGCTTGAGTCAGCATGGCCGTTTCATTTGACTTCATTCCATTAAAGTAAATTGCCATCAACAAGGCTGATGCCTGATAATCAGGAATATCGCCTTTCGTATAGCCTTCAATAAAGAAATTTATTTCTTCTTTCGACAATTCTTTTCCATTTCGTTTTTTTTGAATAACATCAACCATTCTCATTTAATCGCTCTCCTTTCTACCTTAACCCATTTTACTTACAATTGTTTTAACTAAAAGCAGGAAGTTCGACTTTACCTTCTCCGTTGTTTCAATCACTTCGTCATGATGAAGTGGTTGATCGAGGATTCCAGCTGCCATATTTGAAATGCAAGAGATTCCAAGTACATCCATGCCTGCGTGTCTCGCAATAATAACTTCTGGTACAGTCGACATACCTACTGCATCGCCACCCAATGTACGCAGCATGCGAACTTCTGCTGGCGTTTCATAAGTTGGTCCGGTATTTCCGACATATACTCCAGATTGTAGTTTCATTCCAAGTTCTGTTGCCGTATCTTGTGCTAAATGTTGAAGATCCATTGAATAAGCGGTAGACATATCTGGGAAACGTGGTCCAAACTCATTACTATTTGGTCCAATTAAAGGATTTGTTCCAAAGTTATTAATATGATCAGCAATAACCATTAAATCTCCAGGTTGGAACTCTTCATTTATACCACCTGCAGCATTCGTTACGATTACTTTTAGAATCCCAAGTTCTTTCATCACTCGAACGGGGAATGTTACTTTATCCATTGAATAACCTTCATAAAAGTGAAAGCGCCCTTGCATGGCTGCTACTGCTTTTCCATTTAATGTTCCGAATACAAATTGTCCAGCGTGCCCTTCTACTGTTGAAACGGGGAAATTCGGAATGTCACTATAGGGGATTTGCACTGGGTTTTCAATTTCTTCAGCCAGTACACCAAGACCAGAACCTAAGATTAGCCCGATGTCTGGACGAAACTCTCCAACTTGACTTTGTATATAGGATGATGCATCTTGTATTTCTTGTTTAATTGTCATTTTCGTTCCTCCTCTTGATTCTTAAAGCTTTTTAAGAAAGCTTGTCCCGTGTTTTGGTAACGTTACATCAAAATTATCCGCAATTGTTGCACCAACGTCAGCAAATGTTTGACGAATACCGAGATCTACTGCTTCTTTTATCCCTTTATGGTAGGCAAGTAATGGAACATATTCACGTGTATGATCTGTTCCATGATGGATTGGGTCATTCCCATGATCAGCTGTGATCAATAACAAATCATCTTCTTCCATTCGACCTAGAACTTCCGTTAATCTCTCGTCATACTCTTCTAGCGCTTCGCCATAACCTTGTGGGTCTCTTCTATGACCATATAATGCATCAAAGTCAACGAGGTTAAGGAAGCTGATTCCTTCAAATTGCATTTGTTGAGTTTCAAGCAACTTATCCATGCCGTCCATATTTGATTTCGTACGCAGAGACTTTGTTACACCCTCTTCGTCATAAATATCTGAAATTTTTCCGATAGCAATAACGTCTTTCCCATTGTCTTTTAATTCATTCATAACCGTATGTCCAAAAGGCTTAAGCGCATAATCGTGGCGATTGGAAGTGCGTTTAAAATCGCCTGGCTCTCCAAGAAACGGCCTTGCAATTACTCTTCCAACCATATATTCTTCTGCCTTCGTCATTTCTCTTGCAATCTCACAAATATGATAAAGTTCATCAAGTGGCACAACATCTTCGTGTGCAGCGATTTGCAATACAGAATCTGCTGAAGTATATACGATAAGCGCGCCTGTTTTAATATGTTCCTCGCCAAGTTCTACTAAAATCTCCGTACCTGAAGCAGGTTTATTTCCAATAACCTTTCTTCCAGTTCTATTTTCAAGCTCTGAAATGAGCTCATCAGGAAAACCTTCAGGGAACGTACGGAATGGTTGTTCAATATGAAGACCCATGATCTCCCAGTGTCCAGTCATCGTATCTTTACCGTTCGAGGCTTCCATCATTTTTGTATAATGTGCCATAGGCTTCTCAACGCTCGAGATGCCATTAAGTTCACGAATATTTCCAAGACCTAACTTTTCCATATTCGGCATTTTGAGGCCATTCATATGATCTGCAATATGCCCCAATGTATCTGCACCTAGATCATCAAATTGTTCAGCATCCGGTGCTTCACCGATTCCTACTGAATCCATTACAACTAAAAATACTCTTTTAAAACGTTTAGTCATGTTTATCCTCCTCGTTCATTATCCACTCAAGATTATTATTCCCTTGAAAAAAACAAAAAACACATATGTGAATGCGTTTACGAAAGCAGAAAAAAGAAAAAATCTGGCCAAAGACCAGACCTCTTTCTGGAGAGTGCCTTTATTAGGCTCTAGGATGATAAGTGGAATAAATATCCTTTAACCTCGCTTTAGTCACATGTGTATAAATCTGTGTTGTAGAAATATCTGCATGTCCAAGAAGCTCCTGCACTGCTCTCAAATCAGCACCATTTTCTAATAAATGGGTAGCAAATGAATGTCTTAACGTATGTGGCGTAAGAGGCTTGAGAATATTTGCTTTTACTGCAAGCTTTTTAAGAATTTTCCAGAATCCTTGTCTTGATAAGCTTTCACCACGATGGTTCAAAAACAGCATATCTGTTCGATTCTTCTTCATCAATTGCGCTCTGCCTTCATCAAGGTAGGTCGTGAGAGCATCTCTTGCCATTTTACCTAGCGGAACGATTCTTTCTTTATTTCCCTTACCTATCGTTCGAATAAACCCCATCGTTAAGTGCACATCTTCCATTTTCAAATCGATCAGTTCACTAACGCGTAAACCAGTTGCATACAAAACCTCTAACATTGCGCGATCACGTTTCCCGAAGGGAGTCGAATAATCCGGGGCTTCCAATAATTGTTCTACTTCAGATGTTGAAAGAATTTTTGGCAACTTCCGCTCTGTTTTTGGCGTTTCTATATGTACAGAAGGATCTTGTTCAGCAGCCTTCTCCCGTAGTAAAAACTGATGAAACGCTCGTATGGATGCAATGTTACGAGCAATTGTAGTGGATGCTTTCCCACTGTCTCTAAGTGCATAGAGATAGTTTACAATATGCATGCGCCGAACATCATTCAAAGAAGATATATTCTCATTTTCATTTAAATGTTTTAAATATTGAGCGAGATCTCGCCTGTATGCATCGAGCGTATTTTTGGACAGGCTTCGCTCAACGATTAAATAATGCAAAAAATCCTGTACCTGATCTTTCATTGCAAACGCTCCCTTATTCACCTGTCTGGTAAAACAAATTGAGCCTTTCAAGGAAAGTGAGCTGAGTATCCGATTCCATTTGAACGACTTTCACTGCTTTTCCTTGTGGCACATCATAGCGATGGTAATTCTGGTATTCTTGATTTACCCAGAGAATGCCAAAGTAAAATAGTAAAGTACATCCAGTAAAAAGCAAGAAAACTTTCATTGTATCTAAAACAAGCAATAGACCCTGTTTCAATCTAACGCACCTCCATCTCTAGTAAAAGATATGCCAGAGATGGAGTTTTTTATACATCGTTAGGAATTGTAGGGTCACAAAATTGTTTTTTAACTATTAACTATGATTAACAGCTTGTTCTGACTGTTCTTTATCTTCCTGCTTTTGACAGCGATAACAGATTCCATGAAACGTTAGACGATGATCTTTGATTTTAAAATTCCAATCGTTTTCAACTACTTTTTCAACATCTCCAAGCAAATCTTCCTGAATTTCATCTACTGCACCACACTCAATACAAACAAGGTGATGATGAAAATGGGCAGCGCCCTCTTGTCTTAGATCAAACCTTGACACACCATCGCCAAAATTGATTTTATCAACGATTTTCAATTCAGCTAGTAGCTCAAGCGTACGATAAACCGTTGCTAAGCCAATTTCAGGAGATTTCTCTTTAACGAGTAAATACACATCTTCAGCACTTAAATGGTCTTCTTCGTTCTCAAGAAGAACCCGTACGGTTGCTTCCCGTTGAGGTGTTAGCTTATAGCTTTGAGAATGAAGATGTTTCTTAATTCGATCGATTCTGCTTTCCATGTCCCATTTCCCTCCCTCGATCGATGCCATTTTCATTATAAGCAGTAGGAAAAACGGTGTCAAATTAAAATCATTATCAACCCAAAATTGTAATCATTATTACCTGATATTTATTTCGATATTATTTTATATCCACAACTGCTTTTATTAATCCAGGTGATAAATAGGCCTCAAACCACGCCGCAACACATAAAAGCACCAAAGCGCACAAGATAAGAGCCGAAAACCTCATAAACGGAGGGAAGATTGGTTCTGACCTTCTTTTCATAAATAATTGTTTCATTAGCCTAAGTGAAAATGTTAAAGAAGCAGTGGCTACCACAATCATTACCGGAACGGCCAAGATGTTTTGTGGAAATACAGAAACGAAAGCCAACAAAAAGCCTTTCCAACTCATTTGATTAACTAGAAACCCTACAGTAAACCCTACAACAATTCCTTTTAGAAAAAGCATCACTAACACAATAGGAAGACCGATAATTGTAAGACCAAGAAGCCACATCAAACCGATATACTTCGCATAGTGTGTTAAACTTTGCTGAAACATTTCAGAAGATGATGCAAATTGGCCATCGGATACCTGTCCAAAAAACCGACTTAAATAAACCGCAAGATCTTCTTTTTGAGTGAAACTTAAACTATTTACGATAACAGCTCCAAACACAATTCCCATCAGAAACAAAACCGCAATAAATGTGTAGAGAGATAACTGATCTGATAGATGAGCGGATATCATTTGCTTTAGACGTCTGCTACGATTCATACGTCTTCCCCCTTCATACCACCTTTGGTAAAGTCTATGAAAAGGGAGTGAAACGTATGACTGATCGATAGATTATCTCTTCTTCTGCTGCTGCTTGATGACCTTTCCGTATGTCCCACCGCCGCCTTGTTTTAATGCAAGTTCTCCACTTCGTGAAAGAACAATAAGGTGAGCGAGTGGTTCCCCAACTACATTAGCCAAATCACTTTCGCTAACGGCATGGAGAATGTTCATTTCGGTTCCGAAAACAGCTAAAAGCCGTTCGAATGTTTTCGGACCTAGTCCTGGAAGAAAATCTAAAGGAACATGATGAATATAAGGGGGGCGCTTAGGATGAGTGGAAGCGGAACTTAATTCTTGAATTCGATTCAAGACCCCTTTCACTATTTTATGACTACCACAAGCTTCGCAATATGTTTGAAGTACAGGGGTGTGACATTGAGAACAAATGGTTCTATAATACTTACCTAACTTTGGACTCAAGCCAAAATTCGCTTTAATTCCCCGGCCTTCTATTCCTTTTAAAGCCTTCGACCATTCTGTAAATGTCGCCTCTCTTACAGATAATAGCTGATATTCCCTAGCCATTTTTTGTATGGAGTGCGCATCGGAATTAGTTAAATAAGGGAAAGTATGAAGCTCTTGGATCTGGTCTGCCATTTGCGTATCTGACGAAAGTCCTAGTTCAATTCCGTCTATTTTATTAAGATCCAGCACTTCACTTATTGACCGATTAACCCCTTTACCATAAAGACTTTTAAATGGCGTAAATACATGAGCAGGTATGAATAATCCAGCAAGTTCTCTTGTTTTTTCTTGAATAACTTCCGCCTTTTCATAAATCCGCTGGGAGCTAAGTGTAACGTTTTTCATGCGTGAATTAAGCCACTCTGAAAAATGTTTCATTTTTGATAAATTCGGCAAATACACTAATACGTGAATAGGACCGTGACAGTTTTCATCATAGATTTCAATTTCGGTTCCTAAAATGAGAGTAAGTGACCCGAAGCGAATGCCACCATCTCTCAATTCGTAACCTAGACCTCTATCAATGTACTCTTCCAACTCTGCAATTACTTCAGGAACGTGACAATCAATTACACCAATCATATCAAGACCTTTTCTCGATCTCGCTTCTTTTAAAATTGAAGATAGGGTTAAAGACTTTGCTCCTGTTATTTTTACTGCTTTATTGGTCCTTGTCCTTCCAATATGTATATGGAAGTCTGCATAACATGAATTCATTTTATCAGCTTCATTTTTAAATACATGATCGCATATGCCGTTTTTGCGTCATGAATCTCCTGGCTATCTAGCATTTCTTCCATTTCTTCTATTGATAAATGAAGCAAATCAAGAAATTCATCTTCATCAGCGGACTGTTCTCCCTTTTTCGTTAATCCTTTGGCAACATATAAATGGACTAGCTCATTAGCAAAGCCTGGAGAAGTATAGAACGAAATCACTTTTTCAAGTTTTTCACACGTATAACCGGTTTCTTCTTCTAGTTCACGCACAGCAGTTAATTCAGGCTCTTCACCTTGCTCAAGTTTACCTGCTGGTATTTCTACAATCGCTTTGCCAAGCGCTTTGCGGTATTGCCTAACCGCGAGTACTTTATCATCAGGTGTTTGAGCAATAATCGCAACTGCACCGGGATGATCAATTAATTCTCGCTTGCTTTGTTTACCATTCGGTAACTGAACATCCTCAACTCTAACGTCAATAATTCGACCTTCATAAATCGTTTCTGAGTGCAAAGTCTTTTCATATAAATGGTCCATTGGTTCATCATCTCCTAGTTCTAAAAATTCGAATCGATACATAAAGTCTATCACATGAGACAAATAATAGGGAAAGATAGCACCGTATCGAACTATTTAGGAGGTCTTGATTATGAAAGTTTATATTCAGCCGAATGGGATTACGATGGTTGGAAAGCCAAAGCAAATTCAATTAATGATCAGACACTATATGAATCATTATGAAACGATTGAAGAATGGATTCACGCCCCTGCAGTTCGTACAAAATCGCACTTGAGATTAATTCAATAAATAAGAAACGCTGCCAGATATCGTGGCAGCGTTTCTGCTTTAACGAATTTCGGTTTTGAAGATGTTTTTCATTTGCTGTAGAAAAACATCATGGTGTTTAGAAAATGTAGCCATACAATTGCTTTGAGCAACCGTATGAAACCCTCTTGCATAGGCACCATACGCGGTTAAAAAATCACATATATCGGTACATACGCCTGAGAGATGAACGGTGTCTATGTTTTTGCTTTTCAATATTTCTTCCAGGTTTGTGTTATAAAAAGCGTCATATTCTGGTTTAGGTACATAGGTTACATGTGCAAGATTTTGATTCACTTCAAACCAGGTTTTCAATTCCCCATATAATTCTTGGCCCCAGGATCCGATAACATTATGTACGGGCCAAATATTAAAGTGCTCATCATTTCCTTGATGGGCATCCATACATATGACAACTTCCTTTCCTTCTTCAAGAAACTCGTTTGCGAGCGTGATAATATTTGGAACAATCTCCTGCCCTACTTTTCCTGAAGTAAGTCCACCTTGATCGTGAATAAAGTCATTGCTCATATCAATAATTAATAACGCTTCTTTCATCATTCTACCCCTCCTAGTGCTTTTACTATAGCAGGTGGTTTTCCAGGTGACAAGACACCAATTACCAGCATATCATTGGCGTGAAATCGCGTATAACGGTACACTTAAAATAGAATTAATTTTGGGAGGTATGCTTCGATATGAAAACCAATCAAATTGGCAATTCAAAGCTTCATGTTAGTGAAATCGGACTAGGAACCATGTCACTAGGAACCGATCGAGCGAAAGCGGTCTCACTCATTCACGAGGCGGTCGATAACGGCGTTACATTTATCGATACAGCAGATTTGTATGACTTCGGTTTAAATGAAGAAATCGTTGGAGAGGCATTACGTGATCGAAGAGATTCAGTTGTTCTTGCAACCAAAGCAGGGAATCATTTCGAAGAAGGGAAAGAGGGATGGTACTGGGACCCTTCTAAAAAGCATATTAAGGGAGCCTTAAAAGACAGTTTGAGACGTTTGAAAACGGATCATATTGACCTTTTTCAACTACATGGTGGTACGATTGAAGATCCGATCGATGAAACGATCGAGGCTTTCGAGGAATTAAAATCTGAAGGCCTCATTATTGAATATGGGATTTCTAGCATTCGACCAAATGTGATTCGAGAATTTGTAAAGAAATCTTCTATCGCTTCCGTAATGATGCAATATAGTATACTAGATCGTCGGCCTGAAGAAGAAATGCTAGATTTATTGCATGACAATAACATTAGTGTCATTGCTAGGGGTCCTCTCGCTAAAGGAATGTTAACAGATCGCTATGAGGAAAAAATTAAAGAAGATGGTTTTCTCGACTATTCTAAATTTGATGTTCTTGAAACGGTTAAACAGCTGAATGAAATAAAAGGGGACAAGCGCAATATGACTCAGACGGCACTTAAATATGCACTTGCTCACCCTGCTGTAGCCACCGTTATTCCCGGAGCTAGTCGAAGTGAACAGCTTCTTGCGAACATTACCGCACAGAATGCTCCAGACTTAACACCCGATGAAGTACAAAAAGTACGTGACGTTTCGAAAAAAAATGTATATGATAAGCACCGTTAAATTTAAAATAGCGCAGTCATTTGACTGCGCTATTTCCTTTTCGACTCAAAATTAAAATCTAAAAGGCGTCTAATATGGGATTATTTATTATTAGTTCTGGTTCTGTTGACGCTTGAATTTGCTCAATACTATAGCCAGTTGCCACTTCTTTTAATACAAGTCCTTCAACCGTAATATCAAGAACAGCTCGCTCTGTAATAATGCGATTGACAACACCTTTCCCGGTTAGAGGAAGGCTACATGAGTTTAGAATTTTAGGTTCTCCATTTTTGTTAACGTGGTCCATGATCACCACAATCCGTTTTGCTCCATGAACGAGATCCATTGCTCCTCCCATTCCTTTAATCATCTTTCCAGGTATCATCCAATTCGCAAGATCTCCATTCTTCGAAACTTCCATCCCACCTAAAATGGCTACGTCAATATGTCCTCCTCGAATCATTGCAAATGACTCAGCACTATCAAAATAAGCGGCTCCTTGCATTGCAGTAACCGTTTCTTTCCCTGCATTAATTAAGTCAGGATCCACCTCGCCTTCACTTGGATAAGGACCAATACCTAGAAGGCCATTTTCCGATTGAAGAACGATCTTTTTACCATCTGGAATGTAATTAGCTACCATTGTTGGCATTCCAATTCCCAGATTTACGTAAGAGCCGTCCAGGATTTCTTTTTCAGCACGTCTTGCAATCTTTTCACGAACTGCTGCTTTATCTACTTTAACCATCATTAGCCTCCTATCGCGTCGTTAATCGCTCAATCTTCTTTTGCTGCTCACCAACAATAACCTTCTGTACATAAATGCTCGGAGTATGAATAGAATCCGGATCTAACTCTCCAACCCCCACTAATTCTTCTACTTCTGCCACCGTTACTTTTCCTGCGGCTGCAATCATTGGGTTAAAGTTGCGTGCCGTTTTGTTGTAGACTAAATTCCCCATTACATCTCCTTTGAGTGCTCGAACAAAGGAAAAATCAGCTTGTATCGCTTCTTCAAGTAAGTATTCTTTTCCATTAAATGTTTTTACTTCCTTTCCTTCAGCAATCGGCGTTCCGACGCCAGCTGGAGTATAGAAGGCTGGGATTCCAGCCCCCCCAGCTCTAATTCGTTCTGCCAGTGTTCCTTGTGGAATGAGCTCCACTTCTAATTCTCCTGAAAGCACCTGTCTTTCAAACTCTTTGTTTTCCCCAACGTAAGAACCAATCATTTTTTTAATCTGTTTATTTTTAAGAAGCAATCCCAGACCCCAGTCATCAACTCCACAGTTGTTTGATATGACTGTTAAGTCCTTCGTTCCTCTCTCTTTTAATGCAAGAATTAAATTCTCTGGAATACCTACTAAGCCAAACCCACCAACAAGAATCGTTGCTCCGTCCTGAACATCTTGTACTGCTTCTTGAAATGTATCAACTATTGGTTTCATTCACTTTTACCTCCTACCATTTTAAGTTCGTTCAACAATTGTTGCTACTCCCTGTCCTCCACCAATACAAAGCGTAGCTAGACCATAGCGCTCATTTCTACGTTTCATTTCATGTAGTAGAGTTACTAGAATTCGAGTGCCACTTGCGCCAATCGGATGACCAAGTGCAATAGCCCCACCGTTTACGTTTAAGATTTCTTTATTAAAATCAAGATCTCTTCCAACGGCAAGAGACTGTGCAGCAAAAGCCTCATTTGCTTCTACTAGATTCATTTGGTTCATTGAAAGCCCAGCACGTTCAAGTGCTTTCTTCGTAGCCGGAACTGGACCTAGCCCCATAACGCTCGGATCTACTCCACCGCTTGCATTCGAGCGAATAACAGCAAGGTATTCTATTCCAAGTTCATCTGCCTTCTCTTTACTCATTAAAACAACAGCGGCTGCGCCGTCGTTAATTCCAGAAGCGTTTCCTGCCGTAACCCCACCGTCTTTCTTAAAAGCTGGGCGTAACTTTGCAAGTTTATCAGCCGTCGTTCCTGGTTTAACGTATTCATCAGTATCAAATAAAAGAGGGTCACCTTTTCGCTGCGGAATAGAAACAGGGAGAATCTCTTCTTTAAATCGTCCCTCTTCAATAGCAGCCTGTGCTTTTTGTTGACTCCAGGCAGCAAATTCATCCATCTCTTCTCTTGTTAGCTGATAATGATCGCACAGATTTTCAGCAGTAACACCCATATGATAATCGTTAAATGCGCACCATAATCCATCTTGAATCATGCTATCCACCATCTTTTGGTCACCCATTCGTAAGCCTTCTCGCGCTCCGTTTAATAAATAAGGTGCCTGACTCATGTTCTCCATCCCACCGGCGACAACAATATCTTGATCGCCAAGCATAATAGATTGAGCTCCTAGATGAACGGTTTTCAATCCTGAACCACATACTTTATTGATTGTCATCGCTGGAGTTGAAACCGGAATGCCCGCTTTAATCGCAGCCTGACGAGCAGGGTTTTGTCCGAGACCCGCTTGAAGAACGTTTCCCATAATGACTTCTTCCACCTGATCTATCGATAAGCTAGCCCTTTCGATCGCTCCCTTAATGACCGTGGCCCCAAGCTCTGTAGCAGATATAGATTTTAGTGAACCATTAAACGAACCTACCGGCGTTCTGATAGCGCTTACAATTACAACATCTCGACTCATTTCGATTTCCTCCTTATGTATCTATGACTCTCTTCTACATAATTCTTACTTAAAACAAAAAAATCCTTCTTTAAAGCGAGAATTTCCATTATTCAAACGATTGTCTTGCCAGACTTTCAAACCTTTGTTTTAATTAAAGATAGCGCTTACAAAGAAGGGTGATGAATGTTTTGCTACCACAACACGCCACAATCATTGAAGTAGGTCCAAGAGATGGGCTTCAAAATGAACAGAACCAGGTCAAAACTAATGATAAAATCCGTTTTATTAAAGGTTTAAAAGCGGCAGGAATGAAAGAAATAGAAATTACTTCATTTGTATCACCGAAATGGGTCCCCCAAATGAAAGATGCCAGTGAAATAGTAAAAACATGCCTTGATGATACTCGGAACTTTGTCTTAGCTCCTAATCGTAAAGGGGTAGAGAGAATTAAAGAAACGAACGTGAAAGCCATAGCACTTTTTGCTGGTGTTAGTAACTCCTTTAATCAAAAGAATAGCAATAAAGGGACAAAGGAGCTTCTTCATGAGCTCTTTCCTTTAGTCGAAGAATTAAAAGCGGATGGTTACTTCGTTCGAGCTTGTATTTCCACTGCTTTCTATTGCCCATATGAAGGGAAAATAGACGGTAATGATACAATTGACGTTTGTCATCAATTCGTTGATGCAGGTGTAGATGAATTAAGCGTAGCAGATACTATTGGAATGGCCACGCCTGAGGAATCGCATAACCTTTTTAGCCAACTTGTAAAGGAGTTTCCAACAACATTGTTAACAGCGCATTTCCACGATACACGTGGAATGGCCCTTGCTAACATCTATGCATGCCTGCAAGCTGGAATTTCAAGATTTGATACGTCAGCTGGCGGACTAGGCGGCTGTCCTTTCGCCAAAGGAGCGACAGGCAACGTTGCCACAGAAAGTGTTGTCTATATGTTGGAGAGAATGGGAATCAAAACAGGTATTGATCTAGAAAAACTAATGAGAGCAATTGATGAGATTGAGCCTCACCTATCAAGATCCATCCTAACACCCTATCGAACGTTATATAAAAAAGAAAAGGAAGCCTCCATAAAGTAGACATATAAATATTATGGTAAACTAAATAAAATAAGCACACAATAGTGTGCTTATTTCATCCTTTTACTATAGTTAAAATAATACTATAGATTAGAGCTAGAACTAGTCCACCGATAACCGTAATTCGATCCATCTTTTGACCTTTAAATAAATTTAGAACTCCCTTTACGACCATAAATACCACGAAAAAAATAACAAAATACATCAAAAACGTCACTCTAGTAAATCCCCCTAATCGTTATCCTTTGTTTATATACCGCATTCTCGGGTTAATGATTTCACTATCACTTTTAAGCATAAAACACTGGTGTTTCGGAAGGAAATCAATTTTCATTTCTTTATCAAAAAACACTTTATATTGTTTCTGAATCAATACAGGTCTGAAATTTGATTCAAGCGTCATATTAAAATCACCCTGAGCGGAATCATTTACTAATTGCGTAACACCGTTCACTACACACCCGCAACCTTCGATGTCATAATGTAACTTCATATACCCCTCAGAATCATGTTCTAATTTCTCGATCGCTTGATCTGTGAATGTCACTCTCATGTTATCTCTCCTCTCCACTATCTTCTATAATAACGTCTATAAACTCAATAGCCCAGTCACACCACTCAATCCAGGTTTTCATCTGACGCCTACCGTATTCAAGCGTTAGGTATTCCCCCAGACGATCTTTCTCTATTCTATGATCAACTTCATTTTCTTCTTTCCAACTGTTCATATGATCAAGCACCATTTGATGATGCTCTTTACTCTCTTTTAAAAATTGGATCGCTTCTTCTTTTGGAATAAGATGAAATAAAGAAACACGCATCAATTGTTCGTTTTTCATTTTTGGTGGTTCTACAGTATGGTGAGCAAGCCATTCAATGAGAAGATGATACCCTTTATCTTCAATTGAATAGATCTTTTTATCTGGAAGATCTAACTGCGGAACAATTTCAAAACTTACTAGTTTCTCTTTCTCCATCTTACTAAGTTCGCGATAAATTTGGGTATGATGCGCAGACCAAAAATGGATCATCGTTTCTCTAAATTGTTGTGTTAGCTCATATCCAGTTGATGGTTTCTTTGTGAGTAATCCAAGAAGAGCATATCGTAAAGCCATATCATCATTTCCTTTTCAGCAATTTGCTTCTTCTCCATTATAAACGTCTTTACAATATCTTTGCACATTTGAAGTTGCAAATCCACATTTGACAATTATTTCGAATTTTATTTTATCAGAAATGATAAGAAAACGACCCCCGGATAATATGCTTATACATTGCTAAGATGAAATTTGATAAAATACCGGACAATTCAAAAAAGCAGGCTGTCTATTTCGACTGCCTGCTTTTTCGATGGTTTAAACTATTCTTTCGTATTGATATTTAGTAATCCTTCCGCTGTTTTACGTGTCTCGTTGCCAAAAGAATCTTTCACTTTCACTTCGATCTCAGCACCTTCAGCCACCACATTCGAAGTAGCTGTCCAGTAACCGACATAATGCCCTTCTGATACTTCCATCATTGGAAATTCAGTCATACTTGAAGGCATCATCGTTGGATTCACTAGCGGCATACGAATTGAGAAAGTAGCCTTTATTCCTGGAGCGCTATCGAATTCAATTTTGACTGATTCTCCCGCTTGAAGATCTTTATTTTGATCTGGTTTTAATTGATTAATGACCAATTCTTCTTGCTGGGAATAAACGTTGATCGACTTTTTCGTTTTATTTCCTGCTTTGTCTTTCGCCACTACTTTTATAATGTTCTCACCTTGCTCGAGCAGCATCCGATGTGAAAATGCACCATCTTCTACTTTCGCTTTCGTTCCGTTAACCTTTACCCAAGCAAGATTTTCATCATGAACGTCACCTTTAACTGTTACGGATCCTTTATTTGTTTTCCAGTCATCTTTAGGAGATGTGATAGTTAATTCCGGTCTCGTTTGGTCTAAAGTAACCATTACAGCATCAGATTCTTCCGTCATCCCACGATCAGTTGATGCACGAGCTGTTAACTGATTTTCACCATCGCTCAATTGGATTTCTGTTGTGAAATGACCTTCTTCATTAGAAGTTGTGACAGCTTCTTCTTCGCCATTTTTCATAATATGAACGTCTGTCATTGGTGCGGTTTCACCGTCAATTTCAATGCTATTCTTGTTTGTATACGATCCGTCTTTTGGAGATGTAATCATTGGTGCTGTTAGTTCATAATCAACTACTGCACGGATCATATAGTTCCCTTCTTCTTCAGGAGCCTTCGACCATGCGCCGCTAACATATTGCCAGCTTCGGTCGACATATTCTCCGTCTTCATCTGTTGCAAGGCCCGGAGCATTTGGATTGGCATCCGCTTGAATATAAGTGATATAAAAATCACCTTCTACGATCACTCCTTGATCAGACAGATCAACCATCGTCCATTCGCCATTTCGAAGAGCAGTCGCGTCAATTGGACCAGCGAGTTTCTTACCTGGTGCTCCATCCGGACCTGATGCATCATGAATTTCGACTTTAAAATTTGTGCCGCCTGGATTTGGCCATTCCGTATTCCAGAATCTAAATAACCCTCCAGTTACAAGAGCGCGTTCTTGACCTTCTGCAAGCGACATTTTCACAGCCCAACCGTTCCCAGCATCATAGAACGCTCTTGCGTTCTCAGCAGTACCATCGTCATACCCGATTTCCCCTGCATATCCGATGAATGGGGAAAGTTCAGCATTCTGTACAACTGTCTCGCTCGCTTCCACATTGACGTTAAATGTTTCGCTATAGTAACCGGCCGCAAGAACTTTTAACGTATACTCCCCTTCATAACCTGTTACTGAATAATGTCCTTCTTCATCCGTTTGCACAGGTGCTATAGCAGCATCTTCTACTAATAAAACAGTTGCATCTTGGATTGGCTCTCCTGTTTCACTATTCTTTACTGTTCCTTCGATTTCTCCCTCTGGTATCGCTTCTAATGTGAAGTCAGCTTCTGTCACTTCATCATCTACGATCGTCACTTCCTGAGTCTCTGACTGGTAGCCATATGCTTCTGCAATAGCTGTGTAGTCCCCTGCTGCATGAGTCATGGAAAAGCTTCCATCTTCCAAGTTCGTTGTTGCCGAGCGCCCTGTCTCAAGAATAGACACTTCTGCTTGAAGCGGCAGAGCTTGAGGTGTAGGTGATGGTTTCTCTTGAACTGGATTTACAACAAGCGGTGAAGGTTTTAACTTGTCAGGATTGACTTTTTCTTTCGCTTTGGCACTAGCAGATTTTTCATCAGGCTGAATAGAAACTTTCGCGCTCTTTTTCTTAGCGGCGACTTCCATCGGCTCTGCTGATAAACTTACATCGTCAATATACCAGCCCTGCTTCATCACGCTACCATCCGTCTCGACGTGAAAAGCTAAATAAATTCGCTGATTTTCATAGGCTGATAGATCAACCTCTTCACTCACCCATTCATCAGAAAGATTATTATACTCCGCAAGAGCTTCCCAATTTTCCTGATCGGTTGAAACGAAGAGATGACCATAATCATAGTTTCTTTCAAGTTCATACCATTGATTGAATTGAAGATATGCTTCACCTTCTGGTAAATCGATAGGAGGCATCATCAGCGTCATGTTAGCACTGTTGTCATATGCTCCATCAAGGTTGGTTCCATAAACCTTTTCACCAGAGTAAGCTTCAGGACCAACCGTTGGCGTCCCCCACTCCCATGAATTATTTTCTCCCCAGCTCATCCATCCAGCTGGCTCTGATTCAAAGTCTGTTTCGTAACCTGTTGAGATACCAGGGATAATTTCTACCTGATATTCGTCCGTTGTGACAACATGTCCGCCATAGTCTTCGATTTTAAACCTGTAACTAACGGAAGGTTCACTGACGGCGTCACCCGGAATAATAGCTTGATAGGATCCAGAAAGATAGTTCCCATCAACTCTTGTTGCTTCAGTTGACGTCAACTCTCCGTTATGAGCATATTCAAGCTCTACACTCATTACGCTAACATTATCTGTCGCTGTGACGGTAAGAGGAAGGTCCATCTGAGCATAGGCTTCTGAAGGAGCATCGTGTTGATACGTGGGCTCTTCTTCATCGCTTCCTTCTTTCATCACATCACCTTCTAATGTACCGAGCCCACTCATAACAGAAGAAACGGCGTCAAATGCATTCACTAACCCATAACCGTAACCATTATTCGGAGAATCTGGGAATTCATCGTCTGTAAGTGGTGTGACGGTGTTTAAAAAGATGTCTTCTATTTCATCAACCGTCAACGATGGATCTGCTTGACGAAGGAGGGCCGCGATCGCTGATACGTGGGGCCCAGCCATCGACGTACCATTCCACCCTCCTTCATAGCTACTCCCTGGTACCGCAGAACGGATATTAACTCCAGGAGCTGAAACGTCAGGTTTTATTTCATCATATGGGGATGGTCCCTGTAGAGAGAAACTCCCAAGAGCATCATTGATATCTGTAGCTCCCGTAGCAAATGACTCAGGATAATTTGCTGGTGTTGCGATTGACTCTGGACCTCCGGGATTAAATAGTGTTGTATTACCAGCAGAAAATTCTGGGAATATATCTGCATTTCGCCAGTTTTGAACCATTGGGCGATACCATTCGTCAAGCCCAGGTCCGCCTCCCCAAGAATTGTTCACGACATCAGGAGCCTTTTCAGGGTGTGGATTGCCTTCAGCATCCTTAGGAGCAATAACCCATTCTCCTGCTTCAAGAAGATCGATATCCGTTCCACCGTCTTCGCTAAAAGCTTTTACCGCTATCCATTTTGCCCCAGGAGCGACGCCAATCTCGTTCGAACCATCCGGTTCAGCGCCAACCATTGTTCCCATTGTATGAGTCCCATGTGCGAGATCATCATATGGGGCGGCTTCTCCGCTTACAGCGTCAAACCAGTTAAATTCATGATCCACCCCTTCAGAACTATATCCTCGATACTGTTCCATAAGAGCGGGATGATCCCATTGAACACCGGTATCAATGTTAGCGATCACCGTCCCTGCCCCATCAATTCCCATATCCCATACTTCAGGAGCACCTACTCGATCAATATTCCACTCAATTGAGTTCGTATCTGCAGTCGTTTTAGCCTTAGTTTTCGTTTTATCTGGTATTGGCTGAATCTGCCTGATTTCGTTAGGAAGTATTTTATCCACTTCAGGAAATGATGCTAGCTGGTTCATCACTTTTTTTGTTGCTTTTACTGCCATACCGTTTACGATGTAAAATGATTTTATGTCTTCTGCATTGCCTTTTTTCTCTTGTTGTTCTAAGTATGTGGACACAGAGTGCTGTGTTTCAATAGACGTAGCTCTTAACGCATTAACAACAGCTGATCGCTTAGTGATTTCAGCTTGAAAGGAAGTTAAGTTGTTTTTCTTAGCTTTTTCTTCAGCTTCTTTCGCAACTTTTGTCGTATCAGCTTGTTCTGCAAATTTAATCAGGAACGTTACTTTTTCGTTCTTCTCGAATGCTTTCGATACCTTCTGATCAATGCGTTTCACTTCATCATTCATGGATACAGAAGAATCACTTTTCGCGTTCGCTTGCATCGCTGGTTGCATGAAGCTCGTGATGAGGAGAATAAAACAAGCAAATAGAACTACGATTTTACGTTTGCTTCGTTTTCTCAACATATTTCCTCCCTATCATTGGTTTTGTGTTTACTCTCTGCCCTCCTTTTGAATTGCTGGGTTCACCTAACATGCTATACCAGAATTTGTCACATTCAAATCAAAAATAAAAAAATTTTCAGAAAATAATCCAATTCTCTCAAAGTACTTTTAATATAAAAAAATTACGATTGTCCTGGATGTGTGTAGTATTTTGATGGTCGATATCGTTTTTAAATAGCCTTTAGCGTATAAGGACTATAGAAGCAGCGAACCTTTCTTTAGTAACACGACTATGACGAATTCCCTAAACCTCTTTTTTATTCCATTACGATATCAGCATAAAGGAGGACTTTTCTCAAATAACACGTTATTGACATGCCATAAAGATTGAAAAACGATTCTCATTTGTCATCTTTCGCTAGTAATCGTGTCGTCAACCCCTTTCTTTTCAACACTAAAATCCGACAGTGTTTTCTCATGCCCACTTATAAAGTCGCGGTCTTTTTGTATGAATTGATGCAAAGATCAATCATGATATTTCCACATAAATAACCCTCTTTCTTAAAGAAAGAGGGTTTTTGACAGTCTTTTTCATATCGAGGAAAAAGGGCTAGTGTACTTAACCATTCGTTTTGTATGTGTTCATAAACTTTTGATCAATTCGATTTTTTAATTTCCATGATAGAGAATGATGGAGCACTATTTTCCCATATAACAGTAATCCCTGTTTGTTCCCAGTAGAAAGAATCGATAAGTAAGTATTTTTAGGTTGAAAACGACGACCATTCGTCCCTTTCATAAAACCTTTAATATTCTCCCAAAGGACCTCTGATTGTCTCACGGCTACTACACCTGCTTTAGGAAGATTCGGATACTGCTGGATAGAAGCACAATCTCCTGCCGCAAAAATGGCCGGGTACTTCTTCACTTGTAGTGTATCTTCTACAAGTAAATAACCCGCTTCATCAACAGGTAATTGAGACGTTCGAAATAAACCAGGTGCTTTTGGACCAGTTAACCATAGTACTTCATCATAAGCAATTTGATTACCAGTTGTTGTGATAATATGACTTGACGTTACATTTGCCACTTTTTCTTGCAAATAAAGTGGTAAGCTTTTATCTTGCATAATTTGCTTGATTTTTTCCTGTGCTTTAGCTGAAGTGTTTTCTAACAATGAGGAATGAGAAATGACCGAAACAGGTTTTTTATCCTCAAGTTTTCTTCTCGCAGTGAGAGCTAAAGCCATTTCAACACCCGCAGCGCCCCCACCTACAACGACAGGTTTTTCTGAGTCCTGCATTGCCTTTGCTACTTCTTCGATTCGATAGTTAGGTTTTACCCGAAGAGCATGCTTTCTAGCTCCAGGGACATCAATTCCGGCTGTTAATGAGCCGATATCAACAGAAAGCACATCATATGAGAGTATATCGCCTTTTTCGGTTAACACAACTTTCGCTTCTGCATCGATCGATAATGCTGCACCATCCGTAAAATGAATGCCTGCTGCTTTTGCTAATGTTGGAATATGTACTCGCATATCTTCTTTGTTATACAGACCTTCGAGATATCCCGAGAACATTCCAGAATAATATTGATACTCCGATGGAGAAATAATGGTCACTTCATAATTTTCTTTTTTTTTCTGAAGCTTCTTCATGATGTGAAGATGTGCATGTCCCGCTCCAATCAACAACAATTTTTTCAAACTTCTCCTCCTCTGTCCTCTGATTCCTTATCGAACCCATTTAATGTATTTTTCTGATACCTTGGGAAGCCAACCATCAAATAATTTTTCTCTCCAAAATAAATCGGCAGCTTGATTTAAAATAGCACCTTTCGTTGGGTATGGATGAATGACTGTAGAAATGTCCCCGATTTTATGACCATGTTCCTTCGCAAAAACAATTTCTTGCATCCAGCTTCCAGCATCTTCTCCAACAGCATGAGCACCTAGAATATGACCCTTCATGTCTGTTATTACCTTTAGAAGTCCATTTTTTTTGCGCTCAGCTATAAATCGATCGACATCTTCTGTATCAACCTTGAAAACGCGAATTTGATCGCCATGTTTCTCTTTCGCTTCCTTCTCAGTCATTCCTAGATGGAACACCTCAGGATCGATATAAGTAACCCACGGAACGTTCTCATAGCTTACTTTTCTCTTCAACCCAAATACCGCGTTTTGTACGATAAGCTTGCCTTCCATACCAGCCGCGTGTGTAAAAGGAAAGGCGCCATTCACATCCCCGATTGCATAGATGTGTGATTGGCTTGATTGTAATGAAGCGTTGACTGTAATAAATCCATTATTCTCATCTACTGAGGCTGCTTTTAAATTTAATTTATTTGTATTAGGCTTTCTGCCCGTTGACATCATAATCATTTCTGATTGGATAATTTTCTCTTCCCCATTTTCAACATACGTCACTACTTTATGGCCATCTTTCTCTTTAATTCCTTTAACTTCTGCTTTAAAAACAAAAGAAAGATCTTTCTCCAATTCCTTCGTAGCAATTGGAATAATATCATGATCTTCTTTTTTCAAAATGGTCTCAGAGGTTTCTAATATCGTTACATTGGAGCCGAATCTTGAGAGAGATTGAGCAAGCTCAAGTCCAACAGGACCACCACCTATAAAAACGATACTTTCGGGTAAGTGATCTAAATTGAAAATCGATTCATTCGTAATATAAGAGACATGTTCCACTCCGTCGATTGGGGGAACTTTCGGGCTTGATCCTGTGGAAATCACAATTCGTTTCCCTTTGATCGGGTTCTCGCCATTAATGAGAACTGTATGACTATCTTTAAATGAGCCTTTGCCTCGGTAAATGTCTACCCCTAATTTCTCAAATCGTTCATCGCTATCAATTTCTTGAATTTCATCAATCGCTTCTTTCACACGTTCGATTGCACGACTAAAGAGCACTTCACCACTGACCGTAAGTCCAAACTCTTTTGCGCCTTTATAGACAGCATGAACTTCTTTAGCTGCTGTAATAAAGGCCTTTGATGGAACACATCCAAAATGAAGACAATCCCCACCTAAACCAGGCTGATCATCGATTAAAGCCACATTGGCTCCCATATTAGCTGCACCAGATGCAGCAGTAAGTCCACCAGAACCTCCGCCTATTACAATTAGATCATATTCTTTCATTTGTTACATCTCCTCTATCCTAATATCCTTTTTGCTTCTATTAGTCTTTGAAAAGCAGTAAATAGTTCAATTGCTACAAACGCTAGTGTTAAAATAACTAAAAAGTTGTGAAACAAAACCATTGCTGTAAATAGAATAAAACCTTCTGTTCTTTCCGCAGCCCCAGCTTGATAATAGAATGATTTGATGCCTTTTTTCTCTGACACTGCCCCTACTGTAAGGAAGATCGTCATGGCAAAAATGATAGAAGTACTTAATAACAAGAGGGCCCACATTGCTTCTGGAAATCGAAAAGCGAGCCCTAATATGACACTAATTTCTACAACGCGATCAAAACTTACATCCAATACGGTGCCAAAAGCAGATGGCTTTGTTTTCCGAGCCATTGTTCCGTCCACAGCATCAAGAAAACCCGAAGCCCATAAAACAATAACAGCCCAAACGTAATAATCAAGATAAATAAATATCCCAGATGAAGTACCAATAATGAATGAGATAACTGTTACTTGATTAGCTGATAGACCTAAACGAAGTAGCGAATCTGAGGTGCGATCCATTAGAGGCTGAACATATTTTCTTGCATGAGTGTCAAGCACGACAGCACCGTCCTTATTTCAGTTCTTCTTCAACAGAAGGTCCAAATGCTTTTCTGCGAATATATAAACTTACGAGTAGTAATAGAAGCAATACTGCAGCAGCAATAATGACCGATGAAATATTATTTGATAAAAAACTTGCGCCAAGAAAATTCAACGCAATGGCGCCTGGTAACATTCCAAGCAGTGTTGCTAAATAGTATTTCCTCCGACTCACATTAGAAACCCCACAAACATAGCTAACTAAATCAAAATGGAGAAAAGGGACGAGACGTAACAAGAGGACATAAAGAAAACCCTTTTCCGATAATCGTTTCTCCAGGTTTTCTCCCCTCCGCTTCCATGATTTTGGTAGAATATTCATTCCTAATTTTCTTGCTAATGAAAAGAAAAGAAGAGCTCCTATTGAACCACCTACCACAGCAAGAACTGTACCAAGTATGGGCCCAAATACTAATCCACCACTGATCGAAATGATCGAGGTAGGAAAGAGCACAAAGGGTCGACCAATACAAATAATCAGGAAAATTAATGGGGCATAAAAGCCGAATGATGAAATCCAACTACGAATATAAGAAGGTCTAAAATCAAATACATATTGATTTAGTAAATAAATTACAATAATAAGTGCCGTTAACGCTAATCCTTTTAGAATTGTTTTACTAGTCATTGAGCAAGTCCCCATTGATCTTTCTGATGGGAATATTTTTTCATTTCTTCCCTCTTAGCACTTAACAGAACCTCTTGGCCAGCAACTAAACGGCTATCTGACATAGCAAGAACACTTCCCTGTTCCCATGATATACGATAGCATTCTATGTTATTTTTCACTGTAACCGCGCTTACCTTTCCTGAAACAAAGGTAAAATCTTGGTTACTAGGTTTATTTTGCAGAGGAATAGCTTTTAATTTACTAAGCGGAATAAACCCTTCTTCTAGAGCCAAACCTTCTCCAATAATTTTAGCACTCTCCATAGATGAAGGATTTGTGACAACATCAAAAGGAAGACCGATTTGGATGAATCTTCCCTCAAACATAACAGCAAGTCTATCGCCCATTTCGATTGCTTCGTCGCGGTCGTGAGTGATAAACAGTGAAGTAATCCCTTCCTCTCTTAATAAATCCTTCACCTCACCACGAAGTGATTCTCGTAGAGCAGCGTCAAGTGAGCTAAAGGGCTCATCTAATAAAAGTAGATCTGGTTTCAGCACGAGAGCTCTCGCAAGTGATACTCTCTGTTTTTGACCACCTGATAACTCATGTGGAAAGGCATCTTTCCATTTAAACAGCTTCACTTTTTTTAACATTCGTTCAGCTTGCCTCACACGCTCGGTTTTTGCTACTTTTTTTCTTTTCAAACCATAAGTCACGTTTTCTAATACTGTTAAATGAGGAAATAATAATGAATCTTGAAACATCAAAACGACCGATCGATTTTCTGGTCTCAGTCTCACAATTGACTTTTCTCTTAAGTAAATGTCTCCTTCATCTAGAGCTTCCAAACCAGCAAGACACCTGAGGAGAGTACTCTTACCACATCCTGATGGCCCAACAACTGTAAAATGTTCACCTTCTTCAAGATGAAACGAAAGGTTTTGCAAAATGGGTGTATTTGAAAATTTCTTATGAATATTTCTGCATTGCAATAGCTGGTTCAAAACAATCTTCCTTTCAAACGCGATTAACAGCTCGAATAACCAGCCTCATCATAACTTCCACCAAACCAATAAATAAGAGGGGAAGCAAAGCAAAAAGAATTGAAAATCCTGCAATAACTGCTTCATTCGAACTCAAAAAATAAGGATAATATAACAATGGGAGGGTAATCACATTACCTCCACCAATAATAGCTGTTAGCGCATACTGTCCTAAAGATATAACAAAAGTTAAAAGCATTAAGCTTCTAAAACTTGGTAGTAATAAAGGTAGTGCAATTGTAAAAAAACGCGTTAATGGACCGGCTCCTAGTACAGAAGCTTGCTCACTTAAACTACTTCCCATCCTCTCATACCCTGCCCTCATGACACGAATCGCATAAGGTAGCGTAGGAATCAAATGCACAATGACAACGCCTATCATCTTATCAGCTATACCAAATTGTATCATCGTAAGTTGAAGTCCCATTGCAAGTAAAATGCCAGGGATTAAAATAGGAGATAGCAATAGTCCTTCAATAAATGATTTCCCTTTAAACGTATAGTGGGAAAGAGCCCTAGCTGCTGGTATAGCAAGAAGTAGATTTAATAATACAACTAAAATAGCAACCTTGAACGTTGTAACAAGTGATTCGATTAATTTAGGGTCTTTCATAATGCTCCGCCATGCATCTAAACTTACTTCGTTTGGTAATAACGCTGGCCATCTCCAACCTACAGAGACGCTTTTCAACCCTATTGTTACAAAGGGTAGGATGAATAATATGATAAACAAAATAAGCATGAAACCAGTTGCTAACTCTCTTTTCCCTAAACCCTTCATAAATAACCTCATCTGCTTCTCCCCTTTATCATTCTAAGCCTATGTTTTTGCACAGCTCCGATTGAAAGGGTGGCAAGAAGAAGGGCGAACACACCTGGAAAAATCATAGCTGAAAAAGCAAGTGGCCGCTTACTCCAATCCCCATTATAGAACCATTCGTACGCTCTGACCGGAAGCATTTCTGGTCGTGTGACTCCTAATAAGTATGGGATTTCAAACGCAGAAGCGACAAATGCAACTAATATTACTGAAGTTTCAATGAGAACGGGAAGTAACCATGGTAATTCAACTGTTTTAAAAGCATCCCAATTACTTCCACCCAGCGTACGAACGACTTCAGAATAGCGATGATCGATCTCATAATAAACAGGCAAAAGCATGAGAATTACAAAAGGAACTTCCTTCCATACATATGTTAAAATGATTCCGATTCCAAATTTCTCTTGAACAAGAACTGGAAAGTTTGCTCGATTTTCTAATGCACCTATTTGATAAAGCAGAGAAGAAAGCAGTCCACTTTGCGAAAGAAACAGGAACACTAAATAACCTGCAACAAAATGCGGAATTAACATCGGTACCCATACAAGTAGCTTTGACGTTGAATCTTTAAATAATTCATATAACATTCTTGTCATTATTAATCCTATCACTAACGATAGTAAGGTTGACAGAATAGCAACTCGAAATGTTAATTTAAGAGAATGGAAAAAAGCATGACTACTAAAAAGTTCCGCGTATGCCGCTATAGTCCATTCTCCTTCTATTGTTTGAAAACTTTGAGCTACTGCTGACCACGTTCCATACCCTACCAGTAACAATGTGACCGCAATCGCCGGTAATAAATATAAACTTAACTTCCAGTTATTGCTCAATAATCCGCTTCGCCCATTCATTATTAATCCACTCCGTGTAACCTGTATCTATGTCTGGTAGCTTATATTCATTTAAGACTTCTGTAGAAAGAACACTTTCTCCTCGTCTAAGATTTTCAATCATTTGCTTATCCTCTTCACTCAATTTATCGAAATTTAAAACCGTTCCTTCTCCCCACATCTTAGGATCCATTTTAGCTATTTGAGCTTCTGGCGACTCCAAAAAATTAATAACTGTCATAGCTCCCTCTGGATTTGGGCTATTAAACGGAATACTGAGATAATGTGTATTAGTAATCGAGCCAGGATCTTTCAGAACAAATGACTTCGTGCTATCAGGAAACGTTCCATTCTCAATCAAACTTTCAGCCCTTGCTTCATTAAAGCCCATCGTCATTAAGATTTCGCCCTGACTATAAAGCGTATCAAGTTTGGTTAATGATTCAGGGTATGTTTCACCATTACGCCATAGATCAGACTTAATATCATCCAGATAGTTCCAAACATACTCCTCAGAGTCTTGAATAATCTTCTTGTCAAACCTCTTAGATAGAAGACTTGACTTTTCACCTGCACCTTTCATGAGAAGGTGCTTCACAAATGTATTGCCCGTAAAATCAGAAACGTTAGGATACGTAAACTTCCCAGGATTATCGTGAATCCACTGTTTTAATTCACCAAGTGTACTAGGAGGTATCTCGACTTTACTTGAATCGTAATGAAAAACAAACTGAACATTTCCCCACGGAGCTTCTAAACCATCAATCTCCGTTCCCTGGTCATAGTTAGCATTTTGATCCTGAGCTCCAATATATTCTTGAAAATGGGGCAGTTTGTTTGAAAAAGAACCTAGTAATAAATCTGCATTCTTAGCATTTTTAAAGTTTGATCCATTAATCCATATGACATCAATCGTACCCTCATTTTTGTTCGCTTTTTTCTCTGTCAAAAGCTTTTGCATAAATTCTTCAGTATTCATCGGTTGACGGTTAAGGGTAATATTGTGTTTTTCTTTTAATCGTGGGGCAGCCCATTCATCAATGTATTGATTAATCCCTTCATCTCCTCCCCACATAAAGAGATTGACCTTTGTTCCCTTAGAGGAGGTTACGATTTCATCCCACTCCTTTGACAATATCTCTTTGTTACCAGTTTCATTGGTTTCACTATTCCCACACGCAACAATAAAAAGTATCGCTGCAATGATGAATGTAATCTTTCGCTTCATCTCGTTTCCCCCTTGTATAAACTATCCTAGCAACTGAAAGACACATTTGACGAACTTGATTGTGCTACATACGCATCAACCAACTATTTTCCCCTATTATTATACCTTTTTCAAAAACATGATGCTGTAACGCTCCTTACACCTTAAACATTAGTAAAACCACTTCATTTAGAATAAGATTTTTAAGTTTATCGTAATATCCAAGAAGAAAAGCAATAGCCAAATGGCTATTGCTTGTTTAGTGGGTATGTTAGGCTACCCGATCATCTATTTACCTTAGCTATTATGCATTTTTCTACGAACAATCACACCGGTTGCTGCCATTGTTGCAAGAATCGCTGCAACAATCCATTCAATCGGCATTTGCTGTTCAGCTGTACCACCCATACCTGTTTTCGGCATGTCTGTTGGCATTGCTTCCATAGCGAATTTATCCGGGAATTGATCTACAAAAGCTCCTGATAAACCTTTTGCAGGCATATACATATGTGCGTAAGCTTCACGAACAGAATCATAAGCAGCATCATAATCTTCCATCGTATAGTTATCAAAAGCAGAAATTAGCTGGGTAACATGCATTTGAAGCCCTTCAGATAATGCACCCGCTTCTAGTCTTCCTTCAGTAGCTGTTTCAAGGAAGCTTGAGAAATCAGCTCGATAGTTTTCTAATGCTTTCATCGCTGCTTCTTTTGCTTCTTCATCTTCAGCTCCTGTTGCTTGAACGTACTCGACAAAGTTGCCGATATGTCCAGACCACATTTCTTTAAATTGATTTCCTGCTTCCTCACCATAAACGGAGGTAATGGCAGCTGCGAGATCATCCGTATTCTCACTTAATGCAGCAGCAGAAGCATCGAAATCTTCAGATCCGTCAATACCGTTTTGCATCGTCATCATAGCAAGCCCAGCATGCTCAGATAAAAGGTGACCTAGTGTTGCACGAAGATCCGATGCTGGCGTTACGGCTTTTGTATTTTCGAATTTATCCGGAAACTGGTCAGTAATAGCTCCAGAGAATCCTTTAGCAACCATTTGCATGTGCGCAATAGCCTCACGTTCTTTGTCATAAGCCATTTCATAATCTCCAGCTACATAGCTATCGAATGCGCCTATTAATTGATTAATGTGTGCCTGAAGTCCTTCAGATAACGTATCGGCTTCTAGACGTTCACCAGTTGCATTTTCAAGGAACATGGAGAAATCTTCTTTATAACCGTCTAAGCTATCTAGCGCTTTTTGTTTTGCGTCTTCATCATCATTCCCTGTAGCTTTCACGTAATCAACAAAGAATCCGATATGATTACTCCAGATTTCATTAAATTCAGCACCAGCTTCTTCACCGTATACAGATGTAATCGCAGCTGTAAGATCTTCTGTATTTTCACTTAAGGCTCCGGCTGAAGCTTCAAAATCGGCAGATCCTTCAGCACCTTTTCTCATTGTTTCTACTGCAAGATAAGCGTGCTCACTAAGTAAATGACCAAGATCTGCACGGAGATCAGCTCCTGGTGTTTCAACTGTTGGCTTGTCCATTTGCTTCTCGTGATCAGCAGCGAATGCTCCTGCAGTTGGTATTAGAAGCGAAAAACTAAGCGGAACAATTAAAAGCCCTTTTTTCCAGTCAATCACTTTCTTTTTCATATTCTTGTTCGTATTCATTTTCAAATCCACTCCCCTTAATTTTTGATTTACACTTAGCTAACGGAGAGAAGATTATTTTGGATCATTCTTATTTATATCTTTTTGCAATTTCTGTTTTATTCGATAATAAAAAATCAGCAAACCCCCTTAACACGAGGGTTTGCTGATTTTTTTAGTTTATTATATTTTTTTAATCACTAGGAATGCAGCCCTTATCACTGACAGCAAAACCTCATTATCTAGTATTCATTGGTTTTTGATAATTTAGTCAAAATCCTTTTTCTCCCATTCGTCTTCAGGTATACCTAAATCCTCACCAGAAAAACGTTCTTCTTTAAATGGATCAGCATGATTATGAAAACCATTTTGTTCCCAAAAACCAGGTGAGTCCGCCTCAATAAATTCAATCCCTCTTATCCACTTAATACTTTTCCAAAAATAAAGGTGTGGAACGACTAAACGTAACGGCCATCCGTGTTTCGCTGTTAGCTTCTCACCGTCGATCGAGTGAGCAAGTATAACATTATCTTCTAATAAGTCGGTAAGATGAATATTTGTCGTGTAATTATGGTCTCCATGAAGCATAACATGATTCGACTCAGGCTTAATATCGAGTTCTTTTATAAAGTCCTTCATCAATACACCTTCAAACGTATTATCAAAGCGAGACCATCGGGTAACGCAGTGTATGTCACATGTCACCTTCTTCTGTGGTAATGCAAGAAGTTCATCATAGGAAAGAGAGACTTCACTCGCTACATTTCCAAACACCTTTAAGTCCCACGCTGTCATATCATAATTCGGTACATCTCCTTCATGGAGAATAGGGAACCTTTCCGTTAATACCTGTCCTGGAGGAAGACGATCTCCATACTTTTCGTTTGCTTTAGGTACTTTCATTTTCCGAATCCGGTCTACTTTCTTCATAGACTTCACACCTTTCATTTTTTTCATATGTAACAAAAAAACTCTTCCCATAAAGGAAGAGTTCAGTCTTTAACAGAGCTCCCCCTCATCTTCCAGAGCTAAAGCTCTGCTGGAATTAGCACCTTGTTTATCAGGTTGCCGGGCATCAAAGGGCCAGTCCCTCCGCCTCTCTCGATAAGGAAAAAAACATGTAATTGTGATTCATTCTATCGGTAACCTTCATTAATTGCAATTCTTTTCTAGAGGGGTTGATCTCAAATCTACTAATCTAGTTCTTTCTGCATCTTAATAAAAGGGTAAACCCCTCCATTTGTATGTTGTTGAAAAGAATCAATTTTTTGAAACCCTGCTCTTTGATAGACTTTAATTGCCCTCTCATTAAAGTCTGCAACAGACATAACGAGTGATGATGGTCTATACAATTCAATCGCTTTTTCTATGCCAGCTTTTAAATACTTATATCCATGACCATTCCCTACCAGACCTGGACTCATCCCAAGTCCGATTTCAACTTGGTTACCTGATTTAAGAACGTAACTAAAAAAACCTATGAGCTGGTCCAGGTGATAAACGCTCCAGTAATGTGGATTATTAGCTGCTTCTTCCCGAAATTCATACAAATCTTCAGGATCCTCATCCATATTATAAAATGAGTAAACCCCGGTATATTTCCACGAAATGACACTCGCTACATCTTGCTGACTCATTTGTTTAATAATATAGCTCATTTTCTCCCTCTCCTTCTTTACCCATAGGAAAAGCCCCATGCCGGGAAATGCATGGGGCTCACACTTTATATTTTAAGGGGGACAGGAACCGGGGAAGTTCCTGTAAAAACAGTGTAGCAAGTTCCAGGGGTATGCTGATTGATTATGAGTTGTTTTTCACATTCTTTTAATAAATGAAAAGAACGTGGCCAACTATTTGTAAACCATGATAGTTTGAAGTTCACGAAACCCAATGTCTTTATAAATGTATTTTGCGAAGTTAGAGGAATACACATTCAAACGAATCTCCTCATATCCCTGTTCTTTGAAATTTTCAATACTCGCTTGCACAAGCTGCTTAGAATACCCCTTTCCACGAAACTTTGGAAAAACAAATACATCATAAATGAAACCATGTTTGCTTTCTGTAAAGTAATCCGTGTTTTCTCCAAGTAGTACCCAACCAGCAATTTCCCCTTTATCCCGATAAATGAGGTGGTAACCGCCACGATCAAGTATGGAAGATACAATTTCAAGTGCTTTCTCTTCTTTTACGATACCTGGATTTGTCGTTCCTTCGTTAACAGACTGAATGGAATTAGACAAAATATAATCCCTTTCTTCGATTGTCGCTCGTTCGATCACACTATTTCCCTCCATCGCCAAAAACTTTCGTTAATCGTTAATTCTTTATAAAAGAATCTAGTTCCTTCTTATTAAATAATTCCTTTATTACCCAAACGATCAAATCATCATTGCACTACTAGCTCTAACATAGGATAGGTGACATACTTTACTCGATCGTTATAGCATAAACACAGGTATCGTTTAACTTAGTCCTATCTACAGATTGACTATTATTTTTTAAAATCGCCTCAAGCTGAAAGAAACAACGTTCTGCTACCTTTCGACTTTGCCAATTCTCTGCATTGCAACGAATTTCAATTCTTTTCGCACTAAGTTCTCGAATCGCAAATTCAACAATTCCCTGAACAGCCTCCGACATATATCCCTCTCCACTATAGTTCGAATCAATCCAGTAACCGATTTCAAACTTACGAACGTTCCAGTCAATGCGATGCAAACCAGAAGAGCCAATGAACACACCAGATAGTTTATGAAAGAGCAGCAGCCGTAAGTCTTCTCTTTTTAAGAAAGCTGCGTGAGATTCTCGAATATTTGCTTCAACATCGGCTTCTGACTGATCAATATGCGCAAATGGCATATAAGGCTTAAGTTCGCTTAACGATGACTCAATCGACTGATGCACTGCTTTACCATCACCTGGCGACGGATAACGAATATGTAAACGATCCGTGTAGAATTCATTAGGAAAATCAAGTAGAATCGGCTGCATGAAAAAAGTCCTCCAAAAACTCTAAAAGATGTCAGAATTATACCATTAATGAGAAATCTGTCAAGGAAGACACCCTTTTTCCAGGACCACAACCAACGTCGAGAAGAGTTCCTTTGCCATTTAAATGAAAGGTGGATGTAAGATATTGAATCACTTCCTCCGGTACAGTGGTCTATATTTCGAATAATATGGGGTAGCTCCTTTAAACAAGTCTTTATACATTTTCCCGCCTCCTATATACTAAAAATTAGATCCCGTTGAAAGGAGAGTTTCTGTTGGATGTTACACTCATTTTATCATTTTTAGGAGCTGCCGTTCTCTTAACAATCATGCCAGGTCCTGATAATTTATTTGTGTTAGCTCAAAGTATCACTCAAAATAAAAAAGCAGGTATTGCTACCTCCCTAGGGCTTTGTTCAGGTCTTCTCGTACATATTTCAGCTGCAGCTGTTGGAATATCCGCGATTCTTTACCAATCTTCATTTGCCTTTACTATCGTGAAATTAATTGGGGCTGCTTATTTACTGTTCATGGCTTATGAAGCATTCAAAGAGCGAAACGAATCGTCAACGCTTCAGAATCAACCATCTCGAACTTATATTTCTCTATATAAGAAAGGCATTGTCATGAATATCTTAAATCCAAAAGTTTCTTTGTTCTTCCTTGCCCTCCTACCACAGTTCATTGATCATCAAGCTGGCTCTCCCACTCTTCAAATGTTTTTATTAGGTTTGGTGTTCATTGTTCAAGCACTTATTATTTTTAGTCTTATTAGTTTTTATTCTGGAAAACTAGCAAGCTATATTACTGGGAATTTGACGTTGTTAAGAAGATTTAATCTCACTAAAGCAGCGCTACTCGCTTTTATTGGTGTCCAAATTGCCTTCAGTAAAAACTAAAAAAGCAGCGCCTCCAGAAAGAGAGGCACTGCTTAACATTTTCGTTTTTCAAATGAACGTTATTGAGCTGTATACCCGCCATCAATAAGAAGAGCTTGTCCGGTAATACTCTTCGCTGCATCGCTTGCGATAAACATTGAGTAGTCGGCAATCTCTTTCACTTCAAGTAGTCGTTTTTGTGGAACAAGAGGGTAGATAACTTCTTCCAATACCTTCTCAAGCTCTACTCCACGTTCTTTCGCTAAATCTTCCATTTGTCCTCTTACAAGTGGTGTATCCACATAGCCAGGTGCCATAGCATTTACTGTAATGCCGTGCTCTGCACCTTCTAGTGCAGATACTTTCGTAAGACCGATCACACCATGTTTCGCGCTGTTATATGCGGCTTTACCAGCAAAACCAATTACTCCATTGATTGATGCCATGTTTATAATTCGACCAAATCCTTGTTCCTTCATAATTGGAAAAACGTGTTTTGTTGCAATAAATGGAGCTGTTAGCATAATATCTTGCATCATTCTGAATTTCTCGGTTGGAAAATCTTCTAATGCAGAAACATGTTGAAGCCCCGCATTATTAATAAGTACATCTAAACGACCGTATTCTTCAACGGTACGATCAATCGCTTGTTTGATTTCATCTTCACTTGTAACGTCTGCTTTAATCCCGATAACTTCATAGCCTTTATCTCGAAGTTTTTGAGCAGCTTCCTTTGTACCCTCTTCATTTATATCAGAAAGAACAACATTTGCACCGTTTGCTGCAAATGTCTCACCAATTTCAAATCCAATTCCTCTAGCTGCTCCTGTAATAAATACAGTCTTGTTGTTAACCATGAATCGTTCCTCCTAGTGTAAATCCTAAATTTATTTTCATTCTCACACCCCTCCATTTACCCTTTACAACGATTTATAAACAAGTTCCATCTCATTTTTTCAACTTCACGCTTTTCGTTATTTTCAATTAATTCACCACAAATATCTACCGTTATATAGAGGTTCTTAAGGGCATAGGAACGAGAAAATCTACTGTTTGATCGAACTACATTTTGGGTACTGAAAATAGACAGAATGATCCAAAATTGGAAGGAGATCAAAAGAAATGACGTTACGCCACGCCCTTTTTATAATCGTTACCATTTCAACTTCTGGTTGTTCTAACATAGCTGTTTTGAATCCTAAAGGCTCTGAAGCACACTCAGAGCTAACCTTACTTTATCTTAGCTTAGCCCTGATGAGCATTGTCTTACTTGTTGTCTTCACTTTATTTACGCGTTTTTTAATGAAGTATCGTGAGCGTCCTGGACAAGAAAATGATTTTCCTATTCAAATTGAGGGGAATAAAAAGCTCGAAGTAACCTGGGTTATTTTGCCGATTGTTATTTTGATTATTCTTGCAGTCCCAACATTTGCCACTACATATCAACTTGATAACAAGGCGGAGAGCGTTCATGAACCTTTAGAAATTACCGTTACAGGCCAGCAATACAAATGGATATTTTATTATCCAGAACAAGACATAACACTCGAAAATGAAGTGAAGCTACCTGTTGATCGGCCGGTTGTCTTCACGCTTCATTCAAACGATGTGATTCATTCTTTCTGGATACCACAACTAGGCGGCAAAAAAGACGTCCTTCCCAACCAAGAAAACAAGTTAACACTAACCCCCCTTGAAACTGGAGTCTATGACGGAAAGTGCGCTGAGCTTTGTGGAGCGAATCACGCCCTCATGACATTTGAAACTACCGTTATTGAACAAGAAGCATTTAATCAATGGACGCGTGTTCATGACAAACAGGAGGATTAAATAATGAATGCGATTTTTGACTACTTCTTATCACTACCTTCAGATATTATTTTTGCAGATCTCTCATTTACTATTATGCTGATTGCCACTGTTTATTTATTAACGAAGTATGCAAAATGGAAATGGCTGTGGAGTTGGGTTACTTCTACAGATCATAAAAAAATCGGGATTATGTATTTATTTGTTTCGTTTCTCTTTTTTATTCGTGCTGGAATTGAAGCCTTGCTTATACGAATGCAGCTTGCTTTCCCTAATAATGATTTCTGGGTATTTCAAGGAGAGCGGTTTAATCAACTGACTAGTACTCACGGTACAGTCATGATTTTTCTTGTTGCTACCCCTCTACTGATCGGCTTGATGAATGTGATTGTTCCTCTCCAAATTGGTGCAAGGGATGTTGCATTTCCTTTTATGAATTCTTTAAGTTTGTGGTTATTCATTTCAGGTGGCATTTTGATTAATGCAAGTTTTGTAGCAGGAGGCTCACCTAATGCTGGATGGACAACGTATGCTCCTCTAGCACTGAAAGAATTTACGCCTGGTCCCGGGAATAGTTATTACCCCATTGGACTTCAAGTTGCTGGACTAGGGACAATTATGGGAGGGATTAATTTTATTGTAACGATTATTAAAATGAGAGCTCCTGGTATGCGATTTATGAGAATGCCCTTATCAACATGGTCGATGTTCATTACGTCTATCCTCATCGTGTATGCCTTTTCGGCTCTTGCCGTTGCTCTACTATTGCTGACATTTGAGAGACTATTTGGGACAGTTATCTTATCAGCATCGGAAGGCAATCCATTAATTTGGCAGCACCTTTTCTGGATATTTGGTCACCCAGAAGTTTATATCATCGCCCTACCTGCTTTCGGGATATTCTCCGACGTCATTAGTGTTTTTTCGAAGCGAAAACTTTTTGGTTATCCCTCTATGGTATTCGCCATTATACTTATTGGATTTCTCGGTTTCATGGTCTGGGTTCATCATATGTTCACGGTAGGATTAAATACGAATATTAATATCTTTTTTGCACTAACAACGATGCTAATCGCTGTCCCTACTGGAATTAAGATATTTAACTGGCTATTTACGATGCGAGGAGGTAGGATTCGCTTTGATACACCTATGCTCTATGCATTAGGATTCATATTCACTTTTGTTATCGGTGGCGTTACTGGTGTTATGCTTGGCACCGTTCCAGCGGATTATCAGTACCACGATAGCTACTTTGTCGTTGCTCACCTTCATTACGTCATCATTGGCGCCACTATTTTCGGAGTGTTCTCTGGTGTTTACTATTGGTGGCCAAAAATGTTTGGAAAAAGACTGAATGAAACCCTTGGTAAATGGAACTTTTGGACTTTCGGTATTGGATTTCATATTACCTTCTTCCCCATGCATGTTATGGGCTTGATGGGGATGCCACGACGTGTTTTCACCTACCCGGAAGGTGATGGCTTGGGCTTTCTTAATTTTATTAGTACGTGCGGTGCTTTTATGATGGGGATTGGTGTATTATTTTTCATGATAAATATTTACATAACGACACGCTATACGAGTAAAAACTTATTAAATGACCCCTGGTTCTCTAGAGGGCGCACGCTCGAATGGACAATCCCGTCTCCACCTCCAGCCTATAATTTCGCTCGTCTTCCTGAGGTAAAGAGTCGCGAGCCGCTGTGGGATGCTTATGAAAAAGGAAATAAAAACATCGACTTTATAGGTGAATACGAAGATATTCATCTCCCTAACTCCACTTCTCTTCCATTCTTTATTGGACTTGGATTTCTAATTGCTTCTTTTGGTTTCGTATTCGAGATATGGGCAGTGGCTCTATCAGGGATGTTAATCGTTTTTCTTATGATGAGTATTCGATCTTTTCAACGAAAAAACGGTATTCATATTCCTAAGGAGAAGGTAAGGGCACAAGACAGGAGGGGTGACGAATAATGGAAACGATGTCCGTTCAAAAGCACCTGAACCATAAGCAAGCACAGATGAATATCCTTGCTTTTTGGTTCCTTATCGGTGCCGAAATTGTGGTATTTGGTTGTTTATTCGGCATTTACCTCGCTGTTAAATCCCTAACAGGTCAGGGGCCAGCCCCAGACGAATTATTTAAATTAAATGAAATAATGCTTTCAACTGTTGTTTTACTAACTAGTAGTTTTACTTGTGCAATTGCGGTTTATTTTCTAAACCTTTCTAAGAAGTTATCGACTCTTCTATTCTTTCTTATCACGATTTTACTTGGCTTAGCTTTCATTGGATTGGAAATAAGAGAATTTATTCTTTATGTAGAACAAGGCGCTAAAATTTCTACCAGTGCTTTTCTTGGTGCATTCTATCTGCTTCTTGGCACTCATGGCGTTCACGTCTTATTTGGTGTCACCTGGATTTCCTTACTATTAGTCCAACTTTGGCTAAAAGGTATAAATCAAGAAACGGCCCCAAAGTTATTTATCGCGAGTCTTTATTGGCACTTTATCGATGTGATTTGGGTGATGATTTTCACTATTGTTTATTTAATAGGAAAGGTGTGAAACAATTGAACAAGTATGATAAAAAAGAGATTCGTAAACTCTTCCTTTCGTTCATCCTAATGATTTTATTAACAGCTTTAGCTTTTTTCCTTGTTCTCTATCATCTCATTTCACCACCTTTCTTAATAGTTTTTATCATCTTCTTTGCTCTCATTCAAATCTTGATCCAGCTGGATCGATTTATGGATATACGTGAAAAAGAAGGGGAATATCGTTTAACATCTCTGATAGGTGGAAGTTTTGTTGCTCTCCTTGCGATCATTTTTTTAATTCTTCTTTAAAAGGTAGTTTTATGATTTTTCACAAATAAAAATACTCCGGAGTGTTTAACGCTCCGGAGTATTCTTGTGGAAATCATAGCTTGCTGCTTCTCTTTTCTTGGAAACACCTAACTCTTTCCCTAATAATAAAAGCGACTGGTTAATTCTCCAGATATAGTACAAGTCATTCACAAATTTTTTTACTTCTTGATCTTCTTGTGCGATGTTTTCTGAAAGACCTTCAATATGTTCCCTTTCTTTATTTAAATTGTACATGATTAATCCTGTCTCACCTTTTAGAAGTTTCAGTAAGGTAAGAATATTGTGTTTCATTACTTCCTTTACTAACTGAAGCGTTTTTTCTGATCCTTTGACAATAGTCGAACGACTGTTACGATTCGTAGAAGCAAGTAAATGCTTAGCAAAATAATTAATCGCCGTAAGAACGGTTAACCAGCGCTCAATTCCTGAACGAGCTAGAATAGCAGGTCTGTTACGAAGAGGCCTTGCATCTTCTGCTATTTTCCTCATCTGTTCGTCAATACCAAACGCCTGATTGGTAAAATCATAGTGTTTCTTTCCATCTGTAAAAGATTCAAGATAATCAGTAACGTACGTACTTAATTTGGTTAAAAAATCTTCAGCGGTATTTGCAACCTTATCACGGGTGCTTTTCGGATAAATGATTGCAGCAGCAAGAAACCCAATAAAGGCTCCTGCAAGTGTATCAAATACTCGAGCCATTAGTATCTGCTCAGTAATACCACCCAATATAAAATCGTACATAATCGCGATCAGCATCGTCATCCAAAACATCATCATAGCATAGGAAATGGATAATAAATAAAAAGCCATAAAGATGCAGCAAAACAACGCAATTAACTCAAAAATAACCTGACCCGCAAGAAGGTGTGCCAGTCCAAAACCAGCAATGGCACCAAAAATTGTCCCAAGAGATCTTTGAAATGCTTTCTGGAGAGTCATTCCTACGGTATCCGTACCTAACAAAACAACAAAAGCAGAGAGAAGAACCCAGTATTGATGAGCGGGAGATAGAAAATATCCAAGGAAAATCGCCACTGCTCCTGCTACTATTGCCTGTAAAGCTTTTATTGTTGCAGCTCTCGGCTGTTTCGCCTTTTCTTCTGTGTTTACGTTCTCTTTCTTTATTTCTTCAACGTCTTCTAGTCGCTCTTTCTCCTCAATGTTTGCTATCCGTCTTTCTCCGAGCTCGATTGAACTATCAACTAGATGATTGGCAATTGATTCAATCCTTCTAATTAGCCACAGCCAGTCTTTATTTTGATCATTGGAAACTCTCAGTTCAATTAATTGATTTTTAAGCTCTTCTATAACGTTCTCCGTTTGCTTTAAGTTTCCGACAATGTCATGACTTCGCAACACTTCCGCATCTCGAACTGATTCTACAAGCTTATACAGCAGCTTTCTAACTTCATTATGCTCTAGCGCGTGAAGTTCTTTCATTCTTTTAACTGCTGGATAAAGGGTTTCAATTAACATTTCTGCATCGAATACGTACATTCTTAATTGCTCTGTGTCTATACCTGGCCATACTTCTCCTGGATCTGTAGTTGTTAATTGACTGGATATGACCTGAGCATATTCATTTAACTTTTTGACATCACGTTTTAATAGAAGCGCCCTATAGCGATTTGGAGTAGGATCTGCAATCGCATCAAGAACAAGATCAAGCGTAAGGTTTGTTTGGATGTGGAAGGAGTTCATACTTCGACTAAGTTGTCTTTTCGGTTTGTTTTTGATAAGGATAAAGTGATAAAGATAAGAAAAACCGCCACCTACCAGTATCCCGATAATAAATCCAGGCAAATCAGGTGGCTGAAGATTTAAAAGGGTTGAAAAATAAATGGATAAAAAGGCGATCATAAAGATACCAAAATATCGAAAGCCATAATGCTGTAAATAGTAAGCAAAAAAGATAACTAGTAAAAACAATCCATCTGTCATAAAGGGGATCGAACTAAGATAAGTTCGCACAGTTAACCAGATCATACTTGAAATAACTAACAAAAACGCAGTGATTTTTTTCTTTTTATCTGTGTCATCATTCACAAGCAATAATGACAAAAGACTCACGACACCTGCAAGAATAGCCGGTGTAAAAGACATTTCAAGTAGTGCCGTCAACCATAGCATGAACATAACGGATGAAAAAACGCTAATTGTAATTCTCGCTGCTTGATGTAACCTTGTCCTGCCGGGGTCTGCAGCAGCTAAACGAGCCCACCAGCTTTTTATGATCGATTTTTTATTTTTAGTCAACATAAGTTAATCATATCGAAAATACATTCATTCTGCCAACTTTGTGTATCAAATTTTTACTTTTTTCTTCTTTTGGCTATTTGTCTTATCGCCTTTGAAGACTTGTTATGCCTCCTTTTTGATCATTAAGGAGCTTACTTTTTTTTACTACATTGCAATAGAAAAACCTTTGAAGAAAATTCTTCAAAGGTTTTTCGTTAAACTGTTTTTAAATCTTGATATTATCCCTTTTAAGTAGACATTCAAAAAAACCTCCATGATATGGTGGAGGAAAGAATGATGCTTGGAGGGGATTTTTTCTATGGCTAAAAAAGGGCAGAGGTTTGAGACGTATACAGACGAGTTTAAACAGAACGCCGTGATGAAATACATTAATGGTTCTCAAAGTTACAATGCTTTAGCGGAAGAATTAGGAATAAAAAATAGTACACAGCTGAAAGTCTGGGTGAGGAAGTGGAAAAACGGTGAGCCGTTTGATATTCGAAGTCGCAGTGAGGAAAATCCTATGCATGGTAGGCCACGCACAAACTTTAAAACAATTGAAGAAGAGAGAGATTACCTGAAAGCGCAGGTGGATTACTTAAAAAAGCAGTATCAAAATCTCGAAAAGGAGGGAAAATCACGCAAAAAATAAAGTATGAAACCGTGGAAGATTTAAGGAATAAAGCTCCTGTTACCTGGTTGTTAGAGATTGCTTCCCTCCAACCATCAAGCTATTACAAATGGAGATCTAGTAAAGTAAAGCGCGAAGAAAGGGCCAATCAAGATCATGACATCCAAATGCATATGATGGGGATTCATTTTCTTCATCCGGAAACAGGTTACCCTACTATGACGCGTTTATTGAAAGAAAGTGGTTACCACATCAACCACAAAAAGGTGTATCGATTGATGAGCGAGATGGGCATTCAATCGGTGATTCGTAAAAAGAGGAAAAGGCATGGATACACTCCGTCTGTGATCAATCCAAATAGGCTAAAACGAAACTTTAAAGCAAATGGAACGAATCAGAAAATGGTGACGGACATTACTTATGTATCAGATGGTAAACGATTTTATTACTTATCCGTGATTCAAGATTTATTCAACAATGAGATCGTAAGCTGGAAACTTTCTAAACGCAACGATTTAGCGCTTGTACTAGATACAGTTGCCCAATGGACAAAGAAAAAAGACGTAACGAAAGCCGTTCTCCATTCGGATCAAGGCTTTCAGTATACGTCTAAGGCATACAACACACGAATAGAAGAATACGGCGTTAAGGGCAGCCACTCTCGCAAAGGAAACTGCCTGGATAATGCCTGCATTGAGTCCTTCTTTTCGCATCTCAAAACAGAGAAGTTGTACATCAATCAGTGTAAAACAGAAAACGAGATCAGACAAGCAATCGAGGATTACATCTACCACTATAACTACAGACGTTTCCAGAAGAAATTAAAGCAACGCGCGCCGATTGAATATCGACACGCGTTGGCAGCGTAGTTTTTTTATACTGTCTACTTGACAGGGGTAAGACCATCTTTCTTCGCTTTTACTTTCTTTTCCGTAGTTTTCTGCTTTCTAGGAACTTCTTCATTAAAGGATTTAAGCATTCCCCAACACGTAAATAGAAGAATAATAGTTAGTGGAAAGGCACTCACAATAATCGCAGTTTGCATGCTCTCAAGGCCACCTGTCACCATTAAAACCACTGCAGAGGCAGATAAGATGAAGCCCCAGCTGAATTTCACGAAATTTGGAGGGTTTAAGCTTCCATTCGTCGTTTGCATACCTAAAACAAAGGTTGCGGAATCAGCAGAGGTGATAAAGAAGGTAGAGATTAACAATAGCGTTACTACGGTTAAAATGCTACCTAACGGAAGTTGCTCATATAAATAAAATAAACCGGTCTCAAGACTTTGACCTGCTATATCCGTTCCTTGTGTAAAGTCAAAGAAAATACCAGAGCCACCGAATATACCAAACCAAAATGCACAAACAACCGTAGGTACAACCGTAACAGCGATCATAAACTCTCTAATCGTACGTCCTTTTGAAACCCTAGCGATAAACGTTCCTACAAACGGTGACCAGGCAATCCACCATGCCCAGTAAAAGATCGTCCAGTTCTGAATCCATGATTCATTGTCCGCGTTCATCGGTGCTAATCTCATTCCCATCGCAAATATGTTTTGTACATATTCACCAAACGTGGTCACAAAAAGATCTAACACAAATTTAGTTGGACCTAGAATGACGAAAAGAATCAGAAGTACTACAGCAAGAGCCATATTGGCATTACTTAAATATTTGATTCCTTTTTTAATGCCTGTCCCAGCTGAAATTGTAAAGAGAACGGTAATAATAGCGATAATAATCAATTGTACTGTAAAGTTATTCGGGATATTAGTTAAGTAGCTCAACCCTCCATTGATTTGTTGAGCACCTAGTCCTAACGAAGCGGCTACACCAAATATTGTTGCAAAAACGGCTACGACATCAACCGTAATCCCGATCGGGCCTTTCACTTTATCCCCTATAAGCGGATAAAGAGTGGCACTCATTAATCCAGGCGCCCCTTTACGAAATTTGTAATACGCTAATGCTAAAGCAATCGTGGCGTAAATGGCCCATGCATGGAATCCCCAATGTAAATATGTATAACGAAGGGCAAGGTGTGCGGATTCAACCGTTCCTCCTTCACCATATGGCGGGGTAGAAAAGTGGGACATCGGTTCTGATACTCCAAAGAACAATAGCCCTATTCCCATCCCGGCGCTAAAGAGCATGGCAAACCAGGTGAGCCTACTGTATTCAGGCTTATCTGTATCCTTTCCTAACTTGATATGCCCGAACCTGCTAAAAATTAAATAAATAGCAAATACTAAAAAGAATGTTGCAGCAAGCTGATAAAACCATCCAAACTGATCCAAAAAGAAATTTTGAGATACCGTCATAACCTGGTCTAGATTGCCAGGAGAGATCACACCCCAACTGACAAAAGCAATTGCAATTGCAATGCCTATCCAAAAAACTTTTGTAACTTTGTGCATTCTGTCCACTCCTATTATTATTTATGTGGATCTAAAAATATTTCAAAATAATAACCACATGTTCTTAATAATAAGCATAACCAAGAATGTTTTCAAATTTTTATAAGAATTTAGTATAATATACCCCTTTCGCATTTACTACAAACAACTGTGTTCTTTCCACATATATTGCATTCTCATACTAATAATAACCAATATCCTTCATTATTTTTTTCTCTATAAAAAGCAGAGGCAATCGCCTCTGCTTTTTGGAATCTATAAACCTGAACTTAATACAACTTTTCCTTTAGGTGTTTCACTTTTACTATCCGGCTCGAGTGTGATCGCCACAGCATCCCAGTCGTGATCTCCCTCATATTCAACCTGGTAAGCTACTTCACCTTTACCTTCTTGATTTGGGGTAAAGAAACCGGCTCGATAAGGCTTGTCACCTTCAAGCAACCAAACCTGGTACACTTGATCACCTTCTGTTTTTGCCACGTCGTTAACCTCAACCACTAAATTCATTTTTCCATCTTCATTCATTAGAGCAGCAGATCCTGCCGATGCTTCTGCTTCAGAAGGCTGTAATTGAACCGCTTTGATCAAAGAGGAGATTTCTTCTGGCTGTGTGGTCTCATCTTCACCTTCATTTACGAATGTATAAATATTTCCTGCTAAAGAAAGAAATAGAGCTGCTGCTAAAGCTGGGGCTGCCCACTTTTTTTGTTTTGACTTTCTCTCTGTTTGAAGATTGGTTACGTTATTTTTTTGTTCAACTGAACGACTTTCATTTGCAATATCATTTGATTCAACCGTATCACTTTCAAAAACGCTTGCCAGAACGCGTTCTTTCATTCCGGCAGGCGGCTCTTCCGGGATGGAGAGATAAGGAAGGTCACCTGTCAATTCTTCCAGCTCCTTTAGCTCCTCTCTGCACTCTTCACATGATAAGAGATGAGTTTCGAACCGCTCTCTTTCTTCGTTTGATAAGGTTCCATTAAAATAGTCGAGCAGTTGTTCACAATTTGCTTTCATCTGAGACCCCTCCTTTCTCACCGAGACTGGTTTTTAAATGTTTTAACGCTAGCCGAATTCGGCCTTTCACAGTACCCAGCGGGAGGTCGAACTCTTCCGAAATTCTTTTATGGGTCATGCCTTTAAAATAAAACATCTCAATTATTTTCTTCTGATCACCTTTTAGTTTTGAAACGGCTGTGCGAAGTATCTGACCTCTTTCTTTCCACTCAACCTGGTCCTCCACTGATGCTTCATCGCTATGCAATGCATCACGTTCGTCTAATTCAAAGTTGGGCTCTTTCGACTGCTTACGTAAGAGATCAATAGCTGTATGTCTCGTCATGGTAAGTAGCCATGACGAAAACTTTCCTTTCTCTTCACTATATTGAGCCTTTCCTTTCCATAGCTTAATAAATACTTCTTGCATCACTTCTTCAGCAAGTCCTCCATCTTTTACAATTCGGTATGAGAAAGAATATAAAAGTTTTTCATATCGATCGTAAAGAGACGAGAGAGCTTTTTTATCCTTTGCCTGAACCTGATTATACAGCTCGGCATCGTTAAGTTCTCTCATATCATTCTCCTTTTCATTAAAACTAACGCTAGCCTGAAGAGGCAGAAAAGCTTATGTATAGCTAACGTTACTTAGTCTACTTTAGATGTGTTCTTCCTGAAAAAATTTCTTAGAACCGCATGAGACCGCTTGTTAAATCAACAAAAAAACGGTTAGACTGTCTCCTTTAAAAAAGCCTTCCTATGGAAGGCTCACGCTTCTTCAAATAACCCAAGTGAAAGGAATGCAGCGTTAACGGCTGATGAATGACCACCTTTAACATCCAATTCGAGCGTCTGATCAGGTTGTAAAGAAAGCGCTAGGACACCAAGAAGACTTTTGGCATCAACTACCCAATGTTCTTTTTTCAATAAGATCGTTTCCTCAAAACGGCTTGCAGTATTCACAAGTTGACTGGCAGTTTCAGCAAAAACTGGTTTTAACACTTTTAACTTCATCTCCGCTCTCCTCCCATTTACTCGTAATTCTTTATCTAATTCGAATTATAACATAACTGTCTGTGTCCATAATCTTTATAGCTTTTTTAGAGTGCTATTTCGTGATCAATCTACCTGCTTTTTCATCTACGAAACTTTTCACTTGAAGCTTGTTCCTGTATGATAGGAATGATTAGATAAAAAAGAGGTGACGTAAGATGGCTAATAAAGTAGCACTTATAACAGGAGGCACACGTGGCATTGGTAAAGCAATTGCTCGAAAATTCGCTTCTGAAGGATACAATCTTGTACTTAACTTTATGAGAAAGAAAAAAGATGCTGAACAAACGAAGCAAGAATTAGAACAAGAATACGGCATTACTGTACATATTGTTAAAGCCAATGTTGGTGAGGTGAAGCAAATTTCTGCTCTCTTTCATGAAACAGAAGAAACATTTGGCCGACTAGATGTTTTCGTTAATAATGCGGCATCAGGTGTATTAAGACCGCTTATGGAGATTGAAGAAAGCCATTGGGACTGGACACAAAACATCAATGCAAAAGCTTATTTATTTGCTGCACAAGAAGCAGCTAAAATAATGGAGAAGAATGGTGGAGGAGCGATTGTAGCCCTTTCAAGTCTTGGGTCCATTCGAGCACTTCCTAACTATGTTGCCGTTGGTGTATCAAAGGCATCCGTTGAAGCAATCACACGATACTTAGCGGTTGAGCTATCACCAAAAGGGATTGTCGTGAATGCTGTGTCGGGTGGAGCTGTTGATACAGACGCACTGAAACACTTCCCGAATCGAGAAGAATTACTAGATTCCGCGAAGAAAAGAAATCCTGCAGGACGCCTTGTCGAACCAACAGACATGGCCGATACTACTTACTTTTTAACAACCCCAGAAGCAAGCATGATTCGTGGCCAAACCATTATTGTGGATGGTGGACTATCCTTACTTGGTGAATAATTATGTAGAAAGACAGCGGACGTTCCGCTGTCTTTTTACTATTATGTACATTCGCTATATAGCTACATTTTTACGAGTACCAGTTACATAAAATCGAAAAAGTAACGAATCACATGAAAGAAAACAGGCGAAGTATAGGCAAGGCTGTCTACCCTACTCAAATAACTCTCGTCTAAAGCTTTCGACTTTTTGCTATCTCCAAGTAACAGGTCGCGTTTCAAAACTGAGATGGTTAAACTTCCAAGAAAACCAGCAACGCTAATTAAAATCCCTGAGAAAACACCAAACAAGGAATCAAATGGTGTTAAATATGGAAATAGTGTATAAGCAAACGCAGTTGTTGCTATTAATGAACAGAAAAAACCTTCTAACGTGATGTAAGGATTTGAAGAAGGTACAACTTTCCTCTTTCCTGCATATAGCGATACGACATAATGAACCACATCATTTACTTGAGTTAAAAGAACTAGGAACAAAACAAGGTTTGCACCATAATCAGGAGAAGCAATCTGAAAATAAGCTAGATGACTTAAACCAAAAACCATCAGCATTAAGCCCCATTGCGTCGAACTTACTGATCTCAAAAATCCGAGCGTACCCTTCCCAACAATACGAGGCAGTGGAAGTAATAAGAAAACGTATACGGGAATAAAAACGATGAACATGCCATACCAATCGATGAATATCCAGTAGAATTGGATAGGCACCGCCACATATGACCATAAAAAAATTCTTCGATCAGCTTTTCTTGTTTTCATCAGGGAGAAGTATTCTTTCAGCGCAAAGAAACTTAGAACCATTAACGAAAACAGAGAAACGATTGGATTAAATAATGTGGCCAAACAAAAGACTCCATACATCCCCCACCATGTTTTCACTTTTATTATAAGCCCCGTAAAATCCTTATTAGGTTGCTTTTTTCTCACAATAACAAAAATCGTCTGTGCAGATAGTAAAGCAAATAATATAACGGTCAGTGTCCATACTGTACTTTCCAGAAAGGCACCTCCTTACCATGATTGAAATGTTATGTATAATGAAGGAAAACGTCAAAATAATGAGGAGTCGATTATGACTCAAAAAGTATACATTTTACTTTCTGATACAGGAACTCTCTTTACAAAATCGATCAAAAAATATACCAAAGCTCCATATAATCATGCCTCTCTTGCATTCGATGATCAATTGCATGATATGTATAGCTTTGGAAGAAAAAAACCGAGTAACCCTCTAAACGGTGGATTTGTAAAGGAAAATGTCCTCACAGGAACATACCGCCGATACCCAAACACAACATGTGTGATCTACGAATTAAATGTTTCCGAACGTGATGTGATTAAAATGAAGCGGTTACTAACAATCTTCATTAAAAATAAACAACGGTTTCTTTACAACATTCTTGGTGTTCTCGGTGTCTCAATGAATGAACCTATTGAGTTTAGTAATTCTTACTTCTGTTCGCAGTTCGTAGCTGAAGTCCTTCATCGTTCAGGCATTGAACTTTGGGATAAGCTTCCAGCACTTGTTACACCTGACGATTTTCGAAAATGCGAACGACTCTCCCTCATTTACGAAGGAAAACTATTTGATTATGAACCTATTAAAAAGCAATTATTGAAGTAATCTCATTCTTATCACTTTCCTTATATGGGTGATTTTTACACAAACACTTATTAATAAGGACAGATTCGGTTAGAATCTGTCCTCGTTTGGAACGTATATTACGATGTGAACGTTTCTGTTAAAACAGGTACAATTTGTTTTTTACGAGAAACAACACCTTCAAGTACTGCCAGGTTTTCGATTAACGTTACGTTAAACGCCTTTTCTACTTGTCCAGCTTGCTTTCCTAATGCAAGCGCTGTGGAGTTGTTTGTCAAAATGTCCGTTACTACAAGAAGGAATAGATCGAGGTCTTTTGCTTCAATCGTTCTTCTCATCTCTTCTTCGACCACGTCCTGACGTGCAAGGACATCGAGAGTATCAACAACGTTTACCTGAGCTACTTCAACCTTAGCAGTTCCCATTCCAAATTCTTTTGCATCGAGTGAAATGAGTTCTGCTGGCGTTTTGCTGCTCATATCTGCCCCAGCTTTAAGCATTTCAAGACCGTAAGTTTCTGCATCAACGCCTGCAATTCCTGCCAGCTCACGAGCTGCAGCGATATCTTCCTCCGTACATGTTGGTGATTTAAAAAGAAGAGAGTCAGAGATAATCGCAGAAAGCATCAGGCCCGCTATATTTTTATCAATCTGAATGTTGTTTTCTTTATATAGCTTGTTAAGAATTGTCGCCGTACAACCAACCGGTTCTGCGCGATAATAAACAGGATCAGCTGTCTCAAAGTTTGCGATGCGGTGATGATCAACTACTTCTAAAATTCGTACGCTTTCGATGTCTTCAGCACTTTGTTGACGTTCATTATGGTCAACAAGAATAACCGCACTCGCTTCGTTAGAAACCGTTTGAACCATACGAGGAGCTTCAACATTGAATTGATCTAATGCATACTGTGTTTCACCATTAACTGCACCAAGACGGACAGGCTCTACATCCATACCTAGTTTACTTTTTAAGTCTGCATAAACAAGTGCAGAAGTGATCGTATCTGTGTCAGGATTTTTATGTCCAAAAATCAATACTTTTTCCATTGTTCGACTCCTTTTGAATGAAAAGATTTATGTACTCAATACATATTGTAAAGATCTCTTCCTATAAACTCAATATTATTTCATATTATTCTAACAAGAAAAGTAAGGAAACGGATTCCCACATAGGAGAATCCGTTCTTACCTTATAAAGAATCAATCGCTTTACTAATCTCATCTTCTCCTGAAATGAGATCAAACGAGCGACGAATCGTATTCTCTTTTGTTAGTGATGTAACAACAACTTTAGCTACATCTTCACGTGAGATTGACCCGCTACCGAGGTTTTCAGCGATTGATACCTTCCCTCTTCCGGGTTCATTTAAAAGTCCACCTGGGCGAACAATTGTATAGTCTAATTTACTCACTTCTAACAATTTGTCCGCGTAATGTTTGGCTGCATAGTACGGCAGGAGTGACTCATGCCAATTTTCTCGATTGTGCGCCTGAAGGGCACTAATCATAACATACCGTTTAACACCTAGCTTTTCAGCAGCTTCTATCGTTTTTCCAGCTCCATCTAAATCCACTAATAGCGTTTTATCGGATCCCGTACTCCCACCTGAACCTGCGGCGAAAATAACCGCGTCACTTCCTTTCATAGCTTCAGAAATAACTTCAACCGAGTCTTCAAGACTGGCCACTTCAGATTCAATTCCCCTGCTAGCTAATTCATCTGCCTGCTCTTGTTTTCGAACCATTGCTTTTAAGGAATGGTCTTTGTTGCTATGAAGAAGATTAACAATGTTTTGGCCAACTTGGCCGTTTGCTCCAATAACGAGTACATTCATCATAAAACGCTCCTTTCAAACAATCTATGCCCATTATTTCAAACCCTTTTTACTATCGCAACTAACCAGCTTGCTTCTTCAACAGTGATGACACGTTACGACGATCTCTTGTCATAGAAAAAACCGCTGACGCTAGTCCTAGTAGTATAAACACCCCTCCAACAGTTGCGTTCATTTCCACTGTGTACTGTTCAATAGCATAGGCACCAACAGAAGATCCGAGGGCAATACCAAGATGAAGAGCCGAATTATTTAAACTTTGTTGAATATCAGATGATTCAGGTGCCAATTCGATTAAGTAGCTTTGTTGAGCCGGTGTAATTCCCCAGCTTAGCATACTCCAAATCACCATAATAATAAGAAAGAGTGAGAAAGAGAACGTGGTATAAGGGATGATAAACATCGCCACAGCAAAAACCATAATTGATATTAGAATGGTTGGCCTTGTACCAAAGCGATCGGAAGCAACTCCCCCTAATCCTCCTCCAGCAACAGCCGCTATCCCAAAGATCAGATAAACAATACTTACCCAACTTCCCGATAATCCAAGCGTTGTTTTTAAAAACGGGGTGAGGTAGCCATAAAGCGTTAAATGACCTGTTAGAAACAGAAAAGATGTTAATTGAGCAGTTAAAATACGTTTATCCTTGAGTGTTTTGATTTGCTTACGAATTGGAATGGCTGGTTTTGGCTGAATTTTTTCCATAAACAAAGCAACCCCGGCCATTGCTAATACAGTAAGACCAATAATCAGAACAAACGGAGCCTTCCACCCAAAAGCATTTCCTAGCATTAAGCCAATCGGGACGCCTAAAACAAGTGATGCACTGATTCCCATAAAAACAACACCGATTGCTCTTGCGCGATATTCCTGTTTGACGATGTTTGATGCCATAGTAACGCACAAAACAACTAAAAGAGACCCACTTGCTGCAGAAATGATCCTTGCTGCCATTAACACTGAAAATGTTGTACTTAGTACAGCGATGAAATTACCTACAAGAAAAATAACAAGCGATAAGAGCGTCAGTTTTTTTCGTTCTATTTTTGCGGTCATCGATAATAGTATTGGCCCCATCAACGCAAACACAATGGAGAAAACACTAATTAACAGGCCTGTTTTTCCTAGACTAATCTTTAGATCGTCTGCTACTAGATCAAGAATGCCTCCAATAATTAGTTCAACCATCCCAACTACAAACGAAACAATGGTAAGTAAATACACGCGTTTATTCATTATTCCTCGCACTCCTTTTTCAAAAGTTACCACTAAAAGGGTAACTCTTTTCAAGTGAATAAGCAATAGGAAAATGAAGGTCGCTTTTCCCCCCTTAAACGGTTGTGCTATCATTGAAAGAAATGACCAGTAGAAGCAAGGAGAATAGTGACATGCTACAGCAGTTTGGATTTACGCAATACGAAAGCCAGGTCTATGAAGCACTTATTACAATCGATGAGGCTCTCGACGCCACTGCCATTGTCAAACGTTCAGGTGTTCCACGATCTAAAGTTTATGATGTTCTGCGGCGTATGAGTGAAAAAGGAATGGTATTAGAGTCAACGACAGAAAAAAAACGGCTCTATGCACCTCTTCCACTTGAATCAGCAATTAAGAAACTTCAGCGTGACTTTAACGAAAATATAACCGAATTAAAAACAATTCAATCTCGTGAAAAAAAAGCTGATGATCGCGTTTGGACACTTAAGGAAGAACAGTCCATTCACTCCCTCGTCTCAGAACTCCTTCACTTATCATCTTCTTCAATCATCTTTTCTGGTTGGGCGGATGATATCGAGCAACACCTTTCTTTATTAGAGGAAAAAGAAGCTGAGGGGATAGCAGTGGAAATTCATACAATTGGAGAGATTTATTCTAACCTTAAAAACGTCACTACACTAATACCAGACACAGATCACCAAAAACTAGAGCGAAGTCGAATTGTCGTCATTGATCATAATGAAATTTTGTTTGCGGGAATTGAAGAAGCAAATTGGCAAGCGATCCATACGAAATCAAAACCGCTCGTTACTTTCTTCACTGAATTTTTCTATCATGATATTGCGCTAACAGAAATCACCCGAAAGTTTGGGTCCACCATGATGGAAGACCCCGACATTCGGAATGTACTGCTAAAATTACGTTATTGATGGTGGCCCATCATCTTATCTAGTAAATTAACAAAGCTTCTTATGTAGCACATGACGCACATTTTAATGCTCTTTAAGACTCCTTTCACTTCTACACCTTCTAATTATTTCAAAAAAATCCCCTTCCATGATTTATGGAGGGGGATGGTTAACGATCGCTTATTCGGCGTTTAGCATTTCTTCTCTTTTCTTACCTAATTTTATCTCCAATTCTTCTTGTAGTAAAGCCATCCCCTCTTGACTGAGCACAATGTTACCATTACCGAAAGTTTGGTTATCGTCTAGAATTTCACCTGTAATCATACAGGCCATGTCTGCTTGATACTTCTGTAATATGACCTTGTTTTCACTTGTGAAAATTTCAATAGGATCTTTCACATTAATATCTAACGTACGTCGCAGTTCTTTTGGAATGACAATTCGGCCTAGTTCATCAATTTTTCTTACCACACCAGTGCTCTTCATCCTCATTCCTCCCTTTCGTTTTAGCGAACGTCTCTCTATTTCTTTTATCATAATATCGATAACATTATTATGCAACGTTTATTGTTCCAAAATTCTGTAAATTTTCATTATTTCTTACTATTTCACAGAACTTTCCTTTTAATGATGCACCTTCACAACATTTAGCTGAAGTTCGCTATCCTATCTGCATAACCTTTAATAGTTGCATCTATCATCGTTTAGGGGGTAAACTAATAATGTTTAGACGGTAAACTAGTGGAGGTAACTAAATGGATAAAAAATTATGTGAAGCCGTTGAGCTTTTTGAAGAAGTCATCATGTATGGGACTGAACGCATTATTCGATCTTTCGAACATCAATTATTTGAAGAATATTCTTCTGAACAGCTTCAGATGCTTCAAATCATCTCGAAATCTGGTCGTATTTCACCTGGAAAACTCGCTGCCTTACAAGGCGTACATAAAAGCGCGATTTCCAACCGTTACAAAAAACTTGAATTGAAAGGACTTGTAACGACAGTCGATTCAGAAAAGGATTTAAGAGGAAAAGCGATCACGCTTACGCAAAAAGGGTATGATGTTGTTGCTTTATTTAATGAAGTTATTTATGAACATGTCGAAAACATCGTATTAAATGATTTTCATGAAGAAGAAATAAATGAATTCTTGCGTATCTTTCGCAAGTTAAGTTCAATTTTAAAAGCAGAAGGAGATGCAAAATGAGACAAATTTTAAAATTCAAATGGCCAATTGCCATTGCGCTTATTGCGCTAACCGCCGTTTTATTTATTTTATCCCCAAACCTGACAAAACAAGCTGAAGACGCCGGAACGTTTCAACTACCAGAAAACGCTGATTCTAAAATTGCAGCAGACATACTAGAGGAAGCCGGTGCAGGAGATGAAACGATCTCTCTTGTGTTTACTTATGATCAGCCCGTCGAAGATAAAGCGCAACAGACGGTTTCTTCTATTGCAGAAGAACTTGAAGGAGAAGGATCCCTCATTAAAGATGTGCTCGATCCTTTTGAAAGTGAAGAAATGGCGGAACAACTCGTTTCTGAAAATAGGCAAACTGTTCTATTGCCTATTACGGTGGACGGCACGGATGAAGAAGTGAATGATCTAGCAAATCGTATTCGGGAAGACATGATTCCAGATGATACAACGGCATATGTCACAGGAGAAGCTATTATTAATCACGATGTGAACGAAAGCGCCCAGAAAGGTCTTGAGCGTACTGAAATAATAACTGTGGCTTTAATTTTCGTTTTATTACTTGCTGTTTTTCGTTCCATTACAACTCCCTTTATCCCATTATTTGCAGTTGGTATTACGTATCTCCTTAGTCAATCGATTGTTGCGTTTCTTATCGATTGGATTGGTTTTCCTGTATCCAATTATACGCAAATTTTTCTAGTTGCCGTCTTGTTCGGAATTGGCACAGACTACTGTATCCTTTTGTTAAGTAGATATAAAGAAGAATTAACTGAGGGACATTCTGTTGAAGATGCGATTGTAAATACGTACAAGACGGCCGGACGTACTTTATTAATTAGTGGATTAGCCGTTTTCATTGGTTTTGCTGCGATCGGCTTTGCTGACTTCCCTATCTTTAAATCAGCTGTTGGGGTTGCTGTCGGAATTGCTGTGTTATTGCTCGTTTTATTTACAATTGTTCCATTCTTTATGGCATTGCTAAAAGATAAATTGTTTTGGCCATCTAAACAATCAGCGTCTCATAAAGATAGTAAACTATGGACCAGGTTCGGTCGTTTCTCTATAAATAAACCGATTTGGTCGATGCTCGTTGTTGCCGTTATTATGGTTCCACTCCTTTTCACATACGACGATCAGCTGTCGTTTAATACTGTAAATGAGATTGGTAGTGACTATGAATCTGTGAAGGGCCTTGATGCGATTGAGGAAGGCTTTGGTAAAGGAGATTCGCTTCCTGTAAAAGTGATCCTTCAGCAAGATGAAGCAATTGTGACTGAAGAATTGCTTCCTTATATCGAAACAATCAGCAATGACATTGAGAAAAATGAAGACGTAGATTCTGTTAGATCAATTACAAGACCAGCCGGAGAGGTCATTGATGATTTCTATGTTGATTCACAACTTTCCCAGGTTGGCGATGGTCTAAACGAAGCAACTAGTGGACTAAATGAAGTTCAAAGCGGATTAACGGAAGTACAAAACGGATTGGACCAAATTAACGGTCAAATCCCTTCTGGTAGTAACGCTGGAGGACTTGAAGAAGCAGTAAACGGATTAGGGCAAGTGAATGATCAGCTTGGTGCCATATCACAGGGACTTCAACAATCCCAAAATGTAGCTGCAGCTTCAGAGCAGCTCGGGCAAGTTCAACAGCAACTTGGACAAATTCAACAAGGGCTTGCGGGCGCCTCTTCCGATCTGCAAGGTCAGTCAGGTCAGGTTTCTGAACTAAGCGGTGGCATTTCGGATCTATCAAAAGGTGTTGGGTCATCGATTGATGGACTGAGCGAAATAAAGAACGGCTTACAGGACGCGGCAGATTTGGTAACCAATATGGGGGATTCCAACGCACTTCGTGATACGGGTGTTTTCATTCCGAGAGGAACGCTTGATAACGAAGATTTTGAACCCGCCATTGAACGGTATGCGTTCGATGAACAAAAGGCAGTTACGCTTGAAGTGATTTTAAAAGAAGATCCTTATTCGACTGAGGCGATTCAAACCGTACGTGAAATAAAAGAGACCGTCTCACGCTCAATCGACGGAACACCACTTGAAGATGCTACGGTTGCTTATAGCGGGGTTTCAAGTATTAATAGCGACTTATCAGACATTTCAACGAGTGATTTTACAAGAACGGTTATCATCATGCTTGTTGGTTTATTTATTATCCTAACTGTCCTTTTCCGCTCCATGATTATGCCGATTGTGATGATTGGATCGCTTCTACTTACGTACTTTACATCAATGGCGATTTCTGAATTAATCTTTATTAATCTATTAGGATATGACGGAATAACGTGGGCCGTTCCATTCTTTGGTTTTGTTATGCTCATAGCGCTTGGAGTCGACTATTCAATTTTTCTACTCGACCGATTTAATGAAGAAGCTTCGATTGGCATTATGGAAGCCATGCATCGATCCATGGCTAAAATGGGTACGGTTGTCATTACTGCTGCAATTATATTAGCAGGTACATTTGGTGCAATGATGCCTTCTGGTGTACTGAGCTTAATGCAAATCGCTACGATTGTAATTACTGGATTGCTACTTTACGGTCTAATCGTTCTACCTCTTCTCATTCCTGCTGTTGTGGTGTCATTTGGGAATGGTATTTGGTGGCCGTTTAAACCTAAAAAACGATAAGCTTCACCATACAAAAGCTCAGAGCGAACCGCTCTGAGCTTTTTAAATCTATTTATAACTTCTTCATCTCGACTGACCTACTTCTCTTCCATACGTTTTTAAATACAACTTCTCAAAAATCTCAATCATTTGATAAAAACGCTTATTATAGTTATCGCCTTCTACTGTCCATGATGTAGCCAGTACCGTATGGCAATAGCCCCAAAGTAGGAAACGCTCCTTATCTAGATTAAGATCCTTTGTTAAGATGTCTACCCGGTTTTTGGTTACTTCATAGACGTCTTTCTCCGGAAGCCGATTCAAAAGAAATTGAATCAAATCATACTCAACTTCCCCTATTAACCCTTTTGGGTCAATTGCAATCCAAGCGTTTCCTGAAGCAAGTACATTGTAGTGATGAAAATCTCCGTGTAGTAACTTGTACTGAGCTATTGATTGATTCAGTTTTGTAAAAAGGCTTAGTGAAGTCCTAAGTACATGCGAAGAAAGTGGGCCATATCCATTCTCGTTCTGCACTATAGTATCTCGAAGCGACTTCTCTCTAACCGCTGTTGTTTGAATTCGAGTATGAATTGGAGCTGGTATAGATAATTTTTTCATCACTAGTGCAGCCTCACGACAGGCCTTCTCATCGTTTTCTATTGTCGCAAGCGTGTGACCAGGAAATAATTTATCTAAAATGATGATCCCTTTTTCTTTATCAAAGTCAATAACTTGAACCATTCCATGTTGATTAAACAAGCGCAAAGATTCCAGTTCATCAAGGAACTCTGTTCCTGGTATACTTAGTTTCACAACAACTTCTTTTCCACTCTCTAGCTTAGCTGGAGCAACATAATTGATCGAGAGATGATAAGGATCCTCCATTTTCAGAGACCATTTTTGTTCACAATAACGGATGATTTGCGGTAATTTCTGTAGCCATACTTTTCCTTCTTTCTTAAAATAAAAGCAAACGGATTGAACAAACTGCTCTTGAAACTTCATCATACACCTCTCCTACTAATAAAGAAATAAAGTGCAGTATGCGATCAAAACGCCGATAAAACCACACATCAAACTATACGAAATGTTTTTCAAGACAATTTTATAAGGATTCATTTTCAACCCTACGGAAGTTAGTGTAACGATAAGACCATAAGGAGCTGATGGAACGGTTGCGATCGCGCTACTGGCGAGCAGAATCGTTAACGTAACAGAAGGAAAAGCACTTAACAATAGCTCACTTACGCCGCCAAAGATCCCCATTGTCGCAATGGGATGAACGCCTAATAATGTCATTATTAAAAAAGTAGCCTGGATGAAAAGCATAATGTAAACTTGATGCCCTTCAAGTGCCACAAGGGGGTCCTGTAAATATCGTAGGTATGGAGACGCATTTAACGTTTCTGTGAAAAAAGATAGCGTTAGCAGTAAAACAATGAAATTATGTAAATGGTTTGTTTGCCTTTTCCAATTGGGCCAGCCAATTTGAAAGAAACTTCTTTTTCGTTTCAACAATAATGCCCAAATGTACGCAAAGGGAAAAAGGGCGATCGTAACAGCAAACAAAAAGTTGAATTGAATAATGTTGGTTAGAAAAACGACAACCATTAAGAAGAGAACCAGCGCCACGATAAATTCCATTAACTTCTTCTTACTACTTTCCCCTAATTTTGAAGGCGTACCAACCTCTTCTACCACTTCGTTTCGAAAGGTGATTTTTCCAATAATAGAATCAAATGCAAAGCCTAATAAAGCAATGAGCAACATCCAAGGTAACACTTCTAAGTAATTAGCATTTGTAATAAAGATTGATGTAGCTAGTAAAATTTCCAATGGACTCCAAAGTAACGCTAGAGAATACCCCCTTAAAGTCGACATGGCGATAAAACGGTTTCTGACGTTTGTTTTGGATTTTTTTAATTGATTTTTTAACAGATCTTGTGAAATAGTTGCAGACGATAAATTCAAAAAGGCAGCTAGAGAAACCATAGTCGCTTCTCCTCGCACATATAAATCTCCCATTTTCTTCACATTTCCCCCGAGTAATGTTTGCAATAGCTTATTATATCTCCCCGCTTTTACAACGCTATTCATCCATGGAAGCATGGATAATAGAAACAACAACCCTATATTCCCTGCGAAAAAGGATGGAATCTTAACGAGGCTAATATCGCTTGAAAAATAAAAAAAGCCCCCTGCACTTAAAAGAATAATTCCCAGTATTCGGAAAACGCGATCCGCTTCTTTGAAATTAATGACGATCATCACTATTGCTAATAGTCCAATTGTTGTATAAAGAGAAGCGTTTGACCAAAAGAGGTGGATCACATCCAATAGAAAAATGAATAAATAAAAAACGTAAATATGTTGAAACAGTCTAGTATTCCACATGTTATTCTCCTATCCTATAGGCGAACGATGAGAGAATGTGATCAGTTCGTCTACTTTTCCGTTGTTAGTTTGCTTCCCTAATCCAATCGATAACCTCTCAAATTTTCAAGAATTCCAAATTCTTAATCTACAAAACTCTATTTAGCTAACCTTCTCAAACTATGGGCATTCTTTGTCTTTAATTTGTTTAAACTGTAATCAAAAAAAGTACCGCCCGATTTACGGACGGTACAAAAGGGGGAAAATTATGTTAGTTTAAATTTACCCCTTTTTAAAATACCTAAACCTTTTTTTCTAAAAATCTTTTCATTTATTTCTCGCTTATGATTTGACTCCTGTTTCTAGTGACAAACTCTCTTGATTCCTCGTGTTCTAAAAGGCTTAATAACGCTTGTTCATGAACAAAACAAATTTGATTAATTTCTTTGTCGTTCGCTTCAAGGTCCTTACCGTCGCCAACATATTCGAAATGAAACATTGTCGTTATTTGGTTATGATAACCGATTTTCGTTTGAATTTTTTCTGGAAATGCAAATGAGATTGGTTCATTAAATCGCTTCTTTAATGTGTAGGCGATGGATCCTGTTTCTTCTAATAACTCTCTTCTTATTGAAGCTTCGACTGTTTCATCTTCGTCTTCAACGCCACCTTTAACGAAATCCCACGTTCCATTGTGAAGCTCTTTCCCGATTCTCGTATTTATCGTGACTTTGCGAACGATGAGAAAGCGACTTTTGTGCGTAACAATTGCCCCCACAGCCATCCTAGTTTTCATAACAATATCCTCTCGCTAGTTTGTCGCATACTCACTTTCATCAGGTCTTTGACCATTCTGTAATTGGCGCATCGTTAAACCAAAATCCATTTGCAAGTGAGGATAGTCTTTAAAACTACTCCAGTCTCCTCCCCAATCAAAACCAAGATCTTTCGCAATAGCGACTACTTCCATCCAATCTGATTTTCCATTCTCGTTATCGTCTCGCTCCATATCCCAAACAACATCACCATTATCTAACTTCAAAGCAAAATCGATCGCTAGACCATAATTGTGATAAGACCCGCCGCCGGCAACATTTGTAACGACTTGTCCTTTAGTTGACCGTCCTTTTTCATAAAGAGCATCCTGTTCTTCTTTCGTTCGGTGTGCAGCTGTAATCACAATCTCAACTCCCTTATCGGTAGCTCGATTGATCAACGTATCTTTTGCTTCACTTACCGTTGGATGCAGCTCCGTTGGCAAAGGAACATCCTTTTGAATAAACATTCCCTCGAGATCATCCTTGAAGTTGATGAAGATAAGACCAATTCCTATTATGAAAAGGAAGGTTATAAGATTGAATCCTTTCAAACCGAAACCTCCCACCTTATTAATCTAATATTTTGATCATAACATAGGTGGAACTAAGGTGTTCGAAATGGAGGCTTCATAAAATTTGTAAGCTTCTCCTCGGTGGTTTACATTATTCTTCTTAAGAAACCAATTTCTTCTTTTCGTCACTCTGCATACCGCTAACAGCCCAACCCTAGTATAATAAGAATCACATAACCGCTTTTTATCCATTCCCTAGCAAAAGGAGACGCTTATGAAAAGATTAGTAATTGCAAATTTTCTTCCTATAATCTCTCTTATTTATCTTATTTATCGTATTACGAAACCAAGCTTATATCTCCCTGCATTCTCTATTGAAGCAGAAAATCCTGTCAAACTTACATTCACTACGCTCACCATCGATACTGGTTTCGTTACCGGTAACGCCGGCTCCATCTACTCAATTTGGTTAATTCCAATCTACCTTCTTATTTCAATCGCATGCGTCTTAACGATTTCTCCCTTGATTTCAAAGAAGCGGTAAAACTATTTCCCTAATGAAAATCCTTCAAACAAGCGACCTCCGTATGGTTGTAAAGCGTCATCAACAAACGCAATGACGCTTTCCTTTTCACGTGTTTGATAATAATGATCAAACACGTTGACAAACCTATCCGCCAGTGTTTGATCATAGTTTCTTAATGCACGGACAATCCATTTAGATGAGCCGATCCACTGATTATTCATCCGAAGAATAAATTCATGAACTTGCTCTGCAAGAGTAGCCGCACAGCACATTTCTTCCCCTCGATCGGTAGCGCCAATAAAATCTTCTAATACATCTGTAAGAAAATAGCGTTTTAGCGTCATCTCGTTTTCTCCCCATGGGGATGGCCCCTTTTCCAGAATCATACTCGCTTCATCCTGCAGTACTTTTGCCTCCCCCTTGTCATTAAGAATCACGCCTTCAGACACCATTTTCGGAAGTGATGGTTTTGCTCGGGCACAGTCACTCTCATAAAAGGCATAATAGCTTTCTAAATTATGAACATACCACTCCACCGGCCACCCCTCATAGAAAAAGCTCTCCCGATAGGAAGCAGTTACTGACGAATCAAAAACGACTATATCAAGATCAGATGTAGCTGTCGCTTCCCCTCGAACAACGCTTCCAGCTAGAAAAGCAGCCTCACATTCGGGGGATCTTGTTTGTACTAGATTCTTAGCTATAGAAACGATGAGTTGTAATGAGTCCATTTTCCAACCTCCATTTTGATTTTTTTATATTTTGAGGAAATATTACTCAAGATTAGGTAAAAACGATAGCCTTATTATCTAAATAACTAATAGAATGAGAGCTAAAACAAGCCAGCAAGTACCCCTGCTATTTTTTCTTTGACAGTCAAAAGACACAATCCTGCTCTCTCCAAATGCAACTAAATTTAATTGAAATCTTCGTTAACGTATAAACTCTAGAGCTCCGTTACCAATTATTTCAAATCAGTAGGGATATCTCAATCTTTTTTACGTAAAAAGGAGCTTATCTTATTTAAGATAAGCTCCTTTTTATTAGAAGAGAGAGATAGCTTTTTTGCTTTTGACTCAGTCCTGCTTCATGTGCTTTTTATTGACGATGGAACGATTATAGACTTTAAATAATGATAGACTCCATCATCATCACATGTAAATTCTGTTTCATCGTCGACGATTTCTTTTATTTGGTCCGATGCATTTTTCATTGCTACTGCATAATCAACAAACTGGAACATCGGTAAATCGTTGTTACTATCCCCAATCGCTAACGTTTCTACATCCGACAAATCAAAATAGTGTAACATTTCCTTTATACCAGTGGCTTTGTTCACACTTGCTACCATTACTTCAACATTATGAGCAGAAGAGATTGAGGTTGTAAAATCGATGTCTTGCTTTATTTTTTCTAACTCATCTTTCCATCGATTGATATTCTCTTTCGTTCTAGCGAAGAAATAGAATTTAGAAAACTTATTTCCTTCGATCTGACTTTTCCAGTCGATAGCTTCTTTGATCGCTTCTTGACGTGAAAGCCATTCATTCAGCCCAACACTTTCTGGCTTTGGATCTTTGATTTCATCTTCCATAAATATACGATCTTGTTGTAAAGCGATACGGTCCGCTCCATATGGGAAAAGTTCATAATAAACCTTATGTTCTCTCGCTTTTTCGATAACCTTTTCTACTAATTCAAGAGGGAGTGAATGTTCAAATATGGCCTTGCCCTCAACATACCCCGCCATCCCATTTGAAGAGATAATCCCATCCACCTGGAATCCATCAGGTACAAGTTCGCTTATTTCATCTGCAGCTCTGCCTGTCGCGATGAAAACATAAAGTCCATTATCTCGTAACTCATCAATAATTTGTTTCGTAAGTCCACTTACCTTGTTGTTGTGATTTAAGATCGTACCGTCCATATCTAAAAAAATAGCCTTTGGCTTTGTTACCATAGTGACTCCCCTTACTGTAATAAATTCTACTTTTATTTTTTTATACCTTATATCTCACTTCACTTTTACCGATCTTCCAAAACTTCGTTCATCAACTATGAAACTAGTAGTAACCAGTACAATTATTGTTACAAATCGGAGCAAATTGCAATGGGTGTTTATTAACAAATAACATGTTACTCCTCTTTAATTAACCTGTTCAAGTTTTTGATACCAATTTTCATAAATTGGCATCATTGGTTTGATTCGTTATTTCAATTAAAAGAGCCTATCTGATAGCAGATAAGCTCCAAAATAGCTCTAAAACTAACTTTTAATAAAACCGTTTTTAAAGAACCCATACCATTCTTCGAGTTCTTTACTTTCCAGGACATCTAATTTCCTTAATATATCTCTCGAAAATTCTAATGCTCCACTTCCATTAGCTGTGATTAAACAGCCCTCACTAATAGATTGTTCATTTATGTAGTTTTCTTCACCTTGATAATTAGGTGCTCCTTCTTTTAAATATGCTAATGAATTGCCTGTATGTTTGTTTCCCTATAATTTTATCATCTTTAACACCCTACAGAACTTATTTATTAAAAGCGATTACACTTTACTGCAATCCCCCTCTTATTAATTTGCTTCTTCATATAAATATTGTCGCTATTTATAGCAATAATCGGACAGACGTTCACTTCATTTCTTTTTAGAATAGGGGATGAGGTGATAATGATGTACAAAAGATTATGGCGAAACAAAAATATACGGTATTACTTACTTGCTGGAGGAGTCTCTCAACTTGGCGATGTTCTTTCCGGAATGGCTTTTTTATTTTTAGCGTACGATTTAACTGGTTCCAATCTTCACACTACAGGAATGGCTATGGCTGAGACCTTACCATACCTTCTATTTGGATTAATGGGTGGCGTTATGGCTGATTGGTTACCTAAGAAAAAATTATTAGTTTATCTGGACCTAGCTCGGATCCCATTCATTCTTTCTATCGTATTTTTGCATTATTTGGATGCACTTACTTACGCATATCTATTAATCGTGAGCTTTCTGATCCAGAGTATAGGATGTTTCTTTAACCCGACCCATCGATCTGTACTACCTTCTATAACGACGGAAGAGGAACGAACGAATGCGAACAGTTTATATGATACATTAACTCGAGGAGTAACGGTCTTAAGTCCGTTTATCACTCTATGGTTGTTAAACACCTTTGGTGCTATACACTTTTTCACCTTAGACGCAATAACCTATGCCGTTAGCGCCTTTTTCATCTTTAAAATACACCTGAAGGACCCTAAACCAGTCGTTAATAAGACGATTAAAGGTGTCTATCGCTCAATTCTCGAGTTTACCTCCTGGGCGAAGGCGCACTCTACCGTCAGACAACTATTTCTTTTTACTTTTGTTACGGTTTTTTTCAACACCTGGGTGTGGGAAGTAGGACTTTTGCTTGCATTATCAGAAATGAGTGAACAAAGTGAAGAATTATATAGCATTTTACAAGGAGTATTTGGTGGCGTTGTTATTTTCACAAATATCGTTTTGCCATACTTGATTAAAAGAATGACTCTACGCCACTACTTAATTGGAGCGTTGATTTGGGGTACAGGAATTACATACTACGGACTCTTATATGATATTAAGCATTTCTTTATTGGTTGCGCTATCGTAGGTATAGGGCTACCTATTGCTGGACTAGCTCGCGTTTATCTTCTTCAGACACTTGTGCCAGAAGAGAAAATGGGGCGCGCCTTTAGTTCCAATGCTGTCTTATTATACTTTTCTAACACCATTTCCTTAGGAGTGTATGGATTCTTAGTCATGTTCATTTCAATTCAACACTTAATGATTGGTAGTGGGTTACTCATTGTCATTCTATGTATTGGAGCTTTACTTATTAAAACCGTGAATCCGGCGAAATTCTGTTGGCGTCTTCCGATACATTTTCTTAAATAACTGGTTATAGGAAGAGACACTTTTAAACCCTTGATTAAGAGCGATCGAAAGAATTGGATCATTGGAATGTAATAAGGAGTATTGACTTCGTAATAGACGATAAAGTTGCAACCAAGAATAAGGAGACAGACCTAGCTCCTCTTTAAAAAGGTGAGCAAATTGATATTTATTTAACCTTGCAACCTGAGCCATCTCGTCCAGTGTCCAGTCCTCGCTATAGCTTTCTTTAAGGGCATTTGTAACATCATTAATTATCGCTTTACTACTGATACTTGGAAAGTCAATTTGATGAGACCCTGCACCATATTGAAGCATCATAATGGAAAGTTGGGTCAAGCTGTTATCTAGAAAAAACTGATTCGCAACTGATCCAGCTCCTTCATTTAGCGATAAGAAATCTCTAACAAAAATCATCCATTGGCTTATTTGAGGATGTTTATAAGAAAGCAAAGTAAATTCTGGGGATGCTGCTCTAATACCCAATCGATCAGCTGCCTCTTGTAGCAAAGATGGCTTTATCTCCACAAGAAATTTCTCTTTTGTAGCCCTAAGTTGTTTATGATCTTCATATGGGTTAAATATTAGAAATTCTCCTTTATCAATGGAGATGTCCCCATGATTTGTTTGATAAGATCCTCTCCCGAATGGAGAAAAGATTAATTTATAACATTCATCACTTCTCCAAATCCGCTCACCTAATTGGTCATTACGGATAAGTAATAGCCCGTTCTCGTTATCTAGTATCATTAGTTAAGCTCCTAGTACAATAATGAGTTTTCATTGGTTTATGACAATAAACCCTTCACTTAATTATGAGACCTTGGGAACATACTTTAGAAATTCCTTCTATATCTGATTCACTTATCAATACTTATTTCTAATTTTAACATTTTACGGAATCTGTTTTTCTAGTACTAACGGTTAAAACAAAAGTACATTATCTCTCCTTATTTCACAAAGCAATTCTTACTTATCCATTCATTTTTTGGTAAACTTTTGAAGGAACGGAATACCTTAAAGGAGGTACGAATGTGAACCGGATTATGGTAATGGGCGCTTCATCGGGATCAGGTAAATCGACATTTGCAAAGAAACTCGGTGAAATTCTAGACTATGAGGTTTACCACCTCGACGCTCTGTTTTGGAAACCGGGTTGGATTGAAGCGAGTCTTGATGAGTTTCGTACTTCCCAGGAGAAGATTGCTTTAACTTCTAGATGGATTATCGAAGGGAATTATAGCAACTCCTATGACATCCGAGTGGCGCAAGCTGATACGATTATTTACATACATGCCCCGCGACTCCTTTGTCTTTACCGGGTTTTAAAACGCTGGATCACTCATATCGGGAAGACACGATCTGATATGGGCAAAGGCTGCAACGAAAAAATGGAATGGTCTTTTTTAACATTTATTTGGACAACCTACTATCCTCGTAAGGAAAAGATGAAAAAGAGATTTGAAAAAATTCAACAAACTACTCCCGAAAAAAAGATTATTCTTTTACAAAACAAATCAGAAATAGCGAATTTTCTTCATGAACTTCAGACAAAGCATACAAATTTGTGAGAACCCATGATAAGATAAAGTGCAGTACGTTTGAATCCTGATTTTCCTGTTTAAACTAGAAATACTACTGAAGCACATGGAGGCATTATGCTAACTTTTGAAGAAAAACTAGAGATTATTGAATCATCCTTTCCTGAACTGACCCGAAAAGACGTTTCGCTTGGACGTGTGAACTTTCACTATGAAGAAGCGGTTATCGATAAGAAAAATGTTGTTTATCATCTTCACCCGAATGGGAACGGCTATGTATTTGGCGATCTTATTGAAGGATATCCATTAGATGAAAGAGGTATGGTTAACATTCGTGATTTCTCAAGCAATGAGCTTCGAAAAATCATAGGTGAGTCCATCCAGTCTCTTTCTGTCCTTCCTGGGTCAGACATCGAAATTCAAACATGGGTAAACGATGAAGATCAAACGCTTGAATTAATGTACGAGCCTGAACTCGAGCTATGGAATGTCTACGCTGGCGATATTCTTGATGGCACATTCCCTTCTCGAAATGAAGCGGTTCAATACCTTGATGAAGAAGGATTTACTAGAAAATAATCCTATTAGCCTTACGCTTTTAAGCGGAAGGCTTTTTTCATATCTTTAGCCAAGCGACTTATAAAACCCTGTTGATTTTCCCAAATAGCCACACGCTTCATAGAATTGATGTGCAGCTCTTCGTTCTTCGCGGTTCCCACTGTTTAACACGACTGTGGAAGCCCCTTTCTCATTAGCAAACCTCTCAGCTTCACGAATTAACTTCCTTCCGATTCCTTGCTGGCGGTATTTTTTTGCTGTTACCATCGTAATAATTCTTGCGACAAGAATATTAGCGACATACGAACGTTCATAATGCATGCCAAGCATCCCGAGTAGATCCTTTTTTTCTTCTACTACAAGGGTGACATACAGATTGTCATTCATAATCGGTAGTAGTCGATCTTGCACTTCATGTATAGGTGTTTCATAGCCCATATCTGAAAGTAAGAGAGTGATTCCTAGCTCATCACCCCTTCTCGCCTTCCTTACGTTCATCTTGCCTTCTCCTCTCGTAAACCATTATTTCGATATCGTTTTGAAACTTGTTTTTGTGAAAACAATCCGAGGAGTGGTACGACGAGCACAAGCAAACTTACTACTCCACCCCACCCAAAACGATCCCACAATACCCCAACACCTGAACTGCCTGCAGCGACACCTGCATAATAGCTAATTAAATAAAAACTTGAGGCTCCGCTTTTATGATGCTCGGCTGTCTTAGCTACGGAAGCAGATGCCATTGAATGCGCGATAAAAAAACCAGCACAAATGATGCAAAGCCCAATCATGACAAGCGTTATTGAATGATAAATGCTTAGGGCTACTCCTACTAATAGCGTGAATAGCCCGATGATCATCGTTCTACGAAGACCGATACGTGAAGAGATTCTTCCAGCAATCGGAGGAGAAACCACCCCAAGGATATACGCGAAATAGGTAAACGATATCCATTTCAACGAAAGTGTAAAAGGTTCTGCTTCCAAGTAGAAGGGCAAATATGTCCAAACGCCTGTAAAGATCACTTGAATTAGAAAACCAAGTGTAAAGAGAGACAATAATCGCTTGTCTTTAAGATGGACAAACATTCCTTTCATATCATGAGTCATACTTCTACTTCCGCCGTTAAAAAAACGAGATGCAGGCAGAAGCAAGTAAAAACAAACCGTTGCGACAAGTCCAAAAATCGCAAGGGAGAGAAAACCTATTTTCCAGCTATAAACATCTGTCAAATATCCTGTTACGACGCGACCGCTAAGGCCTCCCATTGCATTACTGGCAATGTAAATACTTGTCGCTAGGCCGATGTTGTAAGGCTCAACTTCATCCGCTAAATAGCCCATTGCTGATGCTGGTATACCTGCGAGAAAAAATCCCTGGACACATCGAAGGATTAAAAGAAGTAGAAACGAATTCATCAACGGCATTAGAAGTAGTAATCCTAGAACAAAAAGCAGCGATACTTTCATCACCATTGTTCGTCCATAGCGATCTGATACAAACCCAAGAATAAGAAGACCTGGAATCATTGTGATCACGGGCAATGACATCAGTAGACTTGATGTTGTAGGCGTAATTTGAAATTCTTTCACAAATATAGGAAGGAGCGGTTGGAAAGCATATAAGGAAGAAAAAATCAGCAATGCCCCGCAACCAAGACTAGCTGCTGCTCGCCAAAATCCTGCATCTTTTGATGTATAACGCTGCTCCCTATTTAGTTGATCGACCACTGTATCATCACCTTCATTCTTTTATCTGTTTATTTAAATTTAGTAGGAATTTGAGTTAGATCGATGCCCCACACGATTGGCATATAAAAATAAATCGCTAGCGTGATGATCACAACAGATGTTGCGTTAAGCCAGAACCCTGCCCGTGCCATGTCAGGAATTTTTAAATACCCGGATCCAAACACGACTGCGTTTGGTGGCGTTGCAACCGGAAGCATGAATGCGCAACTTGATGCAATGCCTGCCCCAATCATTAAAGCATACGGATGTACACCGATCGCTGCTGACAAAGATGCCATTATTGGAAACATCATTGTTGCCGTCGCCGTGTTCGATGTAATTTCTGTTAAGAAAATAACAAGCGTCGTGACAAGTAGTAAAATAACAAATAAATGGATACCTTCAAGAACGGTTAACTGCTCACCAATCCACTTCGCTAGTCCTGATTCTTGAAATCCAGAAGCGATTGCGAGTCCTGCCCCAAAGAGTAAGAGAATTCCCCACGGTAACCCTTTCGCGGTATTCCAGTCCAACAAAAACGATCCTTTGTTCGAAGGTGCAGGAATAAGAAACAATAAAATCGCTGCTGTCATCGCAATAATCGTATCATTGATGTTTGGATTAAGCTCACTTAGAACAAATGAACGACTAATCCACGCAAGTGCTGTTAATGAAAAAATCGATAAAATAACTTTTTCTTCTACCGACATTTTTCCTAGATCAGCCTTTTCCTTATTGATAACTTCTTTACCACCTGGTAATTCTTTAATGTTCATTGGAAAAGCCATTTTCACTAGGTAATACCAACATCCAATTAAAAGTAAAACGGTTAACGGTACACCAAACATCATCCAGCGAGCAAATGAAATTTCAATGCCATAAAGTTCGTTCACAACTGCTGCAAAAATGGTATTAGGTGGCGTTCCAATTAATGTCGCAAGACCACCAATCGAAGCGCTATAAGCAATACCAAGCATAATCGCTTTTCCGAAATTAAATCTCGGAGCTCCCTCTTCCGTATCCAGATCAAGCTGTTCTGACACCTGATAAATCACCGCAAGTCCAATTGGTACCATCATCATAGCGGTTGCGGTATTTGAAATCCACATCGATAAAAAACCTGTCGCCGCCATAAAACCAAGTACAATTTTCTCCGTACTCGTTCCGATTGCTGATATAATAAAAAGAGCAATGCGTTTATGTAAATTCCATTTCTGCATTGAAAGCGCAATCAAAAATCCACCCATAAAAAGAAAGATCGTATTGTCGCCATAGGCAGATGCTGTTAAATCACCTTCAAGTGCACCCGTTAGGGGAAATAAGATGAGCGGCAAGAGAGATGTTGCAGGGATAGGGATAGCTTCTGTGATCCACCACGTTGCAATCCATGCGGTACTTGCTAATACGGCCAAACCAGCTTCCGAAAGACCGTTCGGATGAAAAAAGAGCATAAGACAAAGAAATAAAGTCGGCCCTAAAACTAACCCAGTGATCTTTCTCTTGTCGTAGGCTGGCCCTGGCCCTGATGTAAGCGTAGGATTTTTTTGTGAACTTTGGGAAGGGATTTCAGGCGTGTGTGAAGAAGCGAATGTTAAGAGATTCTTTGCACGATGATGTTCTTTCCAAAAATAACTCCAAAATAGACGGGCTTGTTCCATAGTGATACCTCCTATCGTTCATTTCACTCTAGTGTAGGATTCGCCAGGTACACCTGTCAATATTTTCACAATTTTGGGTATATATTACTCTTTTTAAAAAAGGACTTTTGCTCGATTATTGGTTTATCAATCACATTAACGCTTTCAAACCCCCTTATATTTCCAATAAGGGCGAACATTATAAGTTGATGGTGTGATTTTTAATAATTCAAACAATATATTACAGGAATTAGCGTATCAATTCGATTGACAACAAGTTGCTCAAAATCGATCCAGGGGGTATATGATGAGAAAGATACAGCAGACGACCATTAATTCGGTTGTAAAATATGGACAAACGAAGCTTCCAAAATCAGCGAATACAGAATGTCCTGAATGTGGAAATGATGCCGCATTTCAATTGAAATTTGATTATCAAATTAACCAGGCCGTGTTCTCAACGCTTTCTCGCTGTTCCATTTGTAAAGAAGCGGTTCTCTTCATTCTAATTAAAACTTCTCACGGTGATCGAGGTGAGGAAGTCGAACTTTTTGTTCATCAAACGTCCTTTACACGTGAACCACTCGGTAGACTAACGAGTTCTGCTCGACTGCCTGATGACCTTGAACGTGTTTACCGCTCTGCCGTAAATGTACATAATATGAAAGACTGGACGGCAACAGCTGTAATGGCTAATCGCGTCCTCGAAAGCATTACCGGCAGTTTTCTAGCCGAGAATGAATTAGGACAGCCGCTATCCAAACAGCTCGAAACGCTTGCAAAACAAATTGATTTAGAAGAACCGATTGTGAAGTTAGGTCAGCTCCTTGGAAAAGGAAGTAATCTGAACGATCTCCTTTGCCTTGAAAAAGCAACAAGCGAAGAAACCGCAAATCTTATTATTGATCTACTTGATTCATTAATTGAATACTTATATATTCTTCCTCAGCGAATTATTCATCTTCAAAAACAAATTGAAGGATAATAAAAAAACAGGTAGCTCATCGTGAGCTACCTGTTTTTCTTCATCTCGTTTATTCTCATTTAAAAGTTACTTCTAACCGTTTGCTTCCTCTTTCTCTTGAAGAGAGGGATAGTTAATGAAAATCGCAATCACTCCAGCAACCGCAATAAGAATAGGATATATCGAATATGGTAAGAGGGTGAGCGGCGAAATCGATGCAAGTCCTGCAACCGCTAGAACCTGAGCACCATATGGGAGCATCCCTTGAATACTGCCTGAAAAAATGTCTAGAATACTAGCTGATTTCCGCGGATCCACGCCATACTTTTCAGAAATATTCTTCGCCAGCGGTCCACCCATGATGATTGAAATCGTATTATTCGCTGTCGATAAATCAAGCACACTAGCTAGACCAGCTATACCAAATTCGGCTCCTCGACGTGAGTTTACTCTACTTAAAATCTTATCTAGCACGTATTGAATACCGCCATTATGCTTGATCACTTCGATCATACCACCGATTACGAGGGCAATCATCGCAAGGTCTTCCATTCCTTTAATCCCTTCTGTAACGGTGGAAATAAGTCCACTCATTCCAAATGAACCGTTAAATAGACCCACTATTCCAGCAAATAGCGTCCCGCTCACAAGGACAACAAGAACGTTAACACCAGCGATTGCTGCGATTAGAACGCCTAAATATGGAAGAATCGTGATAAAATCAAAAGCACGTTCTCCACCAACTGTTGCCTGCTCTCCCATCGTTAACACGCCATATATAACAGCAGTGATAATAGCGGCAGGCAATACAATAAAGAAGTTTACTTTAAACTTGTCTTTCATTTGCGTATTTTGTGTTCGAACAGCCGCAATGGTTGTATCTGAAATCATAGAAAGATTATCACCGAACATCGCTCCACCAATAACTGCAGACAAGGCAAGTGCTGGCGCAACTCCCGTTTGTTCTGCGATCCCAATCCCAATCGGCGCAAGGGCTACGATGGTTCCCATTGACGTTCCCATTGAAATGGAAATAAAACATCCAATCAAAAATAAGCCAACGATTAACAAATTCGCTGGAAGAATGGATATTCCCAGATTCACAATTGAATCAACCGCGCCAATTTTTTCAGAGGTTCCAGCAAAAGCTCCTGCCAATAAGAAGACAAGAATCATTAATATAATATTGGTGTTTCCTGCTCCTCGGCAAAACACTTCCACTTTCTTCATAAAGTTTTCTTTTCGATTCATCGAAAGGGCTACACCCGCTGCAATTAATGAAGCAAGAATAACCGGCATGCTATAAAAATCCTTTGTCACAATCGCTGTGCCAATAAAGAGCACAATAAAAATGCCAAGGGGAAGTAACGCCAGGCCATTTCCTTTAATTTCTTTTTCCATTCTCTCTATCTCCTTCTACTTTTCTACTGCATAAAAAAACCCACTTCAAGAGAAGAGGGCTTTTGCTCTTATCTCTCAAGATTTCTCTTGCTGGAAGCAGCACCTTTCTGAATGTCAGAGGTTGCTGAAGCTTCTTCGGGCCAGATCCCTCCACTTCTCTTAATAAGAAATATGCAATTATTAATGAGCATAAAGCTCAGATTTTATTTGATTTCACAATCGAACGAGCTTTACTTTATCATGCATGATTCTGCTGAGTCAACTCTTTCTACCTGCATGAAAATAAACTCCTTGCTTATAGGAGTTTATTCAGAGAGTTCTCATATATTTTTGACACTAACTTTCACCGTTTAACGATTTAAAAACTGTTCTATGTCTTTCATAATCGATGCTGGTCGCTCCTCAGGAAGAAGATGACCGGTTTTCTTATAGACAATCAGCTCAGCATTTGGTAAGTCGCTGCTTAAACGTTTCCCAATTTTCAATGGCACAACCCTGTCATTTTCTCCCCATATTAAGAGGCTCGGTGTATGAATTTGTTTTAGCTCTGCTTCCGACAGGTCACCTTCTCGATCACGGATCATACGAACCAACGATCTAAAAATCCCTTCGTTAAAGAAGGGTTGAATATAACCATCCATCATCTCTTCATCGATAAGCGCTGGGTCATAAACACAATTGAGCAAATTCCCCCTAACTCCTTTTCGATAAAGCCAGCGTTTTAAGTAGACAGAAAAGAAAGGTAAGTAGGACGTATAGACGAGACTCTGTTTGGCTTTCTCAAGATATCCTGAGCTACATAGCAAAATATTTTTACTCACAAAATTTTCTTTTAACGCTGATGCTCTCATAGCTACCTGTCCGCCCATGGAATGCCCGATCATGACCGTATTTTCAATCGAAAGTCTTTCCAATAGCTCAACAACTACTTCCGCATAATTTTGGTAAGAGTGAACAAAGTGGTGAGACTTCTCGCTTTTCCCAAACGGCGGGAGATCAATTGCAACAACCGTGTAGGCCTTTGTTAATAATGGAATTAGTCTTCTAAAGCTGAAGCTTGACGACAAAAAGCCGTGAATCAGGGTTATAACCGGGCGATCAACAGCTTCTTCATTTCTGTAATACTCATAGTGAATGTCAATCCCTTTAATTTTCTCCGTATTTTCTTTTAAATTTTGAGCTAATAACATCTGTCATCTCACTCCGAATTTTGATTTTGCTTTTTCTGGTAATAGTAGTTCTTTCCAGTCGAAAATGGCTTAGCAGTTCACGTTTGTGTTATACGTATTTTACCCCAATCAAGAAATGAAAAACTTTTTTACCACCTAGAGTGTACATCCATTTTTTTCATTCTAACTCAACATGGATAAGGTCTAGCAATTTAATGTTTCTTTTTTGCTCCTTATGGTCAATGACGCGTAGCTCTTTCGTCAATGGCTCGATATAATGAACGTAGCCAGAGAGGACGTTCGTTTCACCGTTTTTAAAATAGTGAAAGCGCAGGGGCCAATGGAATTCCATAGCCTGGCATATCACTTCATTCATTTCCTCTATTTTTTGCTCATCAAGTACAGGCTTTTGATTTCTTTTCTCTTCTTTTTTCCAATCACGTAGCTCTTTCACATGCTCAGGTAACATCATTGATGTCCACTTTATATTTCCACGATCACGAATCACGTATCATCCCCCCTTTATGCTTTATGCCCACCTACAAGCTTACTTCTGTGTAGTGCTGTACCAGCTTTCGTATATGAAACAGCGCGTAGCAGAGCATCCGATCCGTATTTCTCTCTAATTGAATCCATCACATAGCCAAGGTCTCGCTGTTTCGGTCGCTCAGTATTAAATAAATCCAGCTGTACTTCCTCGTCATTACTAATATTCGAAAGAGTGATCGAAATTTTCCGAACTGTTTTTCTTTCATAAAACTCCTTAAATAGCTGTAGACAAACGCGATATACTTCAAGCGTAATCGCCGTTGGACTAGTGATACTCCTTGAGCGGTGAAAACCACCACCACCTTCTTCTTTGCTATAGCTGATGCCAAGACTGATCGTACGACCTGCTTTACCGGCCCTTCTAGCGCGTCTTGCCACTTCTTCACTCATCTCAAGAATAACGTGTTGAATTTCCTTCTGATCATGGTAATCCCTTAACAGGATCTGGCTTTTCCCAAAACTAATCTGTCCCTGCATAATGGGAGCCCCCATTTCAGAAAGATCGACTCCCCACGCATGATGATAGAGCTGATTACCCATAACACCGAATTTCTCTTCTAATAAGTGAAGCGGATAATGGGCAAGTTGCTCTACATTCCGTATACCCATTCGGTTTAGCGTGCGTTCAACGCGGACTCCAATTCCCCACATTTGACTGATCGGAGAAAGGGGCCAAAGCTTTTTAGGAATATCTTCATATGTCCACTCAGCCACCCCTTTTTCTTTCGCTTCAAGATCAAGGCAAAGCTTTGCCATTAAAAGATTCGGTCCAATTCCAATCGCACATGGTAATCCGAATGTTTCGCTTATTTCATTTTTTATCTTATAAGCCACTTCAAATTTATCTCCCCATAGTCGTTCTGTTCCATCAACCTGCAAAAACGATTCGTCAACACTGTACGTATGGATACATTCTGATGGCACATAACGATGAAAAAGCCTCGTTATTTCCATTGACTGTCTCAAATAAGAGGACATTTTTGCGTTAACAATATGAATTCTTTTGTCATTTGGGATTTCAAACAACCTGCTCCCTGTACGAATGCCAAATTCTTTTTTTAGTGCTGGAGATGCCGCAAGCACAACACTACCCTGTCGTTCTACATCACCGACAACAGCAAGATAACACGTAAGCGGATCAAGCCCCATCTCTACTGCTGAGCAGCTGGCATAAAAGCTTTTCATATCAATACATAGGATCGTTTTCTTTGGAAATTGTGAATAATCCATTCGTATCCCCCTTTCTTCCGTCAAAACAGAACGTTTGTTCCATTTATCTATACCCCGTATTTTACCCGAATATACGTTCTCTTTACAATAAGTACTTTCTTCCAATGAGAAAACGTCTTGACTGACCAATGTTCACTAAAGTAGGGGAAGATCGGAAGGTGAACAGATAGAGACGTCTTTTTCATATGGTTCGGTTATTTATTGCCTATTGAGTGTGTGAATACCTAAGCCTATTGAACCATGCAGTATTTTAATTACAGGAGAATCGTCCTATTACTACACACAAAAGGATAGGACGTAACTATCAAAATCGTTTAAATAGTTTGAATACTTAACCTCTTGTGATAAAGTTAGCTCATCTTAATCACGAGGGGGAAATTGGAATGGGAAAGAAAAAGAATTTGCTTTCAATTGGTTTATCAGTAGGGCTCGTAAGTACCATGTTCGCTCCATCCTCAACATTCGCGGCAGCTGATACGAATATGAATAAAGAAACTGGGACGCCTTCTTTTGTTTCTGGGAAATTAACAAAAGCAAGCTCTCAAAATCCCAATGAAGTGTTATTCGATTACTTAAATGACCAGAAAAGCATGTACAAATTTAGTGGATCATCGGCACAGGACGCTTTTCAAATAATTTCTAAAGAAAAAGACGACCTTGGCTTCACGGTCTTTCGTTTACAGCAGTTTCATGAAGGAACACCGGTTTACGGCTCCACTCAAACCGCACACATTGATGAAAGCGGCGTCTTAACTGCTGTATCCGGTACAGTTATTCCGGACCTTGGATCAAAGAAAGAGCTTAAAAAAACAACAAAATTCAAGAAACAGGATGCTATTAAAAAAGCAGAAGAAGATCTAGGCTTCTCTCCAACTTATGAACAGAAACCCGAATCAAACCTTGTCGTTTATGCAGAGGGAGAATCTCCGACATACGCATATCACGTCACATTAAACTTCCTTTCACCTGAACCAGGGAACTGGCAGTACATAATTGACGCAACAAGTGGTGAAGTACTAACAAGTTTTAACGCGCTTCACGAAGCTAAAAAAGAAGGCGTTGGTAAGCCGGGCGGCGGTGGCGCGATCACCGGAACAATTCAAACAGCCAGTGGAACTGGTGTCCTTGGTGACCAAAAAACGTTCAACACGCTTCTTTCTTCCTCAACTTATTATTTGAAAGATACAACGAGAGGCGGCGGTATTTTCACGTATGACGCAGCTAATCGGACTAAGCTACCGGGTTCGTTATGGGCTGATGCGGATAACGCCTTCAACGCAAACTATGACGCGGCAGCTGTCGACGCACACTACTATGCAGGCGCAACGTATGATTATTATAAAGATGTTTTCAACCGAGATAGTTATGACGGAAATGGGGCACCACTAGAATCTACCGTACATTATGGTCGTAACTACAATAATGCGTTCTGGAACGGCAGCCAAATGGTCTATGGTGATGGAGACGGCTCCACATTCGTATCTCTTTCTGGCGGTGAAGATGTTGTAGCACATGAATTAACACACGCTGTTACAGATACGACAGCGGATCTTATTTATCAAAATGAATCAGGAGCGCTGAACGAATCAATGTCCGACGTGTTCGGAACACTTGTGGAATATCATGATAATAATAATCCTGACTGGTTAATTGGCGAAGACATTTATACACCAGGAACTTCTGGGGACGCTCTTCGTTCGATGTCTGACCCTTCGCAGTTTGGCGACCCTGATCATTACTCTGTACGCTATACAGGTACACAGGATAACGGCGGAGTTCATATTAATAGCGGGATTATGAATAAAGCAGCTTATCTTTTAAGTGAAGGTGGTACATTCTACGGCGTAAGCGTATCTGGAATTGGGAAAGACAAGCTTGGCGCCATTTACTATCGTACGCTAACGCAATATCTAACCGCGTCTTCGAACTTTAGTCAAATGAGAGCAGCAGCCGTTCAAGCTGCAACTGATCTTTATGGAAGCAGCAGCTCGGAAGTACAGTCTGTAAAACAAGCATTTAATGCCGTTGGCGTTCAATAAGAAGTTAGTTAAGACAGGTAGCCAGCGGCTACCTGTCTTTTCGTTTGTTGAAGGTTTTATAAGTCTTCAAACGGGAAAGAAATGGCTAGAACTAAAAAGGAGGAAGAAATCATGGCGATTTTTAAAGAAGACGCACTAAAGCAAGAGCACGTGATGATCACTGGAGCGACTGGTGGTATTGGATTTGAAACGGCAAAAGCCGCTGTTCAAGCTGGGGCTACCATTACGATTACAGGAAGAAATAAAGAGAAATTAGAGACGTTAAAGAACGAGTGCGAAAAACTAGTTGCGGATGCTAAAGTTACCGTACTTCCAGCCGACTTAAACAATGAGCAAGATCGTGCTACCTTGATCGAAAATGCGATAAAAGAAAGAGGAACGATTACAGGTTTAGTTAATTCAGCGGGAATTGGCGGCGGCGATACGCTCGATCAGTTACAAGAAGAAGACCTTCGTAAGGTGATGGAACTAAACTATTTCTCAACAGTTTTACTAACACAGCTCGTTTACAGTAAAATGCGTGAAGATAAGAAAAAAGGTTCCATTGTTAACCTCTCTTCTCTGTCCGGGCTTCGAGGAACTTTTGGAAACACCGCCTATAGTGCTTCAAAGTTTGCCATTACCGGATTTACACAGTCATTTGCACATGAAGCGATTCGTGATGGAATTAGAGTTAACGCCGTCTGTCCTGGCTTCGTTGACACAGAAATGGGAAGAAATAGCATTGAGTCAAAAGGAAAAAGAGAAAACAAAAGCTTTGAAGAAGAATTAAAAGCAGTAGAAGAAGCGATGCCTTCAGGTAGAATTACACAACCCGAAGAAGTAGCGAACAGTATCATTTACCTCCTATCAAACGCCTCTGAGAACATTATTGGAGAATCTTTAAAGATTTCAGGCGGAAGTGTGATGCGTTAAGCTGCCTTCATTGCAAAAAACTCATGGCCATTCGATCCCTTAAGATCGAACAGCCATGAGTTTTTATATTAGCGATAAGTTCAAATGGTACTAGCGTAGATACATGTATCCGTTATTTTCTTCCCATCAATGGACAAGTCGTCATTTTTAAGCGTTCCCTCAAGAAGATAACCCAATCGTTCGGGTATCGCTCGACTCCGCGCGTTCTCACGATCACACTGAATTTCAACTCTTCTACAACCCAAGCTTTGATGAGCATATTGAGTCAGCTTTTGAACAGCCTCTGTCATATACCCATGTCCACTATGCCCTGTCGCCATCCAATACCCAATTTCAAGCTTAGGAACATCCCAATGAATGTTATGAAAACCTGTTGATCCCACAAACTCATTTGTTTCTTTCAAAAAAACAAGAAAGCGCAAACTTTCACGCTTTAGGAACTTGATGTGCGCTTCTCTTGTATTAATTTCCGTTTCCTCAGGAGTAGGTGTTACCCGCGCAAAGCCTAGCCACGGTCTTAGTTCGTCAATAGATGTTTGAATCGCTTCATTTACCACTTTTCCATCACCTGACTGGGGCATTCTTAACATCAATCGTTCTGTTTCAAGGGAAGTTTCAATTTCCATTAATATCGGGTTCACAATCATCTCTCCAATGTGTCGAATAATTAAAGGACCAATTCTAACTAGAAGATAAACCGCTATCCAGATGGATTAGCGGTTTAAATGAAAACGTCTCCCAATCCCGACAACCTAAGCGGCTTTAGGATTAGGACCGAAGCGATTTTCTTCTCGCTCACTCTCAAGACAAGTGAAAACAAGAATAACAACACTACCAATAAAAGGAATGAGTCCAATCAATACCCACCAGCCGCTTCGACCTGTATCATGCAATCTCCGAACTGTTACAGCAAGCCCTGGTAAAAGGATGAATAAAGAATAAATCCCTGTTAGAAATGGAGAAATATCAGCTAGCGTTTCTATTAGGGTTAGGACAACTGAGAAAATGATGTTAAAAAGAGTAAACATCCAATATTCTTTTCGCCTGGCTCTTCCCTGAAAGTTCACATAATTCTTTAACACTTTCAAATACCAATTCATACAACTTCTCCTTTAGCGACTAGATTAAGTTTAGTAGAATAATATCGTGATACACATGATAGTATAGCACAAAACATGACAATATTAGGAAAAAATCAGTAATTGGTTAAATATGAGCGTTTAGATAAACCGCTTTACGATTGATTACTATTTTGATACTCTCTCCTTAAGAGACTCATTCTAAGTCGATCGACGTAACGTCCTTCTCGGTAGCGATCTTCTCGCAATATGCCTTCTTCCACAAATTCACTCTGCTTGTATGACTTAATCGCTTTATCTCTACTTCCACTCTGAGCCAAATCTTATTTAATTTCAATTCAGTAAAGCCCCATCCAAGCATCGCTTTCATAGCACTTAAGCCATATCCTTGTCCCCAATAGCGTTTATCTCCAATCGCAATCCCTAGCTCGGCATGGCCATTTAGTTGATCAATATTTTTCAGATCAACCCACCCTATGTGTTTCCCTTCCTCAGTTACAATCGCTCGCTGCTCATACCCGTTTTTTCGACTGATGCATAATTGAATCCAGCTACTCGTTTCATCTCGGGTAAACGGTGGATATTTTTCTGGTATGTTCAGATGCTTTGTCACTTCAGTATCTAGACACCACTGATAGCGGTCTTCTGTATCCGAAAGAGAAAGTTCTCTAATTATCACAACTGGTAATGGCTTTCCTTTCATTTTAGCTCTCCTACTTTCCATCATTTTCTTTCCTACTTAAATCTGATCCCTATTAACGATCCTCTATTGATTGAAGTATTTCATCATTTCTTTGACAATCGTTTCATAATAAGACGATTCATGTGGAACAAAATGACGTTTACTTATTTTTTGATTCAAGTTCTTTCGTTCTCCATCATGATTAAACCAAAACCCTTCCACACAAAGGTCGTTTTGTTTTCCCATCCAGAAATCATAGAATGCTTCAAAATCAGCCTGAACAATTCCTGCGACCTCTTCTTTTTGAAGATCAAATGTATCAAACGATTGATTGTATTCAAAAAGAAAGATATTTGCGATTTCATTATCAAGGAAATTACCTTGCTTGATCGATGCATTCATTACAAGCAAGGGGTGCAATTCCTCATAAGAAACAGGGACCCCAAGTTCTTCCTCTATTTCTCGCACTCCATCCTTCACTGATTCATCTGCCATTAAGTGACCAGCTGCAGTAATGTCATAAAGACCCGCAAAATCTTTTTTCAAAGAACTTCGAAGCTGCAAATACACTTGTTTAACCCCTTCTTCTCTCCGAACGAACCAGCATTGAAAAACCTCATGCCAGTGCCCTACTCGATGTGCCTCATCTCGTGAAACCACTCCAATCGGGTTTCTATTTTCATCAAATATTCTTACTCTTTCATCTATCATCTTGTAACCTCACTTTTTCTCTCAACTCATCCATATTGATCCGAAAGAACTGCCGCTCTCATGACGGTATCTACTCATTTAGGGCTTTATGACGAATAACATAATCAATCGTTAAAAAAGGAATGGAAAAAATCCTCATATCGTGCTGAGCTTTTAGAGATCCCGCTCCAACCTGCTCAACAAAAAACTCTTCATCAATTGGTAATGGAAATTGTTTATTTTTCGTTGATAAATACGTTCCTGTATCGGCTTTTGAAGTGCGTTTCTTTCTACTAGACAGCTTCAAACTTCTACCATATTGGTTTAATTCAAGGATACCCGTCATTGTGGAAAATGGGAGCGGTAATCCGATGTTCATATACGTTCTTTCTCCCTTTTTGTGCCACGAATAAAGCGCAACAAAGCACACTTCTTCATTCACTTTTCTTACCCAGGCTCTTGGCTGCCGTCTTCCATCCATATGCTCTTTAACCGAAAAGATATCTCCTCTCATTTCGACCCACTTCCTGGATAACGGAAGATTTATTTGAAGGATTCTTCGACTAAAAAAGCGATAAATCATAGCCAGAGGTTTAAACCACCTATGCCATTTCACACTAGCAAACAATCTGTATTCGGTTGTATTTTCATAAAAATGTTTAATTGTTGGAGAGAGACAATGGAATTCAAGATGAGGTTCATAGATGCTCATGTCGCTCACTAATCCACTGTAATAAAAAGTACGATCCGCAATTTCCTTCAGAATTTCTTCCCCAATCACTTTCCTTCCTCTTATTTGGCTAACCGGAAAAGAGCGGTTATTCATTATCACTTGTAAACTCTCCCTCATACGAAAAAACAGTTCCGATGATTGGATTTTTCACCCTCACATGAATGTGAAAGCTTTCTCGATCTTCTAAGTACCGTTCGGTTACTGTCGCTAAACCTTGAAAAAATTGTGGCAAAGGAATTTCTTTTCGTCCAAGCACCATTCTCTGATTTAGTGATTGAATCGTCATACTCCCATCATCACCATTTACTTTAAAAGAAAGGTCTGAATACATTAACGCAGGTTCTCCTAAATAGTCTTCGATCATCAGTCTTTCCTCATCAAGTGTCATTAGAGCATTAAAGTGACGCTTCTTCTGCCCAAAAGAAAACGTACGTTGCCAATGAACCTCTTCTTTTCCACTCGCCCCAATTCGAGACGTATTTTTGATTTGAAAGGGGATATTTGTTCCTCTCTCAGGAAAAAGAAGCTTCGTCTTTGTACCAAGATAAAATATGGGATATAACCAACGAGGACCTCCGGAGATCTTTTTCATTACTCCCGACCCACGAAAAGCATGTTGTTTCGAAATTGCATACCTTTTCTGTAACATCGGATGAAGCTGATGAAATTGATCACCCAGCGCTTTTAGATAAATTGACATGACGATGCTCCTTATCTCTTTCTCTTGCATTTTTTTGCCGTTGGAATGTCACGACTAATTTTCATCCCAATAAAGGATAGAATGAACAAACTAACGTTAAAGGTTAAAGGATTAAATGGATGTGTCAGTGCACGTGGCGCAGCTAAAATAGCCGATACTGTTAATAAAGGAAAAGCAACCATTTGCATTTTAAATAACAAATGTTTTTTTCGAGTAAATAACCAAATTAAACCGAACAACATTTCACTCAACCCCATTGTAAAAACCACTTTTGAAGCATCGATCGCTTCTGGTAATATACTCGCTGCCATCGATACCTCTTCAGGATGCTTCATCCATACTTTTGGAACTAGCCCCTGGTACATCCAAATGAAACTGAACATAAGGGCTATCATCCAATAGCTAATAAATCGGGTATATTGGGAAGCTGGTGATTCCCCCTTCTCAAGCCATCGCTTCAACACATCAAAACTTAATGCTGTTCCCCAACCAATCATTGGACGAAAAATAATAGAATCTATGAAAGCACCTACTTTTCCAAAACGCGTCTTGTAATCATATTGCGTTAAAAATGTAACTTTCTTTTGCTCAACCGGTATATACTTCCAATAACCTTTCCCCTCCGAGATAATCGAAATACGCTGATCCGTACCGAAATGTAACGAAGATGTCCTCGATCCGTCATTACCATTAAACTCTCCAACACTTTTTCCCCATCCTTCGATCGCGATTCCAAATCCTACATTCGTTTTGTAAGAAAAGTGTTGAGGGGAACTTTCATTTTCTTTCGGTAAGTAGGTAATGGAAGTAAATCGGATATCCCACTGTTCATGAAGATGCGGTCGTTGAGAAGCGCTCCAAAGATTTTCGATTTCTGTTTCAATTGGAACTTCAACATAGATTGGTTTTCTTTTCATTTTCTCACCCTGTCAGCTAGTCTCTTTGATTCACAAAGCGTATCTTAATTTAGTGTAAACCTCTCTAGTCTTCCAAAACAACTCCATTCTCCTAAATAAAGGGAATGATAGTAAAAATTCCTACAAAGAACCTAAAAAAGAGCACCGAAGTGATGCTCTTAAGACAATTTTATTTTTGGTCAAAAAATTTTCCAGCCACTTTTTCCACGAGGCCTGGAGCTGCGTGATAAAGTTTGGCTCCAGCGTTCATCCATCCCGGAAGGTTCACTTCGCGCGCGCCCTTTTCAATAGCAGAAATAATTTCCTGCGATACCTTTTCTGCTGAGAGCATCATCTTTTCTACGTTTTTCGTATAAGTTCCGCTACTATCTGCCGTTTCAAAAAAGTTCGTTTTGATTGGACCTGGATTCACTGTGGTTACTTGAATGTTGTGTTCTTTCATCTCCATACGCAAACTGTTTGAAAATCCAAGAACCGCATGTTTTGAAGCCGAATATCCGGAAGATTTTGGCGTAGCGAGCTTTCCTGCCTGAGAAGCAATATTGACCACGTGACCCGATCCTGCATCCATCATCCCAGGTAGCACATGTGAAGTAAATCGCATTAGTCCAATGACGTTCACATCGAACATGGCTTCAATGTCTTTCATATCGGCGTCCACAAACGCGTCAAATTTCCCAAATCCAGCATTATTAATCAAAACATCTATCGGGGGCATTTCCTCCAAAAGCATCGGCAGAACATGCTCAACGCGCTCCCCATCCCCGACATCAATCGTCCATACGGCTGGCGCATAACCTCTGCTTCGTTCGATTACGCCCTTCACTTCCATTAACTTTTCTTCTGAACGTGCTACAAGGATTAGTTTAGCCCCTTTTTTAGCTAAATCAATTGCTAACTGTCGTCCAATTCCGCTTGATGCCCCCGTAATAAGAACAACTTTATTCTTTAAATTTTTCATGTACTTCACCTCTTACGATCTAGATCGATAAACCGTTTTTTCCTTTTCTTTTATTTTAACTATCACATTCTCCGACTCAAGATAATCGAGATGCCCGATTGTTTCGGAGAGAGTAAGACCTGTTTGCTTTTTATAAACTCCTGGAAATAATTTCTGACAAACTTCAAAGGCGGTCATTGGAGTATTCAAAAAGGATGCCACCTTCTCTGAACGCTCCTCTTGTTTTTGTAATCGTTCCTTGATTAACTCGTCCGGATTTAAGATTGGCTCCCCATGACCGGTATAGACATACTGAAGATGTGCATCTAACGTTTTACGATAAGAATTCCGCTGCTGAAGAAGCGGTTTAGGTCTCTCCGTCCCTTTCACATATGGCGGTTCAAGTAAGGGGTTTGAAGATATCTTCTTAATAAGATGATCGCCTGCAATCATTATTCCAGTCTCCTTATGCCATAAGGAGATATGACTTTGGGCGTGACCAGGTGTTTCCATCACAGTCCACCCTGCACAGCCAGGTAAGTCATCTCCATCTGAAAGATGCACATCACATTTCGCTCGATCGGTATACGCAAGATAGCCACGCGTATCACTTACATGATCGAAATATCGTTCTGGAACCCCAGCTTCACGGTAAATCCCTGTCATAAACGCTTCATTTTCCTTCAAAAAAGAATCGCTCATCTGTAGCCACCGGTCGTTCTTCCAATGCCCAAGAACGTTAACGCCATTTTTCATCATTTTTCCGACAAGGCCAATATGATCAGGGTGATGATGCGTGAGTACTACCTGATCAATATCTTCAAAAGCGACACCATAACTTTGCAGTTGCTTCTCAAGTTCTTGTTGCGCTTCGGGTGTACGCGGGCCCGTATCAACTAATGTCAGCGTATCCCCTTTTAATAAAAAACAATTTACCGGACCAACAGCAAACGGAGTTGGAACTGTCATCGACAGTACCTTTTCTTTCGTTAGATTCAAATTTACCGCCACCTCTACTTTTCGTTACATTAACTACCTCTATTCTATCGCTGTTCGTTCTTTTTGTCATTATATCGAGATAGTTTATTTTGAATTTTCCAACATTTAAGGTTGACATTTTTTTATTTTCATAGCATACTATGTAAAATTAGAATGATCGTATTGGCTTTGAAAGGGATTAGTAGAAGTTCTAGTATGTGCCAGAGAGAGGGATTCATCGGCTGAAAAGTCCCTTCACCTTACTTATTTCGAACCTACCCTCGAGCCAGCTGTAGAAATACAGCCGCTTCCTACGTTATAAGGAACTAGAGGATATCATATGTTGATATCAAAAATAAGGTGGTACCACGGATAACGCCCATTCGTCCTTTCATAAGGATGAGTGGGCGTTTTATTTGGAAAGGATGAGGATGATGACAAGAACGAACATCGGCTTCATTGGTGCCGGATCAATCACAGAAGCAATTGTCGAAGGAATGATTTCTGAAAAGTTTGTTGACTCTAACCAAATTATGTTATTGAATCGCTCCAATTCACAGCGACTTGAGGAATTAAAAACAACATACAGCGTTCACGTTACTCAAGATATTCAGAAACTGTTGCAACAAAACAGAGTGATCATACTAGCTATGAAGCCAATAGACGCGCCCGATGCTTTAAGCAAGATTCAGCCATATATTCATAAAAACCATCTGATCATTTCTGTTTTAGCAGGCATTACAACTGCTTATATCGAAGAAAAGATCCACACACGTACCCCTATTGTTCGTGCGATGCCAAATACATCAGCAACAATAGGGTTATCTGCAACAGCTATTTCAGGTGGAGCGTTCGCGAATGAAAATGACTTATTGTTTACAAAGCGTCTGTTTCAAACGATTGGTAGCGTCGTGCCCGTTCCGGAAGATAAAATGAATGCCGTAACAGGGTTATCTGGTAGCGGTCCAGCTTATTTCTATTATATGGTAGAATGTATGGAAAAAGCCGCTATACAGAATGGACTTGACGAGGAAACAGCACGTGAACTCATCTTGCAAACCATTTATGGAGCTGCCATGATGCTTCGTCAAACGAAACAACCAGCAGAACTTTTAAGAAAAAAGATTACGAGTCCAGGAGGAACGACACAAGCCGGAATTGCTACTCTTAAAGAGTATGATTATGAAGAAGCTCTTTTAGCATGTATTACAGATGCAACGAATCGATCTCAACAGCTAGGTGAGCTTTTCCAAAAACAAAACTAATGTTTTTGCCCGGTCATTTTCTACAATGTCCGGGCAAAAAAATACCAATATATTTTACACACTCTTCTTCTGGACAACGCTACACATTTTTTTTAAGTGGTCTAAAGCTTCTTCACTATCTAATCCATTTGCAACAATGGTCATCGGTCCAAAGTGAGTTGTCAGTCTCCCCATACTTAAAATGCTCTTAGCATTTAATCGTTTCCCTTCAACTTCTACAATAATGTAACTACTAAAGAGATTTGCACTCTTTACAAAGTCCATCAAGAAGGCCATTGTAATTTTACTCGTGATCAAAACGGTTTCTTTATATACCATCCTTGCATCCTCCTCAGTATCTAATACAACCGTTTGCACATTTCTATTTTGACACCCTACCTCCCTAACCGCAAGGACTATGGCACCTTTCCTGACACAAACTTTACAACTGATTCATATGTTATGTCAGATATTCTAACAATCCACCCGTGATTAATGAATAGCTATGATATAATGATAGCAGATTGCCAGTTTAGAAGACTTCAATAGTATATGTAGCTATAGCTACATTATGAATATGAGCATAGGGAGTGACTGGAGATGTCATATAAAGATAAAAAAGTTCTGCCCATCGGATCAGTCAGTGAATTAACTGGACTATCTCTCAGAAAGATCCGCTACTACGAGGAAAGAGGCCTTATTCTACCTGACCGATCTGGTGGTGGTACAAGAAAATTCTCGTTTACAGATGTAGAAAAACTAATGGACATTGCAAATCAAATTGAAGATGGCATGCAAACATTTGAAATTAAAAAGCTTTATAAAAAAGAAAAGCAAAAAGATAAAGACAAAATTAGAGATGAAATGATTCGCGGGCAGTTAAATGCAGCATTTAAAATGACAAAATAGAGAAAGAAGCAAGCGATATTCGCTTGCTTCTTTTAGAGTTTCTTCGTTTAGAATATACGATGCAGGGTATAAATAAAAACAGAATGGTAATGAAAGGAGTTTTGCTCTATGAGTTTTCATTATACAGTGGAAACCTCTAAAACAGTTGACCAGGCAATTTCTGACTTAACTGATGAACTGCAAACAGAAAAATTCGGCGTATTATGGGATTTTGACCTGTCAGCTAAGTTACAAGAAAAAGGAATGGACTTCCAAACACCTTATCGCGTTCTCGAAGTTTGCAACCCTAAAGAGGCAGAGCGTGTTCTACATGAAGATAAGTTAGTTGGTTATTTTCTCCCTTGTAAAATCGTTGTTTTTGATGATGACGGGCAAACAAATATTGGAATGCCAAAGCCAACCACATTGTTAAACTTAACAGGCAAAGACAAATTAAACGAAATTGGATATGATATCGAGAAACGCCTGATTTCCTGCATTGAGAAAAGCAAGTAACATTAGCCCTCCTCTCTTTCATTAGAGAAGAGGGTTTTTTTCTAGTTTTTCTCCCTTTTTATAGGGCGGCAATCTTTTCATCTATTCTTTTAGTCGTGGATCATGACGATATACAGTCAAATCGATTTTTGAATTAGGAAGAAAAATGATCCCTTCCCCTTCTAACATCATCTTTTGATTGATGTAGCCTTCCTCTGTTGTTATGCCAATTTCACCTTTCGAGTTAATCACACGATGCCACGGCAGATTATGCCCTTGACTCATAGTGTGTAGAATCCGCACAACTTGCCTTGCTCCACGTGGACTTCCTGCACACTTTGCAATTTGCCCATAAGTCATCACTTTCCCTGGTGGAATTTTTTTAATAATCGAAACAACATTTTCAGTAAATTCTTCCACATTCCTCACCCTCTAAAGCAGTAGTTTATTCAGTTATTATATCAGTTCCTGCAAGTTCTCAAATAATAAAAACTTTGTATAAAAATAGAGACATGCTAGAAACTATGCTTAGTTAGCTATTGCAAAGGAGCTTAAAAGGTCATGGATAAGCGTTTAATTGATTGGCCTACATTTTTAGGTGCTTTGAGTTTATTACTGCTTGTAACTGTCCCGCTTGTCCTTTTTCCTGAAAAGGGAAAGGAAATTGTCAACAAAGCGAATGAGTTCGTCACCACCCAATTTGGCGTTCTTTATTTACTTGTAGGTCTCGGGATTTTTTTCTTTTTGATTTATGTCGCCTTTAGTGATAATGGTAGAGTGCGCTTAGGGGAAGAGGACGAGCGTCCTGAATTTAACAATTTCTCATGGGCAGGAATGCTTTTCTGCGCTGGAATTGGATCAAGTATTTTATACTGGGGCACCATTGAATGGGCGTATTACTATCAAGGTCCACCATTTGGCCTAGAACCCGGAACGGAAGAAGCAATCCTATGGGCAAGTACATATGGCATCTTCCACTGGGGCCCGATCGCATGGGCCATCTATACGCTACCCGCTTTACCGATGGCCTATTTCTATTATGTCCGTAAAAAACCCGTACTAAAAATAAGTGAAGCAACAAGACCATTAATTGGAAAACTTGTAGATGGCCCAATTGGAACGATTATCGATGTGCTTTTTATGTTTGGGCTTCTTGGCGGGGCAGGAACAACGCTAGCACTTGGTACTCCAATGATCGCAGAAGGAATTGATGCTCTCACAGGTATTGGCGTAACAATGGTACTAAAAACGTTGATTCTCGTTCTTGTAACAGCCATTTTCGCCATCAGTGCTTATTCAGGATTAAAAAAAGGAATTAAAATTTTATCTGATATTAACTTAGTTCTCTCAATTTTTCTGCTTTTATTTGTATTAATCTTTGGCCCAACCCGTTTTCTCGTTGAAACAGCCACAAACAGCGTCGGTTTGTTGTTGGATAACTTCTTTCATATGAGTACTTGGACAGAGCCATTTAATGCTCTTGGTCCATATGATAAAACGGGCTTTCCGGAAAGTTGGACCGTGTTTTACTGGGCCTGGTGGATCGTATACGCCCCTTTTGTTGGGTTGTTCGTTGCCAAAATTTCAAGGGGACGATCCATAAAGCAAATGATTCTTGGAACCATTAGTTATGGAACTTTTGGAAGTTTATTGTTCTTTGGTATTCTCGGAAATTATGGACTTCATATGCAATTAACAGGTGAGTTTGATGTGATTGGGGTACTTAATGATGAGGGAGCACCCAGAGCCATCATAGAAACCATTGGTCAACTTCCATTTTCATGGTTTATGATCTTCATTTTTGTCGTGTTAGCGATCATTTTTCTTGCGACGACGTTTGACTCGAGCTCTTATATTTTAGCCTCCGTTGTTCAAAAAGAGGTCAAAGATGAACCGCTACGCTGGAACAGACTGTTTTGGGCATTCGCGCTCTGCCTTATGCCGTTAGTTCTCATGTTTGTCGGGGGACTTGGGACACTTCAAACAGCGAGTATCGTAGGTGGATTTCCCCTTCTCTTTATTATGATTATGCTTGGTTGGTCATTTATGCGAGCTTCTACAGCTGATATCAAAGCTTCTGAACATTATGACCCTAAAACCTTTTCATTAAATTACAAAAAGATTTTACAATCAATCAAGCGCAAGAAAACGAAGAAACAAAAAGGACCTATCGATGCTCATTTTGAAGAGGATAAGAAAGATAAATAGCATAGCAGATAATTTTTCCATATCGAAAATTATATTGACACTTTCAGTTGGTCATGATAAAAATTGAATAACTCTATAAATATTGAACTGCTTTGAAGGAAAACTAGTAGCCACCTTTTCCCTATTGAAGAGAGCCGATGGTTGGTGAGAATCGGTATATAAAAGGACGTGAATTTCATTTCTGGAGCTTCTTTTGTACTCGCAAAAGACGGTGAAGATCGTTACACAATGAAGAGGTGAGTTTTCTCACAACCAGGGTGGTACCGCGATAACAATCGTCCCTACGGATAACGTAGGGGCGATTTTTTTGTGGAATAACGGAATCAGCATTCAATAATAAACGAAAGGAGCAACAGTATGAGTCAAAATGAACAATGGTCTTCAAGACTTGGTTTTATCCTAGCTGCAGCAGGTTCAGCGATTGGTCTAGGGGCCATATGGAAATTCCCGTACACAGCAGGTCAAAATGGAGGTGGCGCTTTCTTTCTGATTTTTATTCTATTTACATTAATACTTGGTCTTCCACTTCTACTAGCAGAATTTTCAATTGGACGAACCGCTCAAAGCAACGCGGTAGATTCTTATAAAACAATATCTCCAGAATCAAAGTGGTATCGGGTTGGTATTATGGGGATGATTACTTCTTTCATCTTGTTATCCTTTTATAGTGTCATTGGAGGATGGATTATCGCCTACCTATATAAAGCTGTTACAGGAGAGTTAACAGGCCTCTCCTCCGATGAGTACGCACAAGTATTCGGTACGACAATATCAAATTCGTTTGTTAGTATTTTCGCGCAATTTATTTTCATTATTCTAACCATTCTCGTTGTCGCTCGAGGTGTAGAGAAAGGGATTGAACAGGCAAGTAAAGTGATGATGCCGGCTTTATTTCTTCTCTTCATTATTCTAGTCATTCGAGCCGTTACGCTAGAAGGTTCAATGGAAGGCATTTTGTTCTTGCTTCAACCTGACTTCACAAAAGTAACCTCTCAAACAATCTTAGAAGCAATGGGACAATCATTCTTCACATTGAGTGTCGGAGTATCGGTTATGGTCACGTATAGTTCATACTTACCAAAAACGCAAAGTTTACCACGCTCCGCTCTGTCGATTGTGGTAATGAACATTTTTATCGTTCTTCTTGCTGGTCTAGCGATTTTCCCTGCCGTTTTTGCTTTTGATCTTGAAGCTGGAGCTGGTCCAGTTCTCTTATTTAATGTGCTTCCGACAGTATTTGGTCAGCTGCCATTCGGAATGCTCTTTTTCATTGCCTTTTTGGTTCTGTTTTTGTTTGCAGCATTAACTTCTGCTTTTTCAATGCTTGAGATCATTGTATCGGTTATTTCGAAAGGTGACCTTAAGAAACGAAAAAAATGGGCATGGATCATTGGGCTTGCCATTTTTGCTGTTGGTATTCCATCAGCTCTCTCATACGGTGTTTTGAGCGATGTCACCTTATTCAATAAAACGATATTTGATTTAGCCGATTACGCGGTAAGTAATGTGCTTCTACCGATCGGAGCTTTGTTAATATCCATTTTTGTTCCTTTAAAAATGAAGAAATCTGCCTTATATGAAGAATTAAAACGTGGAAGTGGTTTAAAGAAAGGCTTGTTCGAAACATGGTATTTTCTTATCCGTTTTGTCGCACCGCTTCTTATTCTTTTCGTTATGTTAGATGTTCTTGGAATTTGGTAAACAGGAAAAGCCTCACCTTATGGCGGTGAGGCTTTTTACTTTGTTATTCTTCTTCAATAGGTGCAGCAGGTTTCGGTTCATCTTTAAGGTCAAAATAAGCTTCAAACAATCGTCTCGCAATATCTTTGTTTACAGATTCATTTCTGTCACTACTTAAGCTAGGAACCACAACCGCTAACGCAATTTCTGGATCTTCATAAGGAGCATAACCTACAAAGGTTAAATTAAATCCATCAATATTATTATCACGACCAAATTTCACTTCAGCCGTACCCGTTTTACCAGCATGAGTGAAATCTGTTCCTTTGAAATATTTCGTTGCTGTTCCGTTACTAGCATTCGTAACTCTCCATAAACCATTTTGTACTCTGTTAATATCGCTTTGACTCATTTGAATACGATTCATAACGTTTGTATCAAACTGATCAACAATGATATTCGATAACCCATCGACATTTGATGCCTCATGAACTTCTTTTAAGAAATGAGGCTGAATTCTTTTTCCGTCGTTTGCAATCGTTGAAATATACTGAGCCATCTGAAGAGGTGTGTACGTATCAAATTGGCCAATCATTAAGTCCATTAAGTTACCTATTTGTTGGATTCCACCATTGATTCCAGTCGTTTCAATTGGCATATCAATTCCTGTCTTGTTTCCAAGACCAAATTGATTAAAATGATAGCGAACCTCATTATATGCATATGGATCCCACGGTATCCCACTTGTGTTTGGAACATAATCATACCCTGCCATCATCATGGCGATCCTGAACATGTAGACGTTGGATGATCTTTCTAACGCTTCAACATCATTCACCCAACCGAGGTTTGCATATGACGCCTTATCATTGGTAGCAGGTATAGAAATTGGGGTATCATATAAGGTTGTGCCGTGACTAATCACTCCCGTTTCATAGCCCGTTAGCACAGATGCTCCTTTTACTGCTGAACCCATTTCGTATGCTTCCGACAAGGTTCCATAAGAATATTCAATATACTCATTGTCTTTAGAGCTGTATTTTGTCCCACCAAATGCTAATATCTCACCAGTGTCAGGATCCATTCCAATCGCATAAGCACGATCCGCATATGGGTTTCCCCGCGCTCTTGCTTTTCTTAGTTCTTCTTCAAGAATTGTTTCTAACTTCTGTTGCAGATCAATATCCACAGTTAGTACGAGATCATTCCCTCTTTTTCCTGGAATCACTTCAGGCTCCCCTATTGGCTTTCCTGATTTGTCAGTTACATATTTTTTCATCGACTTCTGCCCTCTTAATAAATCCTCATACTGCTTCTCAAGATAGCTGATGCCAACAAGATCGTTATTATCGTACCCTTTCATTGTATAAGCATCCAACGATTCTTTTGGAATTTGACCTAAGTTCCCAAACATTGTTTCCATCGTTTCATTATAAGGATAAATCCGTTCCGCATCTGGCGATATGTCGACTCCTGGTAAATCTTTAAGGTTTTCACTAACTTGCGCAATCTCTTCACGTGTTAATCCCTTCTTAATTGATTGAGAAGAGAGTGCATATCCCGAATCCATCTGTCGTTTGATTGCCGCAATTTTCAATTCATCCTTATCACTTGTAATTTCCTTAAGATCTTCTTCATTGATGCGATCAATTTGTAGGCTATAAGCCTTTTTAGACTCAAGTTCTTCCCACTCTTCTTCTGATAATTTGGCTTTGGCTTTTTCAGGTCTAGTAATAATCCAGAAATCTTTCAAATCGCGCTCTGTCACCTTATCCGTATCCATCTCAATAAATGAAGCTAATTTACGAGCAACCTCAAGTCTTTCCTCTTGTTTCGTATTTTGATTTCGAATATAGGTTAATGTAAACGTTGGCTCGTTATCGACAATAACTCGTCCGTACCGATCGTACATCTTTCCTCTAGGGGCCGATGATTTCGCTGTTACATTCTCGGTTTGTTCTGATATTCGTTCGAAATCTTCCCCTTGCACAATTTGAATCATCCCAAGTCTAAGGATAAGAATAGAAAACAATAGAAAAACAAAGAGAAACAAAATATTTAGCCGAAACGGCACATGTGTTTTCTTCATTTTTTCCTTAATCATCGACATCCCCCCGCGCATTTCCTTATCTTCCCAACTATCATAACATAGGAATATTAGGACTTTTTTCCTTATTAGAAAATAAATTCAAAACATTTTCTACTAATAGAACGCTTTTATCCCGTTAGTATTACGAAATAGGGTTAAACAAGGTTCCATAAACACATAACCTAGCTCACATGAAAAAGAAGCGTGCTTTTATAGCACGCTTCAAGGATTTGAACCATTTATAAAATAGGAGACAATAGCCTTGAAATCGACTCTTTAAATCGAATCCAGAGAGACCTTTCCAAGTAGGACCCTCCCGTTAATTCCACACTTTTTTCCATATCCTTAATAAAAATGTTCGTTAACTCTGTTGATATTTCTTCGTCATAAATAAATGCGTTTACTTCAAAGTTTAGTCGGAAACTCCGTACATCAATGTTAGCGGTGCCGACTGAAGAAATTTCACGATCGACTGTGATGGTTTTTGCATGAATAAAACCATTTTGATAAATGTAGATTCTCGCCCCCGCTTTTAGTAATTCGCCAACGTAGGAATAGGTCGCCCAATAAACAAATGGATGATCTGGCTTATTGGGAATCATTAATCTAACATCTACACCACTAAGTGCCGCGATACGCAGGGCATCTAACAGACTTGCATCAGGTATAAAGTAAGGGGTTTGGATAAAGATTGTTCGTTTTGCTGAGGTGATTAGCTTTATGTAACCATTTTTAATTTGTTCCCATTCAGAATCAGGTCCACTGCTCACAATTTGCACACCGGCTTTTCCAATCGGCTCAATGATAGGGAAATAGCACGCTTCATAACCTACCTTGTTCCGTGCAGCGTGATTCCAATCTAACAAGAATCTCGTCTGCATAGCGAGAGTTGCACTACCTTCAATTCGAAGGTGTGTATCGCGCCAATAACCAAATTTCGGATTTAACCCAAGATACTCATCACCAACATTGAATCCCCCAACATAGCCAAGTACGCCGTCAATAATCACAAGTTTTCGGTGATTTCGGTAATTCAGCCGTGTATTCACATAAGGGATGCGTGAAGGGAAAAAGACTTCTACTTCTCCACCAGCTTCTATCAGCTCTCTGAAAAAACGCTTCCTTGTTTTTCTTGATCCCATCTCATCATAAAGAACGCGAACCTTTACCCCTTCACGTGCCTTTTGAGCGAGCTTTTCTACAATTCTTCTACCTAGCTCATCTTTTTGGAAAATGTAATATTGGAAGTGAATATGATCCCTCGCTTGACCAATATCCTCAATGAGGGCATTGAACTTTTCCTCACCGTCTGAAAAAATGCGGATGCTATTGTCCTGTGTTAGTACTGCATCATCATTCACAAGATGCATATAAATCAGGTCCTTATGTCGCGCAATTTCTTCATGCCTAAAAGGATAAACGCCGCTTTTAATTTCACTAACCTGCTCCTCAATTAAATCCTCAATTCCTACTTTTTTAATATTATCCCAGTCAAACAACCGCCTTCTGCTTAAGTTTTGCCCAAACACTAAATACATCACAAAACCAAGAAAAGGGATAAAAAGCAATACCATAAGCCAGGCCCATGTTGCACCTGCATCCTTGCGTTCGAGGAAAATAACAAGAGCTGCAAAAACAAGATTAAGTACAAATAAAATCCCTAATAAAATCGATATAATGTGCATAAATAATAGCTCCTTTAGCGAACACAATCTCAGGTTTTACTTAAGTTTACATCATTTTTAGCTCGTTATTAAGATGGTTAATAATCTAAAGATATCACACTTTCTTTTTAATCGAAGCATTTCATACCTGAAATCATAGAAGCTCTTCCATTTCTTTGAAATACAAAGTAAACTAAAGGTAACGAAAGACAAGGAGGAGTTCAAATGATTGGTAAACCAATTCATTTCGATGGAAGCTCTGGCACCTCTTCACCCCCTACTGAAAAAAAGCTGCCTTTCAAATTAACAGATGAAGTGAGAAAAAACCTCAGCGGTAACCCTTATCAGCAACCCAAAAGTTAAATCAAACCTGGCCTTGCCTAAAGTGCGAGGCTTTTGTTATTTTCCCAGCTAATTAACCAATCTCCATCATAAGCAAAATAGTTGAATCCGCTCTCTACCTCCTTTATAATTTGCCTTGAATTAAAAATAATTTAATCCAAGATAAATTGCGCATCAAGAAAGGAATGAATGTTGAAATGGCAAAAGTATTATACATCACAGCACATCCACATGACGATACACAATCTTACAGCATGGCAGTAGGAAAAGCTTTTATCGACACTTACAAAGAAGCGAATGAGAACGATGAAGTCGTTCATCTCGATCTGTATCGTGAGCATATTCCTCAAATTGATGCTGACGTTTTTAGCGGCTGGGGTAAATTACAGTCCGGAAAAGGTTTCGAAGAACTATCTGCAAGTGAAAAAGAAAAAGTACAGCGCCTTAATGAATTAAGTGAAGAATTTATTGAGGCTGATAAATATGTGTTCGTAACACCACTCTGGAATTTCTCTTTCCCTCCAGTTATGAAAGCTTATTTTGACTCAGTGTCCGTGGCTGGTAAAGCCTTTAAATATACTGAAAACGGACCTGTTGGTCTTTTAACCGATAAAAAAGCAATCCACATCCAGGCTCGCGGCGGCATTTATTCAGAAGGTCCTGCAGCAGAAATGGAAATGGGTCATCGCTACTTTACAACGATGATGCAATTCTATGGCGTACCAAGCTACGATGGACTTTTTGTAGAAGGTCATAACGCAATGCCAGATAAAGCGAAAGAAATTAAGCAAAATGCTATTGCGCGCGCAAAAGATACCGCACTTACATTCTAATACTATTCATTTAACAAAAACCAGCTGACTAGTCAGCTGGTTTTTTTATGAGACAACGTATCCCTGATTTTCCACTATTTCTTGTAAAGCTGATAGAGAAACCTTGTTTGAATCAAAGGTAACATCTGCATTTCCTTCTTTAAAATGAATTTCAACAGCCGATACACCACTTAATTCTAGTAAGGCGCTACGAATCACTGCTACACAGTGATCACCAGTCATCCCGTTAATTTTCAAGGTTACTTGTTCCACTTTTTTGTCTCCCCCTCACGAACTTGTTTTGCTATTATCCTTCCCGTTCATCAAAATACTATGACAAAACAAGACAGCTTACATTAAGGAGCGGTCACAGCTAATTTAAATTGCTGAATCATTCTTTTGTTTTGCTGACCAAAGCACCCACCAAATTAATAACGGTTGAAAGAGTAACCTAATCCATAGCAGCAGCTCATTTGCTTCCTCCTGTCCAGGAGCTGGAATTCCAGCAATCGCAGCATAAATGTTGGCAGGAAAAATAACGATTAAATACACCGCCGTCCAAAACCTTGCCTGTTTACGTGTATAAGGAATGAGGAGTAAAACGGCTAATACAATTTCCAGAACTCCCGTTACATAAATCAAGCCAAGCCTAAACGGCACCCATTCGGGAATCATAGCTGCGAAACCTTCTCCTTGAACAAAATGAGCGATCCCTGCAAAAATAAAGAAAAGAGCAAATAACACAAGCGCAATTCGACGAATTGTTTTTATCATAAAGAATCTCCTTTTCAATTGGATTCTTTCATGATAGCAAACTCTCCTTCTTATTTAGAAGAAAAACGCTTTACCGAAGCAGTTGTTTAATTGTATAAGGAAGCATTTCATGCAGCGTTTCAAAGGAATACGTTAGTTCAAGTCGTTCTGTCCATTTATGCGCATCTCTTCCCATCGGTCCCAGGTTCATAACTGGAACCTTTAACTGTTCTAACGCCTCGAGAGGTAGCGTATAAGACTGCCCATATAAAGGCATGTTGCTCATTAATGGTTGAATCGTTTCTTTCGTACGCTCTAATCCAACAAAACTTAAATCCGAAAGTCCAGGAAAATAATGTTGCGGCTTTAACTTTACGTTATGCTTCTCGTCACTGTAAGTCATCACACGTTGGATCGTTTCCTGAATAAATGGATCATGACGAGATGAAACGGCTGGGTAAAACGGCGGGTTATAAAAAAGAACGATCATTGGCCCATCCTCTTTACAAAGCGCTGCAAGATCAAAGACCATTCTTGTTGAAAGATCTCGATCCCCAAGATCTTTAAAGTTCGCCGAGATATAATCCTGACGACGCTTAATTTCCGCTTCTCCAAACAAAGTAACAGCCCGTTGGAGCAATTGTTCATAGGTTAGGACATTTACTTTAAATGGCTCTGGAACATAGCTTTGAAGCATCGAAAAAGCAGTTGCTTTTTCTAAATAGTGATGTTCAATACGCCTGGCAGCAGTTTTTACAGCCTTCATCAATTTATCCGTAATTTGTTGAATGCTACTTTCCATCCCAAGCACATTAAAAAGCGTGACACCAACATGCGGAATTTGAACCGAATATCCTTCTTTTAAATCCTTTTGCATTAAATTTGTAGGCGGAGGCGTTACTTCTCCATCAACAACCTCACAAAAGTCAGCATTTAGTTCTAGCTCCTTCGTTACTTCTGCCGCCATGTAATTCGCATTCAATCCAGAAAATGGTTCCCCGACGTGCGTTTCTTGACCATAACAGAAAAAACCAGGAAGTAACTTGCCAATTGATCCTGAATAAAGATAGAGATTTTGATCACCGGGATAATTTGTGAAAACAGGCTCAGAATTTAAACAAGCAGTATACGTAAGGTTATGTTGTTTTGCCATTTCAACAAGCACAGGAACGGCCTCGATCATGCCAAGCGAATTGGCTTCTTCATCAGGCACCGTAAGAAATAAAATATTCCCCTCAAATCCCCCAAAACTTGCTTTTTCAAGCATGCTCATCTGTAAGGCAATCCCTGCTTTCATATCCATCACGCCTCGACCAAATACCCACTCCCCATTTTCCAGATCATTCTGAACTTCTAATGGCATCTTATCGAGATTCTTATATATTTCTTCTGTCAGATCATATGGGCTAAAGGCCAGGTTTTTCAACTGGCCATAATCTTCTACATCGACCACATCGAAATGACTTATTAATATAACCGTTTTTTTCGCTGTTCCGTTCTTGATCAGACCTGTTACAAAAGAGCGTCCATCACTTGTTGGGTGAAGAGCAAGCATTTGAGGATTATCTTTAAAATAGTCTAAATCCTGAAGCTGAAGATGAATGTATTCTGCAAGCGCTACTTCAGGATAGGAACCCGTTACACTCTGGTGTTCTACAAGTCTTGATAACAAATACATGAGCGTTTCTTTTGTTTGCCATTTCTCCACCTCATCGCCCCCTGTCTGTTTTTTGCAAAATTCACCTGTTTTTGGTAGGTTTAATGAGAATAGACGGCATTTGATGACCTCTTCACCGTCCCCTACCTAAAACATGTAGCCTTTCAAGTCATGTGGGTAGGGCTCAACTTCCCCTAAAGGTTCGAATGGAAGTTTCACTTTATCATATTTTATACATACAAAACCTGAAAAGACCAGTAGAAAAGGGGAAAATCATGACAATCATATTTGCTCATAGAGGTGCAAGCAGACAATGTCCAGAAAATACATTAAGTGCTTACGAACGTGCGGTAAAGCTTGGAGCTGGAGGAATTGAAATTGATGTCCAACTTTCAAAAGATGGCGTTCCAGTTGTCATTCACGACCGTACCTTAAAGCGTACTACGTCTGGGAAAGGGATTGTAACCGAATCGAATTATGCTGATCTTAAAAAGCTGGATGCAGGGAGCTGGTTTTCTCCAAAGTTTCAGCAAGAAAGTATCCCTTCTTTAGAGGAAGTATTGACCTTTGCTTCAGATTATCCCGAACTCTGGCTGAATATTGAATTAAAATATTATCGAGAAGATGATGATCAACTCGCCAAAACAGCCATTCCGATGATTAAAAAATTTCGCTCTGATAAAAATACGCTGATTTCTAGCTTTGAACACGAACGATTGCTTGAGGTACATAAATTGTGGTCTAAGGTAGAAACCGCTCCTCTTTACAAGGGGAACTTACATGAACCCTGGCACTACGCAAAAAAACTAAAAGCAAAAGCGATCCACCCTCACTTCAAATCCATCCATTCATCGCTTATCAAAACCGTTCAATCTCATGGTATAAACGTGCGGCCTTATACGATTAATGATGAGAAATGGCTGAGACAATTTCTTGAGTGGGAAGTAGACGGACTTATGACGGATGTGCCTGATCTTGCGTTAAATATCATGCATAACAAGCAAATTTCACAACAAAAAAAGCCCTGGTGGAAAAACGTTTGGAGCATGATCACAAAGTAAAGCACGATTTGCGACTTCTTTTTTTGCACATGCTATACTTAGGGCCACGAAAGAAGGAATAAAGGAGAGATTGCATGTCATCAGCATTATTTACACCCTATACCATAAAAAACGTTACATTTCCTAACCGTATTGTGATGAGTCCTATGTGCATGTATTCATGTGAAGCAATGGACGGGAAAGCAACCAATTTCCATTACACACACTATACTTCTAGGGCAGTAGGACGAACGGGTCTCATTATTACGGAAGCAGCCGCTGTTACCGAACAGGGCCGCATCTCTCCACAGGACCTTGGGATTTGGAGTGATGACCACATAGAAGGATTGCAGAAGATTGTACAACTTTCTCAAGAGCAAGGAGCAAAAGTAGGTATTCAACTTGCTCATGCCGGTCGAAAAGCCGTATTAGATGGCCCGATAATTGCTCCATCAGCAATTCCTTTTAGTGATAAGATGAAAACCCCTCAAGAAATGACGCTAGAACAAATAAAAGAAACGATTGTTTCCTTTAAAGAAGGCGCAAGAAGAGCGAAGAAAGCCGGCTTTGATGTTATCGAACTTCACGGCGCACACGGTTATTTAATCAATGAGTTTCTATCTCCCTTAACGAACAAACGTGAAGATGAATATGGTGGTTCAACACAAAACCGCTATCGTTTTCTTAAAGAAATAATCTCAGAAGTGAACGATGTTTGGAACGGTCCACTCTTTGTACGTATTTCTGCAGAAGAATACCACGAAGAAGGAAATACAATGGAAGATTTCGTTTATTTTTCAAGTGAAATGAAAAAACAAGGCGTTGATCTAATTGATTGTAGTACAGGCGGAGTTGTACCAGCGAGCATCGATGCCTTTCCTGGATATCAAGTTAAACACGCTGAAAAAATTCGTAATGAAGCTAAAATCTCAACTGGCGCAGTTGGGTTGATTACACACCCTCTTCAAGCAGAGGAAATCATTCATAACAACCGCGCAGACCTTGTCTTGCTTGCGAGAGAACTATTAAGAGACCCTTACTGGGCGAGAACCGCCGCAGCTGAACTTGGCGCAGACTTAGAGGCACCGAAACAGTATGAACGTGGTTGGAATTAAGTGAATAAACCGAGCTCAAAATGAGCTCGGTTTTGTTATAGGTATATGGACTGTCATTTGATCTTCTACGATATCCGTATTTACAAATACGGCTCTTGCTTCACCAACTAGATCTACAATATCTGCTTCTTGGTAACGTGAACTAATATGATTTAACAGGAGTTTCTTTACGTTTGCAGTTTTTGCAATTCGAGCAGCTTCCTCCGTAGTGGAATGATAATACTCATATGCTAACGACTCCATATGAGCGGAAAATGTAGCTTCATGGATAAGAAGATCGGCATTTAAAGCAAAATCAATGGTCTTCTCATTAAACCGAGAATCCCCACAATACACAAGATGTCTTCCTTTTATCGGAGGACCTACTACTTCACCTGCATGCACCACTTTCCCATTATCTAGGGTAATGGAGTCTCCGTTCTTCAATTTTTGATAGATCGGACCGGGTTGTACACCTAATGATTTTAATTTTTCAACATTTAATGCACCTGTCTTATCTGCTTCTTCTATTCGATAAGCAAAACTATCAATTCCATGTTCTAACAAAGCTATCTTTATTGTAAAACCCTGCTCTTGCACTTGAAAGTCGTCTTCTATTTCTACAATTCGGAGTGGATAGCGTAGGTGCGTACCGCTAATTTTTACGGCCGTATCAATAAAATGAGCAAGCCCTTTTGGTCCGTATATCTTCAGTTCTGACTCTCCCCCTTGAAAAGAACGACTTCCAAGAAGGCCAGGCAACCCAAAAATGTGATCACCGTGTAGGTGAGTGATAAAAATTTTGGTCAGCCTACTAAGTGTAATAGTGGAAGAAAGAATTTGATGCTGTGTGGCCTCCCCACAATCAAACAACCAAACTTCTCCAGAATCAAGACGAAGAGCTGTCGAACTAACATTGCGTTTCGTTGAAGGAACACCAGCGCCTGTTCCTAGAAATGTGAATTCCATTTCAATCCTCCTTATCATCACTTCTTTATCGCAAACATCTCGATGATCGGCTACACTGTATGTATGCAATTGAGACTGGAGCTGATCATCATGCTTGTAAAAAAACGATTATATCTTGCATTATTTCTCTCACATCTTCTATTATTTCTATCTTTTTATTTATTTAGTGACTTCTTTTGGCCACTCTTTACTGTTTCTCTTCTTCTACTTGGAGGGATATCAATTCGTCAAGTTAAATGGGAAAAGCCGTCTCTATTTCACCTAGTGATCGGAATCTTAAGTGGCGTTTTCCTTTATTTCGCTTTCTTTTTGGGTAAAACATTGATGCTTGTTCTTTTCCCGCAATTCATGACACAAATTAACGAACTTTATACCCTTGTCGCACCAAATAAAGCCTGGCACTTTGTTAGCCTTATTCTCATAATAATTCCAGGAGAAGAACTGTTTTGGAGAGGACTTGTCCAAACAGAGCTTAAAACGAGTCAAATCAAATACCCTATTTTACTAGCAGCACTTTTCTATATGAGCGCACACCTTTATGCTGGAGCTTTCCTTCTACTTACCGCTGCTGTGTTAGCTGGAGTTATGTGGGGCTACTTGTATGACCGAACTCGTAATATGGTCGTTCCGCTGCTTTCACACCTTGTATTTGATTTATTTCTCCTTGTTTTCTTTCCGCTTCTGTAAGGCATGCCACTTTAATTCCTGAAGCAGGCTTTTCATATGCTGCTTATAGACAAGAACCTCCTCACGATCAGGGGTTTCTGTCCCATATCGCACTTTCTCGTAAATAGCTATAATGTATTCTTTATGTTCACCATGACCAGGGATCCTTCGGAACCATTGATTTAATGTCTCTCCTGTTTGACGTCCAACCCCATACTTAAGCGACCTTATTTCTAGATGAAAGAGCTGCTTTCTTATTTGATTCGAAGGTGGTTTTAATTGTCTCACTTTCTTGTCTTCCCTTGCATTCAACATTTCACTCGTTAGAGTAGCAAAAGAGCTTACATGAAGGCGAGAAAGCACGAGCCTTTTTTTATAAATGATGAGAAAAAGAACGATTAATGCAATGATAAGACAAGTATAGAAAATAAGCTCCACTGGCAAGTCTATACTTTGTCCATTAATCTTTTGTTCCTTGATTATTTGTTGGTTTTCCATTGAAGATAACCCTTCTAAGAGAAGAGAATCTTCTTCAGAGCGCGTCGGAAGATTTGAGGTTAGCCAGTAGATCGGTAAACCAATGACATAACCAATTCCACTTATCGTATAAGAAATCACCTTAATAAGAGGGTCTTTCATCCAGATAATCATACTAATCAAACCGCTTGAAACGGCTAGCAAAAAAAAGATCGAACTCATTGCCCATCTAGCCTGTCTCGGTCCCCCTGTTTTTCTTACCTGTACTGCCGCTCTACATATGAGGAGCAAAAGAAATTGCACAAGAGGAAATAGAAAAACGACCTGTCTTAACTCTGAAGAATTACTGAAAAGGAAGAACAGAAAGGAAGCAACCAAACTCAAGAAAAAAACAATTGTATCATCGTGACGAGTTAACTCTCTAATGTTGACGTAGCTACGCCATGCGATTGTAATCGAAAGTAGAATGGAATAAAAAAGCGGTACACCTAACACGATTCCAACAACGGCGGTTAGGATGCCAAGCAGAAATATCCGCGAAAAGGTGACTTGGTCACGATTTCTAAAATAAAGAAGAAAATAGCAACTGCCACAGCCAAGAACAAGCACAAGAAAAGGGAAAATAGGCGGGAATGTTTGTTCATATAAATAAAAGAACGCTAAAAGGAAATACACGAAAACCATATCATAAATATAATAGAGAAGATGAGGAAGTTCTCTTAGTACTTTCATTAATTCCGAACCCTTTCTATCTTATTAAGATACGCATAACCATCCGACATTTTCACGTTATAGCACATATGACCTATACTCTTCAAAAGCTGATAAAATGTTTCTTCATCCTTTGATTGAATCGGCTCACCTAATCGAATCAAAACAGAGCGCTCTGATAATCGCTTTTGGAGCAATGAACTCATCCGTTCAAAAGATAAAAGCGGTCTTGTGTCATCAATTCGAGCCAGTAACTCTAGCGCCTTACTTAAATGAGCATTCCCCTCGCCCACTTCAAGTACCATAGAAGAAGCAGGTCCTTCAGGATCAAGATTAATATGGATTTCAAACGCTACCCCTCGTTTCGTAGCGACTGAACAAAGAAAGGCCAGGTGGCTAATATATGCTTCGATGTTATTGGAGACTTGCCCGGGACTATTCTTTCTTTTAACAGATAAATCAAGAACAAATACCCACCTCATCTCGATTGAACGCTCGTACACTTTCGTTTTCAATTCTGAAGTTCTTGCCGTAGCTTTCCAATGAATACGATTAAATGGATCAGAGTTCGCGTACTGACGGGCACCGGCTGGAGCAGACAGGTTTTCATAGAGCGAATGTTCATAAGCGTGACTCCCCATTTCATAGGTCGAAAGTTGTTCTACGCCTTGCACCTCACTCAACTCAGGGTAAATCAATACTTCTGTTTGAGAGAAGCCTTGAAGACTAGATAGACGGCTCCCTAAACCAAAGAGATCATTTATTTTAAATTGAAGGTTCCTTATCCGCGTAGCTCCTCTTTCATAAGCATGAATGGAAAAGGAAATGTTCTTACGTTCATTTCGTCTCATAAAAAAAGGAACATAATAATAGTGAAGGTTTTTCGTGTTTTGAACAATTTCAAGTTGAGAGAGATGAATCACAGGCTCAACAGCAAAGCGCAACTCGCCGTTCCAAATCGGCAACTTTCCTTGATTTTGTATCGAAAAGGAGAGCGTTTCATGTTCACCTTTGAAAAGCCTAATCGTATGTCGCTTATTTTCTACCTGAACAGATGTAGCTGCTTTCTTTAAGTAGATACGGGTTCCATAGGTAAGTAGCATTAATGCAATGGTAATCATGAATAGCTCGACCGATTGGAAATAAAACGCCACAATAACTAAAACCCAGCTGAGTCCCAAAAAAGAAGAAAGGAATAAAGAGAGTGTGGTTCGCGACTCCCACCTCATGTTGTTGCCCCTCCCCTCACTTCCACCGGAACCTCGACTTGAGTAAGAATCTCTTCAAGAACAGCTTGTTTCGTTTTACGCATCGCTCCTTCCATCGTTAAAACTAGACGATGACTGAGAACATAAGGGGCCACGAACTGAATATCTTCCGGAGTTACAAATGCTCTTCCTTCGATGAATGCTTTTCCTTGTGCTGCTTTCATAAAGGCAATGGTTCCTCGCGGACTTACGCCAACACTTATGTACTCTCCGCTTCTCGTTGCTTGTACGATACTTAAAAGATAATCTTCAATCACCTCAGAAAGTTCCACTCGTTTCACTTCTTTTTGAAACAATTCGATTTCTCCATCTTTAAAAATCGACTTTAAATCATCGAAAGGATTTTGATGTCTTACCATTTGAATCATTCGTTTTTCTTCTTTCGGTGTTGGATATCCGCTTTGCATCTGCATAAAGAAACGATCCATTTGGGCTTCAGGTAATGAAAAAGTTCCTTGTGACTCGAGGGGATTTTGCGTTGCCATTACGATAAAAGGCGTCGGAAGTTTGAGCGTTGTTCCTTCAATGGTTACCTGCTTTTCTTCCATTACTTCTAGTAAACTCGACTGCGTTCTAGGCGTTGCTCGGTTGATTTCATCAGCAAGCAATACGTTCGTCACCACTGGTCCTGGACGCAATTCAAAATCTTGCTTTTTTGGATTGAAAAATTGAATACCTGTCACATCACCGGGTAAAACATCTGGAGTGAACTGAATTCTTTTAAATTGCCCACCTAGTAAAACAGCCATTGATTTAGCTAGAAGGGTTTTTCCAGTACCAGGAACATCTTCAAGTAACACATTTCCATTATTTAATAAAGAAATCATCACCAGCTCAATCGTTTTTTCCTTTCCGATGAGAACTTTTTGCATCTCATGTTGGACAAGTTTCATCTTTTCAACAATAGTCATATTAGCAGCCCCTTTTTAGATGGAGAGATATCGATTACTCCTTATCTTGCTTATACTTCCAGAGGAAGTCACGATCTAAACTTGTGCCACGCCTTTTCTCATCTCTTAACTTATGACTTCCATCCTTACCAAGTTGATTTCCTTTAAGAAGAGCTCCTTCCCCATATTTAGATCGAATCGTCCCAATCGTATTCTGGAGATTATGTCGTTTTGAATCCGCTTCAAAAGAAAATAAATCAAGCTGAACGGTTGCCTCGGTTCGATCAACTAGCTGCTGTCCTGTTACGCCAAGTAAGCGAATCGGCTGCCCTGACCAATTCTTTTCAAAAAGAGATTGAGCAGCTTCAAGAATGTCTGCAGACTGAGATATGGGATTTTGAAGTTTTCTACTTCTTGTAACGGTGGTTCGATCACTGTAACGTATCGTTAGCTGAATATTAAAACTTAGAACGTTCTTTTTGGCCATCCGCTTAGCTACGGAATCAGATAAATTTGTGAGTGCGGTATGAATGCGGTGATGATCAATAAGATCTTCCGGAAACGTAGTGGAATTGCCAACACTTTTAAATTCATCTATCGCATCTGGATCAACAGGGCGGTTGTCTCGTCCGTTGGCACGTTCATGTAACCTTCTTCCATTAATGCCTAGCTTCATTTCAAGTTGGAGAGGATTCGCATGAGCTAGATCGTGGATGGTTTTAATTTCTAGCTCAAGTAATTTTTCTTTTGTCTTCTTTCCTACCCCGTGCATTTCCCCAACATCAAGTGGCCAGAGCAATTGATCTAACTCTCGTTTACGAAGAATTGTAATCCCTAAAGGCTTTTTCATATCAGAAGCCATCTTTGCTAAAAATTTATTGGGAGCAATTCCAATACTACAAGGGATGCCAATTTCAGCATGAATGCGATTTTGAATTTCCTCCGCTATTTCAATAGGATTTCGATCTCCACAATCTTCTGTTATATCTAAATACCCTTCATCAATGGAGACTGGCTGGACGAGCGGCGTGTAGGTTTCTAATAGTTCAAAAATTTGGAGAGAGGTTTGTCGGTAAAGTGGAAAATTAGGCGGCATAATGAGAAGTTCAGGACAGTGCTTTTTGGCTTCCCAAACCGGCATTGTCGTGTTGACGCCTTTCTTTCTCGCTTCATAGCTACTCGTTACAACAATACCTCGCCTTTCCTCTACATTCCCAGCAATAGCAAGAGGTTTTCCTCGAAGTTTTGGATTATGAGCGACTTCGACAGACGCGTAAAAACTGTTCATATCCACATGAAAAATAATTCTTCCTCTTCCCTTTGTACTAAGGTTCATTCCACACATCTCCTTAAGCCCTATATCGAAACCGTTCGCGTTTCCCGCCACTCATGCTAAAAAGACAGGAGAGGTCTCCTGTCTCACGTGGTGGGTACTTGCTTTCGTTCTACCCATTTCACAAATTCACTACCGTGAAAATGCTGATTGAACTCCATTTGAAATTCGTACATAGCATCTAGAAATTCAGCATTTTCAGCTGATTTTGAGCGATACTCATCTAAGTAATTCATGACCGCATAGGAATACTGCGTACTAGCTTCCACTTTATTATGACCTTCTTCCGTCAAGGTCACGTATGATACGCGCCGGTCGTTCGCTTTCTTATCAAGTTTAACAAACAGTTTGTTTTTCAAACGTTTTAACACCTGCATAACTGTTGATACGTCCCAAAGACCAATTTCTGAAACTCTTGTAATAGTAACTTCTTCTTCCAAATAAACAATCCACATCACATGCTGTTCGGCTTGAGTTAATCCAATTTCTCTCGCATTTTTTTGCCATTCATTTTCCAGTACTTTATAAGTTCCTCGCATATAATTCATAAGTTTATGAGTTTGAATAGAGTCCATTTTAACACCGCTTCCACTTCAATAATTATAATCATACCGTTCTATTTTAACATAATATAGAAGCAGTGCCACAAAGGTGGATGTAACAAAAAAGAGAACATTGCCGAAAATCGACAATGTTCTAAACAATGCTTCTACGCATTAGCAACTTCTTTAATAATTGAGATAACTACTTCAGATACCTTTACTAACTCTTTTACTGGCATCCTTTCATTCGTTGTATGAATTTCTTCATAACCAACTGCAAGATTGACTGTAGGGATACCATGCCCAGCAATCACATTGGCATCACTTCCACCACCACTTGTTAATAGTTCTGGGCGACGTCCAATCTTTTCCATCGCTTTTTTGGCTACTTCAACAACATAGTCGCCTTCATTAAACTTAAAGCCAGGGTACATAACTTTAATATCAAGTTCTACAGATCCGCCCATTTCAGAAGCCGTCTTTTCAAATGCCTGCTTCATTTTCTCGACTTGCGCTTCCATCTTCTCTGGAACTAGAGACCGCGCTTCAGCTAGTACTTCTACGTGATCACAAACAATGTTTGTTTGGGAACCACCTTCAAAACGACCGATATTCGCTGTTGTTTCATCGTCAAGTCGACCAAGCGGCATTTTCGCGATTGATTTTGCTGCCATTGTGATGGCTGAAACGCCTTTTTCTGGTGCAACACCAGCATGAGCTGTTTTCCCATAAATGGTTGCTTTTATTTTCGCTTGCGTAGGAGCAGCGGTAATGATTTTTCCGACTTCACCATCACTATCAAGCGCATAACCAAATTTGGCGATTAGCTTCTCTGGGTCAAGAACTTTTGCACCTTGAAGCCCTGATTCTTCTCCAACCGTAATAATAAACTGAATTGTTCCATGCTCAATATTTTGTTCTTTTAATACGCGAATGGCTTCAAACATAGCCGCTAAGCCTGTTTTATCATCGGCTCCAAGGATCGTTGTTCCATCGGTTACTACATACCCATCTTTGATGGATGGCTTAACGCCTTTACCTGGTACTACTGTATCCATATGAGAAGTAAAGTAAATTGGATCTGCTTTTTCAACGGTCCCTTTAAGCGTGCAAATTAGGTTACCTGCCTCATGATCTGTCTTTTCTGCAGCGTCATCTTCTTCTACTTCGACACCAAGCGAAGTGAATTTCTCCTTTAAAATGGCAGCAATTTTCTTCTCGTGTTTCGTTTCAGAATCGATTTGAACCAGCTCTAAAAATTCGTCTACTAGTCTTTGTTCATTAATCATGTTGTTTCTGCCTCCTAGAAATCGGTTTAAAGCGGGATATTGCCGTGTTTCTTCTTAGGGCGTTCTTCGTGCTTATTCCGCATCAATTCGAGCGCTTCAATCAGTTTCTTTCTCGTCTCTCTTGGATCGATAACGTCATCAACCATCCCACGTGAAGCAGCTATGTATGGGTTCGCGAACTTCTCACGATATTCTTCAATCTTTGCAGCTCGCGTTGCTTCTGGATCTTCACTCTCATTAATTTCTCTCGCAAAAATCACATTTGCTGCACCTTCCGGACCCATTACGGCAATTTCAGCATTTGGCCATGCATAAACGAGATCGGCTCCAATGGATTTGGAATTTAAAGCGACATAAGCGCCACCATATGCTTTCCTTAGGATAACCGTTATTTTTGGTACGGTTGCTTCTGAATAGGAATAAAGAATTTTAGCTCCATGACGGATAATACCTCCATGCTCCTGTTTGATGCCCGGGAAAAATCCCGTTACATCTTCAAACGTAATCAATGGAATATTAAAAGAGTCACAGAACCTAATAAAGCGTGAAAGCTTGTCAGATGAATCAATATCGAGTCCACCAGCCATTACTTTCGGCTGATTGCAAACCATTCCTACTGTCTCACCTTTTATTCTTGCAAAACCTATCACAATGTTTTTCGCAAAATATTTTTGCACCTCAAGAAAAGAGTCTTTATCCACAACAGAATCAATCACCGCTCTAACGTCGTAGGGCCTCGTCGCGTCAAATGGAACGATGTCAGCAAGATCTGCACAGAAATCGTCACGTTCTTCACTTTTAATGATGGGACTCTTTTCTTCATTATTTGATGGTAAATAACTAATCAAATCACGAACGCTTGCGAGAACCTCTTCTTCTGTTTTACCTGTAAAATGGGCATTACCACTTTTAGAACGATGGACTTTCGCACCACCAAGGTCTTCTGCTGTAATCTTTTCACGTGTCACTGTTTCAATGACTTTTGGTCCAGTTATAAACATCTGACTCGTATCTTCTACCATAAAAACAAAATCTGTAATCGCAGGAGAATAAACAGCACCACCTGCGCATGGCCCCATAATCACCGAAATTTGTGGAATCACACCAGAATAGATGGAGTTTCGATAAAAGATGTGTCCATACCCATCCAATGATACCACACCTTCTTGAATCCTCGCACCTCCAGAGTCGTTCAAACCGATAATTGGCGCACCATTACGCGCTGCAAGATCCATAACGTGTGCTACTTTTTTGGCATGCATTTCACCTAGCGCTCCGCCAAAAACGGTAAAATCTTGCGCAAATAGATAAATAGGACGACCATTCACCTTTCCATAACCGGTGACCACACCTTCACCCGGCGCTTTTACATCTCCCATTCCAAAATCTTGAGATCGATGTTCAATGAACGAATTAAGTTCAACAAAAGTACCCTGGTCAACGAGTAAATCAATTCGTTCTCGAGCCGTTAACTTTCCTTTCTCATGCTGTTTGTTAATTCGTTCATCCCCACCTCCAAGCTCTACTTCTCTCCGTCGATCGTACAATTCGTTGATTTTATCATACATATCCATTATTCTGCCTCCTTCGAAGGTTTATCACAAAGTTCGTACAGGACCCCTCCTGCTGATTTAGGATGCAGAAATGCAATATTCGCTCCACCAGCACCTTTAACAGGCGTTTCATGAATAAGTTTCACTCCGTTTTCAGAAAGTTCACGTAGCCTGTCTTCTATTCGATCGTCTGCAAGTGCGATGTGATGAATTCCTTCGCCTCTTTTATTAATAAATGAAGCAATTGGACTTGATTCTCCAATAGGCTCTAGAAGCTCTATTCTAGACTCACCGATTTTCATAAAAGCCACTTTCACCCCTTCTGAAACAACTTCTTCGATTGCCTCTAGTTTCAAATGAAGTTGGTTCACATAAAAAGGGAGTGCCTCTTCTAGAGAAGATACAGCAATTCCGATGTGGTCAATTTTTTTAGGAGGTTCTTTAATGGATTGATCGATTCCGTCTCGCTCATACACTGCTTTTTCGATAAAAACAGCAGTATCTTTAGTTGGCGTACCTGGCGTAAATACCTTTTGAATTCCTTTTGATTCTAAAAACGGGATGTCTTCCCAAGGAATAACTCCGCCTCCCACAACGATAATATCTCCCGCATCGCGCTGTTCTAGCAGTGAAACAATTTCAGGGAATAGTTCATTATGTGCACCTGATAAGCATGATAAGCCAATCGCATCCACATCTTCTTGTATTGCAGCTGTGACGATTTGTTGTGGCGTTTGCCTTAAACCTGTATAGATTACTTCCATTCCATAATCACGAAGCGCCTGAGCAATTACAAGAGCGCCTCTATCATGACCATCAAGACCTGGCTTAGCAATTAAAACGCGTATCTTCTTCATCTCTTTCCACTCCCCGTTTGTTTAGATTCCAGTGTATTCGCCAAATTCTTCACGGAGTATGCCGCATATTTCACCGACTGTACAATAATCTCGAACACAATTAATAATAAGCGGCATTAAGTTACTTGTGCCTTTAGCTCCCGACCTTAATTCCTCCAACCGAGCGCTCACTCGATGTTGATCTCTTGTAGTCCTTAAAGTTTCAAGCTTTTCAATTTGTTTCCGTTGAAGCTCTGGATCAATACGATGTAATTCTGGTTTAGGTTCGTCTTCTAACTTGTATTGATTCATGCCCACGACGACTTCTTCACCACTCTCGATTTTCTTTTGCGTTTCATACGCAGCCTGGTGAATTTCGCGCTGCATGTAGCCCTGTTCAACAGCGGATACTGCTCCGCCCATATCATCGATCTTACGAATATAATCAAAAACATACGTTTCAAGCTGATCGGTCAAATTCTCTATAAAATAAGAGCCGCCAAGGGGATCAACCGTATCTGTTACTCCGCTTTCGTTTGCAATAATTTGCTGGGTTCTAAGAGCAATCCTTGCAGAGTCTTCCGTTGGTAACGCTAACGCTTCATCTTTCGCATTCGTATGCAGACTCTGTGTTCCTCCAAGAACAGCCGCAAGTGCCTGAATGGTAACCCGGACAATATTGTTGTCCGGCTGTTGTGCTGTTAACGTTGACCCAGCTACTTGAGTGTGAAAACGGAGCTGCAGACTTTTCGGCTTTTTTGCACCGTAGCGTTCTTTCATAATTTTAGCCCAGATTCTTCGCGCTGCCCTAAATTTCGCAACTTCTTCAAGAAACTGATTGTGCCCATTAAAAAAGAAAGCAAGCCTTGGCGCAAAATCGTCGACTTTTAACCCCGTTTCAATTGCTGCATCGACATAAGCAATGCCATTCGCAATGGTAAACGCTAGTTCCTGAGCAGCCGTCGAACCCGCTTCTCGAATGTGGTAGCCAGATATACTAATCGTATTCCATCGCGGTACATACTCTGCGCAATAGGCAAAAATGTCTGTAATCAATCGCATAGATGGTTTTGGAGGAAAAATATAAGTTCCCCTTGCTATATATTCCTTTAAGATGTCATTTTGGATCGTTCCGGAAATTTGTTCTTGTGATACTCCCTGTTTTTCTGCCACGACGATATACATCGCAAGTAATACCGATGCCGGCGCATTAATCGTCATGGACGTACTCACTTTATCAAGAGGGATATCTCGTAAAAGCGCTTCCATATCATCGAGTGAATCAATCGCTACGCCTACCTTTCCAACTTCTCCTTTTGCCATCATATCGTCCGAATCATATCCAATTTGTGTTGGAAGGTCGAAGGCAACGGATAAGCCAGTTTGACCTTGATCAAGTAAATAGCGAAAGCGACGATTGGTTTCCTCAGCTGAACCAAACCCCGCATATTGTCTCATTGTCCATGTTCTACCACGGTACATGGTTGGTTGGATCCCGCGTGTGTATGGATATTGCCCTGGTAAACCCAGTTTCTCCATGTAATGTAGATCTAAGTGAGTCGGATGTCCAAGACGGTCTATGTCAATTCCAGAGCTCGTCTTAAACGCTTCTTTTTTCTCCGGAAATTTCTCGATTAATTTTTCAGTAAGTGATTTCCATTCCTCGAATTGACTTTGAAAATCTTTCTTTTCTGTCGCCATCCCCATTCCTCCCTGGTTGTCTTCCTCTAATTGAATAGATTTGAAATTTAGATGTCTAACTTATATCTAATTCTGGATAAAGTAAGCGTTTTCCTTTAAAATTCGTAAAATTTGTCGAAGCACTTTCTAGTTTAATCGAGGATAGTCTTGTCCAACCCAACAAATCATTGTAAAATAACGATAGAATGCTTATTTTGGGAGGGACTCTCATGCCTCGTAAAGCTACAAAGATCGTCGTTTATATTATGATTATTTCGATGCTTCTTAGTTTATTTGCTGGAGCAACAGCGATGTTGTTTTAATGACAATACGTTTTCAACTAGCTATTTCACAAATATAGGTAACAAAGTATAGAAAAGAAGAAGCTATCATTGACAGCTTCTTCTTTTCTATACTCACTTTAGATCGATATTTTCTGCTATTGCTTCAGCTTGCCTTGCCAGTTCATAAAAAGAATGATCGCTTGAGGTAATTAGAATTTTAGTTCCAATTGGTATGTCATTAAAAAGCAGTTCAACTTCCTCATTTAAAAGTCGGATACATCCAGCAGTTGTATATTTCCCAATAGAATCTGGACGATTTGTTCCATGGACACCGTAAATTCGGCCATTTGTTCCTTTTGCATCAAAACCAATCCACCTTGTACCAAGCGGATTCTCTTTAACTCCACCCTCAATATTTTTCTTCCTGTAATAAGGATTTTCCGCTTTCACAATTATTGTAAATAGCCCTTCAGGAGTCTGATCTACACTTTTACCAGTCGCTACCGATAAAACACGCTGAACTTCATTCCCATCAATATAGGCTAATTCATTCACCTTCTTATTTACAATAAGAAATGGATCACCCGGATTTGGGTGAGTACCGAATGGAAAGAGAATGGATACCGATAAATACAGTGATAACATGATAGAGAACAAAATGTATCACTCCTTTTACTCTCTATCATGCATCCATTTATAGGATTCATTCAGCTTTTGAAAAAGCTCCTGGTTTAAAGTAACGCTTTAGTAACAAGTATTGTTCGACTTCATTTAGAAAGTATAGAAGGGCTGAACGCGTTTCAAACTCTTCACGATCTGCAGGCAGTGGAGAATTCCGAAATTCCTCGCGCATCGTTTCTAGTTCTTCAAGAAACACATTTGCTGTATTTTGTGGTTTTACAGAGCAACTGAGCTTTTCCATGAAATCAGCCATTGTGCGACCGTGCAGATAGGTTTGATCAAGTGAAGAAATAATAGGCAACACGCGCTCTAAGATGGCAAATTGCTTTTCGCGCATTTTAAAATAAACATAATACTTATCATCATCGCGTAACATGTGGTTTTCAATATCTTTGAGCGCAAGATTCTTAGCATACTGAAGTAAATCCCCAACTTCAATGATCTCTTTCCCATCCCAGTTACTTTCACCTTCACGAAGATAAACAGCATACTCCATTAAAATTATTGAAAATTTTTCTTCGATTTGTTTTCTGATTTTCATCAAATCTTTTTCAAGATTTGGCATATACAAATTAAAGAGAAGTGCAACACCAATTCCTATGACAATAATCGCTACCTCGTTCCATACAATTCCCCAACTTACATGATTAAAATTATAAATATGAAGAATGATAACGGAACTTGTAATAACGCCTTCCGTTGCTTTTATCGCAACAACCACTGGTATAAAGAAGAGTAGCAATAGCGAAATGCTAAACGGTGTATAACCAATTCCTTCAAAAAATACCGCGCTAAATACAATACCAAGTAAACATGCCAGAAACCGTTCCCAAGAACTTCGAAATGATCGTTTAGTTGTCGGTTTAATACAAAGAATTGTTAAAATGCCGGCAGAAACATAGTTATCAAGTGAGAAAAGTTGCGCAATTGTGATGGCAACCCCTGTTCCTATTGCTGTTTTTAACGTTCGATAACCAATTTTCACTTTCAATAAAGATACTTCCTTCCACAATCAGAGTTACTTCTTTAATATCCTTCAATTATCAGAGTCTAAACCATTTTCTCTTGATTGAACAGTTAATTTCGTTTATATAGCGCTTTCATGATTTTTTTTTTACAAAATGATGTTTAGGAATACTGTTGTACTAAAATAAACACTAAAAAAAGTGAACACGAATGTCCACTTTACAACACCTTATCTAAAAATACTTTTGCTCTATCTGTTTTAGGGTTATTAAAGAATGCGGAAGGTTCACTTTCCTCGACTAACTTTCCTCCATCTAAAAACAAAATTCGATCAGCTGCTTCTCTTGCAAACGCCATTTCATGGGTAACGATGACCATCGTCATTCCCGACTTGCCAAGATCTTTCATGACATCTAGTACTTCTTTAACCATCTCTGGGTCAAGTGCAGAAGTAGGTTCATCAAACAACATATATTCAGGCTCCATTGCTAGTGCCCTAGCAATCGCAACACGCTGTTTTTGTCCACCAGACAAGCGCTTTGGATACTCATTCGCCTTCATCGAAAGACCTACTTGTAAAAGGAGCTCGTGAGCTTTTTCCTCAGCAACATCTCGCTTTATTCCCTTCACTTTCATTGGTGCGTAGATAAGGTTTTCTAGAACGGTTTTATGTGGAAAAAGGTGAAAATGTTGAAAGACCATCCCTATTGACTGGCGTAATTCCATGATATTTGTAGATGAGTCCGTTAGTTTCTTATCATCCACCCATATTGCACCAGAACTTACTTGTTCTAGTTGATTTAAACACCGAAGAAGAGTCGACTTACCAGATCCAGATGGTCCTATAATCGCAACCACTTCACCTTTCTTAATCGATGTATTAATACCGCTTAATACTTCAATGTTACCGAAATTTTTGTGAAGATTTTCTACTTTAATCACTGCGACTCATTCTCCTTTCTACTATTTTTCCTACCAGCGTTAAAATCATAACAAGCAAATAGTAAATAATCCCTGCAATTAGTAAGGGTTCAAAGTATTTGAATTTCTCAGCAGCCACGATCTGACTTCGTCTCATAATATCAAAAACACCAATAACAGAAACAATCGCAGATTCTTTTGTTAATGTAATAAACTCATTCATAAGGGCAGGTAAAATGTTTTTCATAGCCTGGGGCAGGATAATATCCTTCATCATTGGACGATAAGGAATACCCAGGGCGGCAGCAGCTTCATTTTGTCCAGTGTCTACGGCACGAATTCCTGCTCGTATTATCTCAGATATATAGGCGGCAGAATTGAGACCAAATGAGAGAACACCAGCTTCAAAGGCTGAAATATCATAACCTGTTAACTGAGGTGTTGCATGATAAAATAATAATAGCTGTAAGATAAGAGGGGTACCTCTGAAAACAGATGTATAAGCATCAGCTAGCCAACTAAGCATCTTTACTCGCCCGATCTTAAATAATGCAAGTATCGTACCCAATGCAAATCCTACTATAGCTGAAACACTAACAAACTTTAACGTGACCAATATTCCTTGCAGGATGTAGGGAATATTAGGCACGAATTGACCGAAATCCAAATTCATGCCTGTTCATCCTTTCTTCTATGATGTTATTCTACGGTGTCCTGTCCAAACCATTTCTCAATAAGCTCGTCCATCTTGCCATTTTCCTTCATTTCCTTAATTACTTCGTTAAATTCTTTCGTTAGCTCACTATCTTTCGGGAAAGCGACAGCTGACCCCGCCTCTTCTGTATTAGGAAGATTCTCACCAGTTAGATCGTCATTACTCTCTAAGTAGCCTTTTGCTACAGTGTCTTCAATAATGATTGCATCATAACGTCCTGATTTAAGTTCTTGAATCAGTTCTGGAATACGATTTAACGTGATGATTTCCATATCGATTCCACTTTCATTTAATTCTTTGGCTTTGTCTTCTTGAATTGAACCGAGTTGAACCCCTACTTTTGCTCCATCGAGATCTTCAGGTTTTACCATTTCATTATCTGTTGAAGAAACGATCATATGGTTAGCTGAATAATAAATATCTGAGAAGTCAACGTTCTCCTTACGCTCATCTGTAGGAGTCATTCCTGCAAGAACAAAATCGACGCGCTCACTACTTAATGCAGTAATTAGTCCGCTAAAATCCATATCCTTGATCTCAACGTTATAGCCTAACTCATCAGCGATGTAATTTGCGATATCTACATCAAATCCAATAATCTCTTCTCCTTGCGCAGAATCAATATATTCAAACGGCGGATAGTCAGCAGAAGTGCCCATTACGAGGGTTTTTTCTGAATTCCCTTTATCATCTTGATTTGCATCTTCATTTGAAGACCCGCATGCAACAAGTCCCATTAACATAAATAATCCTACTATCACGATTAACCAATTTTTCTTCATTTTAATTCCCCCTGTTAAATGTATAATAATTCGTTAACTTGAATATTTATTACTATATCAGATTTCTTTTTTACATTCCACATATTTATTCATATATTTTTATATAAATTAAAGTTCCTTTATTCTGTATATTCTGTTATTCAAACAAAGATATACTCCTTCAGCTCGTTTTCGATTTTATAGGAAACGAATAAATGATGCATAAAAAAAGCACCAGGCAATTTGCCTGGTGCTCACTGAAAAGCGATTAACAATATTTATTAAATAAATATTGTAACATTCCGGAAACTTCTTCAGGATCGCTTCCTTCGATTTCATGACGTTCTACCATGTTAATGATTTCTCCGTCTTTTAGAATAGCAAACGAAGGAGAAGATGGCGCAAACCCTGTAAAATAAGATCGCGCTTTTGCTGTTGCTTCTTTATCCTGACCGGCAAAAACCGTTACAAGATTATCTGGTGTTTTCTCGTTATTGATCGCCATTCTTGCAGCAGGACGTGCAACGCCTCCTGCACAACCACATACTGAGTTGACCATCACAAGCGTCGTTCCTTTACTTGTCACAACCTCTTCTACCTCTTCAGGTGTTGTTAATTCTTTATATCCTGCTGCTTTGATCTCCTCACGAGCTGTCGCGACAACATCATTCATAAATAGATTAAAGTCCATTGACATGCTAGATTCCTCCCTTAATTCAAATCACCTTCTTTCTTATTGTATCGCGAATCACTTCACTTTTCCAAGAAACGCTTTCATTCTATCAAAAAAAACAGCCATCCCCAGATGAGATGGCTGTACATTTTAGTAAACAGATGTGTTTTCTTTTGAGATTGTTTCTAGGTTTTCTTTCACTCGAGCAAGAAACTTACCGCAAATCATTCCATCAAGTACTCTGTGATCAAGAGAGAGGCAAAGATTTACCATATCACGGACAGCAATCATACCATTATTCATAACAACTGGTCGTTTCACAATGCTTTCTACTTGAAGAATTGCAGCTTGAGGATAATTAATAATGCCCATAGATTGAACAGAGCCAAATGAGCCAGTATTATTTACTGTAAACGTTCCACCCTGCATTTCTTCACCTTTTAGCTTACCTGTTTTTGCTTTTTGGGCAAGCTCTTTCACTTCACGAGCAATCCCTTTAATTGATTTCTCATCTGCGTTCTTAATAACCGGAACGAAAAGAGATTCATCTGTTCCTACCGCAATCGAAATATTAATATCTTTTTTCTGAACGATCTTATCTCCAGCCCACATCGAATTCATTTGAGGGAATTCTTTAAGTGCTTCGACGACAGCTTTAACAAAGAAGGCAAAGAACGTTAAACCATACCCTTCTTTCTTTTTGAAATCATCTTTTATCCCATTGCGATATTCTACAAGATTTGTTACATCCACTTCCACCATTGTCCATGCATGTGGAGCTTCATGCTTGCTGCGAAGCATATTGTTTGCAATGGCGCGACGAACACCTGTAACAGGAATCTCAATATCGCCTTCTCCTACTGGAACTTCCGCACTTTTTGATTCCGGTACTGATTTGGTAGGAGACTTAGGTGCCTCTTTCTTCTCTTCTTTTTTCTCAGAAACTTCTTGTTCTTGCTTCGGTGCTGGAATTTCTCCTGAATCAATCACCTTTTGGATATCTTTACGAGTAATCCGTCCACCTTTACCAGAACCACTAATTTGTTCAAGATCAATATTATTTTCTTGTGACATACGAAGAACTGCCGGGGAGTATCGACGTTTCATCGGTTGATTCTCATCCTGCTCTTTCTTTTCTTCTGATATGTTTTCAATCGCCTGTTGACCTGTTGATTCTTCCTGCTTTTTTTCTTTTGCAGCTCCACCTTCAACATCGATATAACATACAAGCTCACCGACTTCAATTGTATCGCCTTCTCCAGCGACTAGTTCTTTAATAACTCCTGAATAAGATGAAGGTACTTCCGCATTCACTTTATCTGTATTTACCTCTGCAATTGGATCATATTTGTTTACAGTATCACCGACTTCAACGAGCCATTTTTCAATCGTTCCTTCTGTGACACTTTCTCCAAGTTGAGGCATCAGTATTTTTTCAACTGCCACAATAAACCCTCCACTTCTTACTATCTCTTAGTATTCTGCTAGTTCGCGCATTGCTTTTTCTACTTTGTCAGGATTCAGCATAAAGTACTTCTCCATTGGTGGTGAGTACGGCATAGCTGGTACATCTGGTCCTGCTAAGCGCTTAATCGGCGCATCAAGATCAAAAAGACATTCTTCTGCAATAATGGCAGAAACTTCGCCAATAATACTTCCTTCTTTGTTGTCTTCCGTAACAAGGAGAACTTTACCTGTCTTTTTCGCAGCTTCCACAATTGACTCACGGTCCAATGGGTAAACTGTACGAAGATCAAGAACATGTGCAGAAATACCGTCTTTTTCAAGCTTCTCTGCTGCTTGAAGAGCAAAGTGCACGCTTAGACCGTATGTAATCACTGTAATATCGTCACCTTCACGTTTTACATCAGCTTTTCCAATTGGAAGCGTATACTCTTCTTCAGGGACCTGGCCTTTGATCAACCGATAAGCACGCTTATGCTCAAAGAAAAGAACCGGATCGTTATCACGAATCGCAGCTTTTAACAGCCCTTTTGCATCATAAGGGGTAGAAGGCATAACAATTTTAAGTCCAGGGACGTTAGCAAAAAGCGCTTCGACAGATTGTGAGTGATAAAGTGCACCGTGAACGCCACCACCATAAGGGGCACGTATTGTAATAGGACAATTCCAATCATTATTTGATCGATAACGAATTTTCGCTGCTTCAGATACAATTTGGTTAACAGCAGGCATAATAAAATCTGCAAACTGCATTTCTGCAACAGGTCTCATTCCGTACATGGCAGCACCAATTCCGACACCGGCAATTGCTGATTCTGCAAGTGGTGTATCAATCACACGGTGTTCACCAAACTCGTCATAAAGACCGTCCGTTGCACGGAAAACACCTCCACGTACACCAACATCCTCGCCTAGAACAAAAACTTTCTCGTCGCGCTGCATTTCTTCTCTTAAAGCCTGGGTTATCGCTTGAATATATGAAATAACTGGCATAATGGTTCCTCCTTACTCTTCGTATACATACTTCATTGCATCTTCAGCCGGTGCATAATCTGCATTTTCTGCGTACTCTGTTGCTTCATCTACCTCTTTTTGAACACGCTCATGAATTTCTTTTTCAATTTCATCGGTCAGGACGCCTACTTCTTTTAAATAAGCTGCAAACGTAATAACAGCATCCTTTTTCTTCGCTTCTTCTACTTCTTCACGCGTACGATAAGCGCGATCGTCGTCATCACTTGAGTGAGGTGTTAAACGATAAGATACGGTCTCAATCAATGTTGGACCATCACCTCGGCGCCCTCTTTCTACCGCTTCTTTCGCAGCTTCATAAACAGCAAGTGGATCATTTCCATCAACCGTTACGCCAGGCATTCCATAACCAATGGCACGATCAGACACTTTCTCACAAGCTAACTGCTTTGATACTGGTACTGAAATCGCGTATTTGTTGTTTTCACAAACGAATAGCACTGGTAACTTATGAACGCCAGCAAAGTTAGCCGCCTCATGAAAATCTCCCTGATTGGATGAACCTTCTCCAAACGAACAGAACGTTACAAGGTCTTTTCCTTCCATGCGACCCGCTAGAGCAAAACCAACTGCATGAGGCACCTGAGTTGTTACAGGTGAAGAGCCAGTGATGATGTTGTTCTTCTTCTGACCAAAGTGACCCGGCATTTGACGACCTGCTGAGTTTGGATCTTCTGCTTTAGCGAAACCTGAGAGCATCAGATCTTTTGCTGTCATGCCAAAAGAAAGGACTACGCCCATATCACGGTAATACGGTGCAACAAAATCTTTCTCTGGATCCATCGCAAATGCAGATCCAACCTGAGCCGCTTCTTGTCCCTGACAGGAAATAACGAACGGGATTTTACCAGCGCGATTAAGTAACCACATGCGCTCATCGATTTTACGAGCCATTAACATTGTTTCAAACATTTCAAGCACTCTTTCATCTGAAAGTCCTAATGCTTCATGACGATTTTCAGCCATAATGTTTTACCTCCTTAAATAAACCTTTTATTAAGAATGAATTGCTTTCCCATCCACTGCAAGTGCAGCTTCACCAATTGCTTCAGACAGTGTAGGGTGAGGATGAATGGTATGCGCCACTTCCCAAGAGGCCGCATCAAGAACTTTCGCTAGACCCGCTTCAGAAATCATATCGGTTACATGAGGGCCGATCATATGTACTCCTAAAAGATCCTCATTGTCCGCATCAGCTACAATTTTCACAAATCCATCAGATTCTCCGAAAACAAGTGCTTTTCCTATTGCTTTAAAAGGGAACTTTCCAATCTTAACGTTATGACCTTGCTCTTTCGCCTGCGCTTCTGTTAACCCTACACTTGCCATTTCTGGACTGCTGTAAATACAGCTTGGAACCTGAGTGTAATCGATTGGGTCAGGATCTTGATCAGCTAAGTGTTCTACTGCAGTAATCCCTTCATGTGAAGCAACGTGAGCAAGCTGCATACCACCAATCACATCACCAATCGCGTATATATGAGATTCTTTTGTTTGGAAATATTCATTGGTTTGAATAACGCCTTTATCTACTTCAATTGTCGTGTTCTCAAGACCGATGTTTTTCACGTTTGCTTCCCGTCCTACTGACACGAGCATCTTATCTGCAGAAAACGTTTTCGTTTCTCCTTCATGTTCCGCTTGAATGGATACACCCTGATCCTTTGTTAACGACTCGCCCATTACTTTTGCGCCAGTGAAAAGCTTGATCCCCTTTTTCTTCATCAATTTATGTGCTTCTTTAGAGATATCTTTGTCTTCAGTAGGCACAATACGATCAGCATATTCGAGGACAGTCACCTCTACACCAAAATCAACAAGCATGGAGGCCCACTCAATTCCAATAACGCCACCACCGACAATGATAATGGAAGATGGGAGGCTTTCCATATGAAGAGCTTCATCAGATGTCATAACATACTCGCCATCTACCTCAAGACCAGGAAGCGTCCGTGGCTTCGAGCCCGTTGCAATAATAACGTTTTTAGGAATCAACATTTCATTTTCTTCCCCGTTATTCATTTCAACTGAAACCGTACCAGGCATCGGAGAGAATATGGATGGCCCAAGAATGCGACCGAATCCTTCAAATACATCTATTTTCCCTTGTTTCATAAGGTGCTTCACGCCATTATGAAGCTGATCAACAATTCCCTGTTTACGTTCTTGAACCTTTTTAAAATCTAACGCAATTTCCTTTGCCATCACGCCAAATTTCTCACCATGCTTAGCAGTGGCATATACTTCAGCACTTCGAAGTAACGCTTTACTTGGAATACAGCCGCGATGCAAACAAGTACCACCAAGTTCACGCTTTTCAACGATTGCCGTTTTTAGACCTAGTTGGGAAGCACGAATAGCAGCTACATAGCCCCCAGTACCTCCACCCATTATAACGAGATCATATTCTTCAGCCATTCAAATTCTCCTTTATAAAACGTTTTATTCCACTTTTTTATTTAAAGAGTCACTGCACATGAATTTGAAAATGCGTTAGAACCTTTAAACCATTGATTCTACAGAAGAAACAGGATAAATTTTCGCTATTTCCTCTTCTCTTAACACGCGTAATCCACCTTCTGCGAGTGCCTGTAGCTCATTCTCACCAGGATGAACGAGAACATCAGCAATCCACTTGATTTGCTCTGTTATTTGAGAGACAAATTGTTTTCCATAAGCTAGACCACCAGTTAAAACGATCGCATCCACTTCTCCAGCAAGAACAGCACTAGCCGCTCCAATCTCTTTGGCTACCTGATACGCCATGGCATCGAAAATAAGTTTTGCTTTCTCATCTCCAGCGTGAATTCGCTGCTCAACTTTTACGGCATCGTTAGTGCCGAGGTACCCAACGTAACCTGCTTGTCCAACAAGCTTTTTCATGATTTCGTCAGCGTAATACTCTCCTGAAAAACACATGGCGACAAGATCACCAACAGGAACTGTTCCCGCACGTTCTGGTGAAAATGGACCTTCACCGTGTAAGCCATTATTTACATCCACAACTTTCCCTTTTCGATGGGCACCAACAGTAATCCCGCCCCCCATGTGAGTCACGATAAGGTTGAGATCTTCGTATTTGCTATTTAATTGAGAAGCAACTCGTCTGGCGACTGCTTTTTGGTTTAATGCATGAAAAATACTTTTACGTTCGATTTCTGGCACTCCAGAAAGGCGAGCTACATCTTGAAGTTCATCGACAACTACTGGGTCAACAATAAAAGATGGGATATTGAGCTGTTCAGCAATTTCAAAAGCAATAATCCCACCTAAATTCGAAGCATGTTCACCCGAATAACCATTACGAAGATCTTCAAGCATGCGTTCATTAACTGAGTACGTTCCACCTTCGATAGGACGCAACAAACCACCGCGTCCTACAACTGCAGATAATCTCGAAATATTAATATCTTCTTCATCTAACGCTTCAAGAATGGTGTTTTTCCTAAATTCATATTGATCGATGATTGTTTTAAATTGATTGATTTCATCTGTATCGTGCCGTAATGATTTCTCAAATACAGCACGCTCATTATCAAATACGCCTATTTTCGTTGAGGTTGATCCCGGGTTGATTACCAGAAGTCTATATACTTTATCTGTCACTCCAAACCCTCCGTTTATCTACGATGACCTAGAATATGCTGAGAGTTCACTAAGAATTGACTTCTTGACTGCTTCATTTGCTCAATTCTTTCTTCAGCTAGACGGTCTGCCGCTGCATAAGTAGGAATGCCATCGCGTTTAGAAATTTCGATAACTTTTGCAATGGTGTCATAAATGCCATCAACGCGCTTCATTGCACGATCGCGATTATATCCATAAAGTTCATCTGCAACGTTAATAACACCACCAGCATTGATAACATAGTCAGGCGCATAAACAATACCCATCTCATGAATCTGATCACCGTGTGTCGTTTCGCGAAGCTGGTTGTTTGCTGCTCCTGCAATAACTTTTGCTTTAATTTTGCCAATTGTATCGTCATTGATAATTGCACCGAGTGCACATGGTGCAAAAATATCACAGTCTACCTCGTAAATGTCGTCTGGATCCACAGCTTTTGCACCAAAGTCAGCTATCGCACGATCAACCGATTCTTTGTTGATATCTGTAACAACTAGAGAAGCTCCTTCTTCATGAAGGTGTTTGCAAAGATTATAGGCAACATTTCCTACCCCTTGAACAGCTACTGTTTTACCTTGTAAAGAATCTGTACCAAACGCTTCTTTTGCTGCAGCCTTCATTCCTACATAAACACCATAAGCTGTAACAGGAGAAGGGTTACCAGAAGAACCAAACGCTGGTGAAATACCAGTTACATATTCTGTTTCTTCATGAATTGTATCCATATCTTGAACAGTAGTACCCACGTCTTCAGCAGTAATGTAACGACCGTTTAATCCCTGAATATATCGTCCAAAAGCACGGAACATCGCTTCATTTTTATCTTTACGAGGATCACCGATGATAACTGTTTTTCCTCCACCGAGATTTAAACCTGCTGCAGCATTCTTGTACGTCATTCCTTTGGCTAAACGAAGAGCATCCTCAAATGCAGCTTCTTCAGAAGCGTATGTCCACATTCTTGTTCCACCGAGAGCGGGTCCTAGGGTTGTATCATGAATCGCAATAATCGCTTTTAATCCTGAAGCTTTATCTTGACAAACAACCACTTGTTCGTAATCGTATTTCTCCATATAAGTAAAAAGTTCCATCAGTAATCTCCCTCTCTGTTATCCTCTAATTTTTATTTAGCTGAACTTACTGCAAGCGCGATACTATAAACTTTGCTTTCTGAACTATCTGCGCGAGAAGTTAAAACGATTGGCGCTTTAGCGCCAGCGATGACTCCTCCAACTTTTGCATTTGCAAAATAGACAAGTGATTTATACAATGCATTTCCTACTTCTATTGAAGGAACAAGAAGGATGTCTGCTTTCCCAGCCACTTCACTTTGGATTCCCTTATGCTCTGCTGCTTCTATTGAAATAGCGTTATCCAATGCGAGTGGTCCATCAATCACGCATTCAGAAATCTGCCCTCTTTTATTCATCTGAGTTAGCGCCGATGCATCAAGCGTCGCTTGCATAGCTGGATTAACGACTTCTACTGCAGCTAGCGGAACAACTTTAGGGAGCGCAATTCCAATACTTCTCGCAATCGATACGGCGTTATTAACAATTTCCACCTTTTGCGTTAAATCCGGCTCAATATTCATACCAGAGTCTGTTACAAAAAGCAGTCGTTCATATCCTCGAACATCAAAAGCGGCTACGTGCGAAAGAACTTTTCCTTTTCGCAAACCATATTCTTTATTTAATACTTCTTTTAAAATGACTGAAGTGGAAACCATTCCCTTCATTAAAACATCAGCATCTTCATTTCGAACGGCTTGAACAGCCATCCTTGAAGCTTCTTGATCTGACTCCACATGCACAATTTGAAGAGATGATGATTCAGTTAAACCTTCATCAGTTAACATTTGCTTGATATCTTGCTTATCACCGTAAAGGATGAATGAAGCCAGTTGTTTCTGAATAGCTTTATGAACCGCTTCAATCACTTCTTTATCTGCAGCAGCAGCAAGTGCAATCGTTTTGTTAGGTTGTTTGGATACTTCCATCACAAGTTGATCTAGATTCATTGATGTCCTCCTTCTACGCCATCATACTATTATGCAAGTTCCGTGCCAATTCTATCTTATTGCCGTAACAGGGTTTTGAGCCGAACGAACCATGCAACATTCTGCACATCGCGCAAATTATTGCATGCCAGACTTTTCAATACCGTGTTTTTCCATCTTGTAGTATAGATTACGAAGTGACACACCTAATGCCTTTGCTGTCGCAGTTTTATTCCCTTCATAATGGTCAAGAGTTTGACGAATTGTCTTCTTTTCAAATTCATCGACTAGCTGAGACAACATTTTGTCAGGTGTTCGTTCTACGGACAGCACATCAGCGTCTTTTTTCTCACTCAACAATGATGGGAGATGGTGCAAATCAATCATTGTTTCAGAGACATCCATATGAATCACAATTCTTCCCAAAACATTCTCAAACTCCCTAACATTACCTGGCCAATCATAAGATTTTAAATAGTCAACAGCTACGTCTGTTATCCCTTTAACATTTCTCCCATAATCTTGATTAATTTTCGTAAGTAAATGTTTCGCAAGGGCGGCAATATCTTCTTTCCGTTGTCTCAAAGGGGCTATTTGAATCGGCAGCCGATTTAATCGATAGTATAAATCTTCCCTAAATGAACCATCGATTATTCTTTTTTCCAGTTTCGCATTTGTTGCTGCAATTATTCTTACATTAATTGAAATCGGCTTCGCTCCACCTACACGAACTATTTCTCGTTCCTGCAGAACGCGAAGAAGCTTTGCCTGAGTACCTAGAGATACCTCTCCTATTTCATCAAGGAAAATACTCCCGCCATTCGCTTCCTCAAAAAGCCCTCGTTTACCGCCCTGCCTAGCACCTGAAAATGCGCCATCTTCATAACCAAAAAGTTCGCTTTCAAATAGTGATTCAGAAATAGCAGCACAGTTCACTCTGACAAATTTGTTGTATTTACGATCACTTGCATTATGTATGGCATGAGCAAATAGTTCCTTGCCTGTTCCAGATTCACCACGAAGAAGAACGGTTGCTGGCGTCGAGGCTGCCAGTTTCGCTTGTTGGACAGAGAAAGTCATCTCTTCTGACTTCCCGATAATGTCTTCAAAGGAATACTTCGCTTCAAGTGTTCTGATTATTTGTCTCGCTCGTTGAAGTTGATTGTTCAATGAGTGTAGTTCTGAAATGTCATGAATCACACCGACACTTCCTTTTAAGAGACCATCCACTATAACTGGTGAAACATTAACAACAACTTCTCTTTTTGCGGGACCGACTTTCATTTGCACGCCACGCACTGGTTTTCTCGTTCTGAGTACACGCATATGCATGCTTTCACCTTCAGAAATATCCGTATTCGCCGGCTTTCCAATTACCTCGTCACGCTGAAGTCCCGTTAATCTGGTGTAAGCAGGGTTGATCATAAGTCCTTTTCCAGTCTCATCCACTACCGAGATCGCCTCGTCAGAAGACTGTATAATAGCTTCCAGCATTGATTGAACACTTTTTAAATTTGTTACCTCTTGTGCCATCTGTTCAATTGCGGTCATATCTTTAAAAACAGCCAAAGCGCCTATGCGTCTTCCTTCATCATCAAACATTGGAATTCTCGTGGTAATAATTTTCTTACCATTTGGAAGTAGCTGTTCTTTATTAATTTCCGCTTTTCCAGATGAAAGAACGCGCGGAAGCCTACTTGAAGCCATAAGAGACCCAATTATTTTTCCACCCGCAAGTTCTTTGCTAATTCCCGTTATTTTCTCAGCACTTCGATTAAATAAGGTCACTTCCTCATGCACATTAACTGCAATCATACCATCATGTGTTGAATCTAAAATAATTTCTTGTTGTTTGGATTGATGTCGTAACGTATCAATTAATACTTCTTTTTCTTCAATAAGTTTTAAAACAATATTAGCGACCGATCCCGGAATCAGGACAGTATGCTTTTCTCGCATGTCTCTTATTTCTTCAAAAACCGCTTCATCTCCGGTAGCTTCTACAATGACATCGATTTCAAATTGATTTAATGCTACTTTCCAATCTTCAAATACAGCTATCCCACTATTACGAGCTTTAAGAATACCAGGGGCGCCTTGATCACAATCCACCATTGCAATAACTTTCATCATTTTAGTTTCCTGCAAAATCTGTAGAAGCGCCAATCCGCCTCTTCCAGCACCTACAATCATACATGTTCGCAACTTTTTCATCACCTGCACCCTATACATGCAATATATTTCATACTAATCATACATCTCTTTTTTAATTTTGACAAATTATGCACGGTTGATCTTATCGTTTTTTTGTAAGTTGTAAGCATCAATGGACACTTCATTCCTACTTCGCTACAATAGCACTAGTGATGTGTAGAAAGGGTGCACCAGTAATGAGGTTAGTTGCTTTGCTTGTCGTATTAATTCCAGGAATCACCGGCGTCATAGGTATCAAATTAATGAGAGATGTTCTTTTCGGTGTATTAAACCCACCGTTCACTTCTCTTGTTGTTCAATTCATTCTCGGACTCATTTTCCTTATCGCTGGCCTTGCTTTCGTTGGTGGTTTTATTTTCTACCGTGATCGCAAGCGAAATAAAGTACAGCAAAGATTCTCCTCTAAAAAACAGTGATTTTTCATTGAAAGATCCTAAATATGAAAACAAAGCCCACTTCACAAAAGAAGGGGCTTTGTTTTTACATATTTAATTAGCAACGGTTTGTTAAGCATAAATCAATCCTCGTGTAGAGATAAATTGATTTATGCTTAATTGCGAATTACCTGCTATGAGAATAATTGTCCATGTTGTGCTCAATCCGAAGCTTATCAGCAACCATTGCAATGAACTCTGAATTTGTTGGTTTCGCTTTAGACATACTCACAGTATAGCCGAACAAGTTTGAAATAGATTCTACATTACCTCTACTCCAAGCAACCTCAATCGCATGACGAATCGCGCGTTCAACTCGGGATGATGTTGTATTGAATTTTTTCGCAATATCAGGATATAGGACTTTCGTAATCGAACCTAATAGTTCAATATCATTATAAACCATCGTAATCGCTTCTCTTAAGTACATATAACCTTTAATATGTGCTGGTACTCCGATTTCATGAATAATACTCGTGATGCTCGCATCAAGGTTTCTAGGGCGACTTTCACGCTGAGGACGCTTATACGAGCCATTATTTGTTGTAAATGTTGTTTTCTTACCACTAACTTGCCTTACATGACTTGCTAAATTATCCATGTCAAACGGCTTTAAAATAAAGTAGGATGCTCCTAAATCTACCGCTTTTTTCGTAACATCTTCCTGACCGAATGCAGTGAGCATAATAACGCTACAAGTATAATTCATTTCTCTTAAACGTTCGAGAACAGCCAGGCCATCTAAATGCGGCATAATAATATCAAGTACAAGTACATCAGGTTCTTGATCTTCAAGAACTTCTAAGCATTCCTGGCCATTGGAAGCGGTTCCGACTACCTCCATATCCTCTTGTCGTGACATATATTCCTCAATTAAATTCACCAATTCACGATTATCATCAGCTAGACACACTTTTATTTTTTGCACGGCTCCGTCTCTCCTTCCACAAGTTTGGTTACCGTAGTAGTATAGAAATTCAACGGAAGTTGTAAATTCCCTCTAAAATTTCTAAAAACATTTAAAAACAATATTTATTCTTCATCATTCTCTAGCATACTTCAATTTACTACACATAACTACATTTTCTGAATACTCTTTCAATTTTGTCGAATTTTCTTCACCCAAAGTATACCATGGTTTGAAAATGAAAGAAAGCGAACATTGAGCTTTTTTAGCTCGCTGTTCGCTTTTCATTACGGCTTTCTTCATAAATATTAATACCAGCTTCTTCTAACATCCATTCAATATGAACGCCATAGCCTGAAGTGGAGTCATTAACAAACACATGAGTAACCGCTCCAATGACTTTTCCATCTTGAATAATCGGGCTTCCACTCATCCCTTGTACAATCCCGCCCGTTTCTTTTAATAATTGAGGATCAGTTACTTTAATAACCATCCCTTTTGTAGCAGGGAACTTCTGAGGAATTGAACTGATAACTTCTACATCATATTCTCTTACCTCACTGCCTTTTACTACTGTTAGAATTTTTGCGGGACCTTCTTTCACTTGATGAGATAGCGCAATAGGCATCGGCTTATCATACATGCCTTTTTTTACTTCCTGATTCATTTCTCCAAAAATACCGAAAGGACTGTTCCGCGTTATTGTACCAAGCTTTTGATCCGTTTTAGAAAATCTCGCTAGTTTTTCACCAGGGTGGCCGTTGCTACCTTTTTCAATTGATGTTACAGAAGAGGGATAAATCTCTCCCCGATTAACAACAATTGGCTTCTTCGTATCCATATCAGATATAACATGTCCTAGAGCGCCATATTTTTTCGTATCTGGATGATAAAACGTCAACGTTCCAACTCCTGCTGCAGAGTCACGTATATACAACCCAATCCTGTATGCTTCATTTTGTTTATCTTTGACAGGAACCAACTTCTTACTAAGTTCTTCATTTTCTCTAACGATCGTCACTTCTAATGCTTTGCCATTATTTGCTGCTTTTTTAACAATTGAGCCAATGTCGCTCATTTTTTGAACGGCTTGACCATTTATCTTTGTGATAATATCGCCTACTTGAATGTCCGCTATTTCTCCGGGTGACCGATCTCCTTGATTCGTATGAATTAAATGGTGGCCAACAACGAGTACACCACGAGTATTTAATTTGACACCAATTGATTGCCCACCAGGTATAACTTTAAAATCAGGAAGAACTTTCACATCAACTTTTTTAATTGGAATATTTCCAACAGTTAAATCCAGAATATCAGAACCGCTTTTGTCGCCGTTAACTGCAAGTTCTTTCCCCTGTGGGTTAAGACTTGCCACTTCAGAGCTTCCAAGCGTTGCAACGGCAGTAGTAACAGAGGAAATTGTTGTTTGATCTCCTTCAAACATGATAATCTCATCTGGAATTGATAAAAATAATTGTACTGGTTTTGAAAAACCAAGTACGATTAAACCTCCAAGGAGAACTACACCTAACAGCTTTCGAAACATCTCTATCTTCAATCCTTCACTCTCCTCGCTCTTGCTCACACCTCCAACATGGCTGTATCTATAATTTTGCCTTGAGTTGCCGTTATTATAACCTCTAAAAATGAAAATGCTACCCTCAGTTGGATAGCATTACATATCATGATTTAATTTGGTTTGCTTGATATAACAATTCTTTTGCATGTTTCTTTGTAAGCTCCGTCATCTCGGCGCCAGCAATCATTCTTCCAAGTTCTTCTATTTGTTCATTTGTACTTAAATTTCCAACACTTGTCTTTGTTCGACCTTCACCCGTTTCTTCTTTTGAAATATAAAGGTGATGATCGGCCATCGCTGCAACTTGAGGAAGGTGAGTAATAACAAGTACTTGGGACCCGGCGGAAAGACGCTGTATCTTCTCAGCCATCGCTTGGGCAACCCTTCCACTTACACCAGTATCTACTTCGTCAAATATGATTGATGTAATGCCTTGATGTTTCGAGAAGATGGACTTCAACGCTAACATGATACGAGATAGCTCACCACCAGAAGCCGTTTTAGAAAGCTCCTTAAGCGGCTCGCCCGGATTGGTAGAGATCATAAAATCAATATCATCTTGTCCGGATCGATGGAAAAAGTCTTTCTTACTTTCATCACGTTCATTAAAATGAATTGCGAATTCTGTTTTCTCCATATAAAGATCTCTAAGCTCATGGTGAATTGATCCAACAAGCTCACTAGCAACTTTTTTTCGAAGTCCGGTCAAATTATGAGCCTCTACCGTTAAATCAGCTTTTATGCCCTTTAAGTCGGCCTGTAGCTCTTCTACGCGATCTTCTCTGTTTAATAACTCATCTACTTCATCTTCAATCGAAGCTGCATACTCCAATATGTCTTCTACAGATTCTCCATACTTTCGCTTTAATAGTTGAATTTCGTTTAGTCGTTCTTCTACAAAATCCAATCGTGCGGGATCAAATTCAAGTTGATCACGATATGTATTTAATTTACCTGCCGTTTCTTCAAGCAGATAAAATTGATTGGCTACTTCTTCATGATATCCCTGCAGTTCTTCATCAAGGTCCGCAACCGACTCCAGTTGTGACATCGCAAGTCCTACCCAGTCTAGTCCTTTATTATCTCCATGTAGGGAATCATAAACATCCTGAAGAGCCGTATATAGTTTTTCAAAATTGCCTAATCGTAATTTCTCGTCCATTAACTGATCATCTTCATTAGGAGAAAGCTCAGCTTTCGTGATTTCTTCAAGTTGATATTGAATTAAATCCAGTCTATGAGCCATCTGTTGTTCATTCTCAGTTAAATTTTTCATTTGTTGCTGGATTTTTTTGTATCTTTGAAAGATTTCCCTGTATTCAAAAAGAGCTGGACCAATTGATCGTTCCCCAAACTGATCGAGCAAAGTAAGATGCTTATCAGATTGCATTAAATCCTGATGTTCATGCTGCCCATGAATGTCAATAAGTGTTTGACCAATCTCTCGCAAAATTCCAAGCGTCACTAACTTTCCATTAACTCGGCAGATGCTTTTACCTGTATGTGAAATATCACGGCGCAGTACCACCATGCCATCTGTAAACTCGATTCCTACATCTTCAAGTTTTTGCACCGTTGGATGGTTTGTATCAATATGAAATAATCCTTCAATTTCTGCTTTTTTCGTTCCATAACGAACGAATTCAGCTGAACCTCTCCCACCAACTAATAGCCCTATGGCATCAATAATGATGGATTTACCAGCACCTGTTTCTCCAGTAAGAACGGTTAACCCACGCTCAAATGAAACGGTAATCGCTTCTATGATCGCAAAATTACGAATGGATAGTTCCGCTAACATATTCTCCCACCTTTAAAGATCCTCATTCAATATTCTACAGCATATCAATAAACCGTTGTGATAAAATTGGGGCGGCATCGGCGCTCTTACAAATGATTAGAATCGTATCATCTCCGCTTATATTCCCCATAATCTCTTCCCAGTCTAGATTATCGATTAGAGCACCGATAGCATTAGCGTTACCAGGAAGCGTTTTCATTACAATAAGATGATCCGCATGATCAATACTAATAAACGCGTCGGTTAAAGTTCTTTTTAATTTTTGAAGCGGGTTAAAGCGCTGATCTGCTGGCAGACTGTATTTATACCTGCCGTCGATTGTTGGCACTTTAACAAGATGAAGCTCTTTGATATCTCTTGAAACTGTTGCTTGCGTAACGTTAAACCCTGCACTTTTAAGACAATAGACAAGCTCATCCTGTGTCTCAACATCTTGATTGGCAATCATTTCACGTATCTTGATATGACGTTGTCCCTTATTCATTGTATAACCTCCGGCAAGTAAAATCTGACAGCCTTATTATATAGTCCCAAGCCTTTTTTGTATAGACCCTCATAAATATTCACTTACTAAAAGAAAAGTCCACCGTTCCAAATTCAGAAAACCTGATAGAATGATGAACGAGAAAAAGGACACACATCGTGTATCCTTTATAATTTCTGATGTGCTTCTTCAACAACTTCTTCTGCAGAAGGAACATTTTCGACTATGCTCTCCTGTTTCCAGCCAAGATATAATAGAAATTCGATATTTCCTTCGCCACCAGTTATTGGTGAATATGATATACCGTTTACTTGATAGCCTTCTTGTTCAGCGAAATCCATCATTTCTTTCAATACACGATGATGAATTTTTTTATCACGGACAATTCCTTTTTTGCCTATTTCTCCACGGCCTGCTTCAAATTGCGGTTTGACGAGAGCGATTACTTCACCGTTCTCTTTCAAAATTCCTTTTAAGACAGGCAGGATTAATTTCAAAGAAATGAACGACACATCTATTGTGGCGAGATCAGGGAGTCCTTGACCAAAATCATCTCTGACCGCATATCGAAAATTCGTTCTTTCTTTCACAACCACACGATCGTCTACTCGCAGTTTCCAAGCTAATTGATTGTAACCTACATCAAGTGCATAAACGAGCGAAGCGCCATTTTGAAGTGCACAGTCTGTAAAACCACCAGTAGAAGAACCAATATCTAAAACTACTTTGTTTGCGGGATCAAGAGAGAAGACGTCAATAGCCTTCTCTAACTTTAAACCGCCACGTCCAACATAACGTAGCGTATCTCCTTTAATTTGAAGAAGAATATCTTCTGGGACTTTCATGCCCGGCTTGTCCATCCTTTCCGTCTCTGAAAAGACAAGACCTGCCATAATTGCTCTTTTTGCTTTTTCTCTCGTATCAATTAAACCTCGGTTTACAAGGAGTACATCAAGTCTTTCTTTTTTTGCCATGCTTTTTTATGCCCTCTTTTGTTTTGCTGGAGTCATTTTCTTTGCTTTCTCAGCAATGTCATCTGGAGTTAATCCAATTTCTTTTAATAACTCACTTACACTACCGTGTTCGATATAAGCATCCGGAATTCCCATTCGTTGAATACCACCGTGCTGATAGCCACTGTCATTAACATATTCTAGAACGGCACTACCGAATCCACCTTGAAGAATAGCTTCTTCGACCGTAAGCATCGGTATGCCTTCTTGCATAAGATCAGCAATCATTTTCTCATCTAAAGGTTTAATGAAGCGAGCGTTAATAACCCGAGCTGAAATACCTTCTTTTTCTAATTTATCCGCAGCACTCAACAGATCTTGTAACGTAGGACCAAATGACAAGAGAGCAATATCCGTACCTTCACGCATCACTTCCCAGCTGCCAATTTGAATTTCCTTTAGTTCTTGATCCATCTTTGTACCAATGCCGTTCCCTCTAGGATAGCGTACAGCAATTGGTCCCTGATTGTACTTCAAACTTGTATAAACCATATGCTGCAATTCATTCTCATCTTTCGCCATCATAAGGACCATATTAGGCAAGTGTCTAAGGAAAGAGATATCGAAAACACCCTGGTGCGTTTCACCATCTGCTCCTACAAGCCCAGAACGATCAATCGCTAGGAAAACATTCAAGTTTTGTCTGCAAACGTCATGAACGAGCTGATCATAAGCTCTTTGGAGAAACGTAGAATAAATCGATAATACCGGTTTTAATTCCTGAGTAGCAAGTCCTGCAGCCATTGTAGTAGCATGCTGCTCAGCTATACCAACGTCAAAAAGTCTTTCTGGGAATTGTTTTTCAAACGCTTCCCACTTAGAGCCTACTGTCATTGCTGGAGTGATGACTGAGATGCGATCGTCCTTCTCTGCAAGCTTTCGCACCGTTTCACTAACGACCTTACTATATCCAGGCGCTGCGACTTTCGGTTTGATTTGTTTACCAGCTTCAATCTTATAAGGACTCACACCGTGCCAAACGCCAATTTGATCGCTTTCTGCAGGTTGATAGCCTTTTCCTTTTTTCGTAAGTACGTGAATAAGGACCGGTCCCTTTGTCTTCTTAGCATATTTAACGTTTTCCATTAACGCTTCAACGTCATGACCATCTACTGGTCCAAGGTAGGTAAAGCCAAGCTCCTCAAAGAAAATTCCTGAAACCAACAAATATTTCAAAGCATCTTTCACACGCTCAGCCGTTGAAGCTAGTGCTCCACCAAACGCAGGGATTTTTTTAAGTAAATACTCAAGCTCATCTTTCGCTTTATGATATTTGCCAGCTGTGCGGAGCTTTCCTAAAATGTTATGAAGAGCACCTACATTTGGAGCAATGGACATTTCATTGTCATTTAAGATGACAAGCATGTCTTTTTGTTCATGTCCGATATGATTAAGAGCTTCAAGTGCCATCCCACCTGTAAGAGCCCCATCTCCAATAATCGCAACTACACTTTCGTCAGAGCCTTTCATATCTCGAGCAGCAGCCATCCCCATTGCTGCTGATAGTGAGGTAGAGCTATGCCCAGTTTCCCAGACGTCATGCTCACTTTCATTTCGTTTTGGAAAACCACAAAGACCTTTATATTTACGTAGCGTATCAAATCTCGAAGCTCGTCCAGTGAGGATTTTATGGACATAAGCCTGATGACCAACATCCCAAATAAATTTATCTTTTGGGCTATCATAAATTTTATGAAGCACGATTGTAAGTTCTACTACGCCAAGATTAGGTCCAAGATGTCCACCAGTTTCGGATAGTTTGTTAATTAAAAAGCTTCTAATCTCTTCAGCAAGCTCGGTCATATCGTTCATATCATAATTCTTTAGAAACTTAGGATTCTCAATCTTTTCTAAATCCATGGGAATGTCCTCCCCTTCTTATTTCGATTTACGGTTTCCCTTTTTCTTTTTGGATTGTTTGTCCACCATCTTGATCTTAAATGTTTTTTCTACATAGTATAAAAATCTACCTACTTGAAAGATGATACCTGTAGAAAAGTGGATGGCAAACGTTTTTCCGAGCGCTTTTCCTCCAACCGTTAACGCAGCAATGACGCTTGTAAATACTACTGATATTATATATTGAAACAAAGATCCATCGCTATGTCCAAGCTGAAGTGTTAATTGGACGACAACGGTTGCAGAGGCTGTACCACTTATAATACCCGATATATCACCAATTACATCATTACAGAAGCTTGCAACACGATCTGCGTTACGTGTCACAAAGATCGCATGTTTCGCACCAGTAAGACGTTCTGCGGCCATCGCATGAAATGGCACTTCGTTTGCGGCAGTAGAAGCTACACCAATTGTATCAAAGAATATCCCAATTAGAACGATCAACAGAACCACAATCATACCAATTGCCCATGAAACTCCACTTAATACCGCTGTTGATATAATTGAAAAAATAGCCGCTAACACAAGTGTGATAACGGCAATAGCTAAACTCCAGTTTATGGATTTTGATACGGAAGCTTTCATATCTACTCCTTGTCCATTATATAATCACATAAAAATAGGTATTCAACTAACAGGACATCAAGGGGTCAGTTCGTTTCCCCCTGTTCCCTGTCAGTTGAATACCCCTGCTGTATTATGTATCGCAGAGTGGTCACTTAAAGAGTAAAGACTGCGGCTTAGGTCCAGTAGGTTTTCCCAGATTGATACCTCAACGTCGCCGTTCAGGCGGTTTCCCTTTACATCAATCTTAGCGTAGTCACCATGCGCTAGACTGGATTACCACTTAGTCCGCACTATAATCCCCTTTAAGTGTCACTCGGAACAGTCTAGGAGTTTTCCTCAACAGTTCCACACATTTCCTAGCCTCTTTTGCAGAGCAGATTTCATATGGGTGGTAGGAAAAAAGCGGCCGGCCGAGCTGCAAATTTCCAATAATCCATAATCCCCTCTAGCTCCACTCAAGGCAGGCTACGCTGTTCAACTGCGTTCCCATGCAGCTGCAACAGGTTCATACCCCAATTCATAGCAGGCAGCGTTAACCGCTCTGCTACAAGAATGGGCCTCCGCGGAAGCAGGGTCAACGCCCACATGCCTTTGTGGATCGCCCTGCGACCTTAACTCCCAGCATCGACCCAAGTCTGGGCGACTCAAGCCAACACCAGGAACTTCATCGATGTGCCCTATGGCGGATTTTTAGGCCCGCCTTCAGAAATGGCGAACTGACTAGAATACTGCACCACTCAGTCTTAATCTATTATACCACACATTGTATTTATGCTCAATTATGTGTTAGTGGTCACGCTCTACAATAAATTTCGCAATTGATTGTAACGTTTCTTTTTCTACGTTAGCAGCAGTTAGATGGGCTAACCCCTCTTTAAAATGGTGATTAAGTTTTTCTTTTGCTCCCTCCAGCGTGAGAAGCTTTGGATAAGTACTTTTTTCGTTCGTTTCATCACTACCAGGAAGTTTTCCGATCTTCCCTTCGTCTCCTTCAACGTCAAGAATATCATCGCTAATTTGGAAGGAAAGGCCTATGTGTTCGCCAAAAGCACGTAGATGCTCACGTTGATGAGTTGTTGCATGACCAATTATTGCCCCAGCCATAATGGAGAATACAAGCAGTTTTCCTGTTTTATGTTGATGAATGTATTCAAGTTGTTCTAGCGTTAATTCTTGCTTCTCCCCGTCTAAATCCGCCATTTGTCCTCCTACCATTCCGGAAGGACCAGCAGCGTGTGATAACAATTTGATCAAATCAACTTTTTGTTCACTTGTTAAATTGGAATCTGCAATAAGTTCAAAGCTTTGGGTTAATAGCGCATCTCCAGCAAGAATAGCTGTAGCCTCCCCAAAAACGATATGGTTTGTTGGTTTACCTCGACGTAAATCGTCATCGTCCATTGCAGGCAAGTCATCATGAATAAGTGAGTACGTATGAATCATTTCAACTGCACATGCCACTGGAATGGCTTCTTTAATGGAGTGACCAAATGCTTCTACGGTAGCGAGCATTAATATTGGACGGATACGTTTTCCCCCTGCGTGAATCGAATACAACATTGAATCCTTCAATGATTGTGGCATCTCCAAGCGGTCAATGTATGCGGGAAGTTCTTCATCCAACAGTTTCTTACATTCGTTCATATAGGAACTGAGATCTGAAGTCACGCTTCATCCTCCTGGACAGAAAAACGTTTGATTTCACCGTTTTCTTCAACGATTTGATCCATTTTACCCTCAACAGATTGTAGCTTCTCATGACATACATTTGATAAATTCATTCCTTCTTGAAAGAGTGAAATCGCTTTTTCAAGAGGTACATTACCTTCTTCCAATGCTCCGACAATTTGCTCTAACTTTTCCATCGCTTCTTCAAATGTTACGTTCTCATTTTTCTCCATTCGAATCACTCTCCTCTAATCCCCATACATGGCAATCAATTTTTCCATCTGTCATTTCAAGTTTTAGAACATCTCCAGGTTGAACCTGATGAACAGATTTAATGAGTTCTTCTTCTTTATATGCAAGGCTATAACCACGCTCCATTACTTTCAATGGACTTAAAGCATTCAGTTTCCCTGCATTAAGCGAAAAATCACGTTGTTTTCCGAGTAGAACACGTTGCATTTCTTTATTTAAAGAAAGCTTAAGCTCTTCAAGCTCTTGACTTGCTTCTTTAAGAAGCTTTTGTGGATGCTGCTTCATTAGCTGCTTATGATTACGTGCTACTCGCTCTGTTGTATATGATAATAATCGCTTCATATTTCGTTGCATTCGTTCAACTTGCAAGTCAAGCTCTTGCTCCTTTTGTTTCAATAATTGATCAGGATAACGAAATGCATATGACTTCTGGAGATTTGACAACCGATCTCGATCCGTAGTTAACTTTTCTTGCATTACTCTCATTAACCTATGTACTCGTTGGTCAACCCGCTCTTTCAATTCTACTACGCTGGGTACTGCCAGTTCAGCTGCTCCAGTAGGCGTTGGTGCTCTTAAATCTGATACAAAATCAGCAATTGTAAAATCGGTCTCATGGCCAACAGCTGATATAATTGGCACTTTTGAATTTGCAATGCTTCTGGCAACTTCTTCTTCATTAAACGCCCATAACTCTTCAATTGATCCGCCACCACGTCCAACAATCAGCACATCAATCATATTCATGGCATTCGCCATCTCGATCGCCTGAACAATCGATCCCTTAGCACGACTTCCCTGAACAAGAACGGGAAACACCGTTATCCTTGCAGCAGGATAACGTCTTTTGATCGTTGTGAAAATATCTCGAATAGCTGCTCCAGTCGGGGAGGTAATCACACCAATTTCTGTAGGATATCTTGGTATTTGCTGTTTGAGGTTTTCTGAAAACAATCCTTCAAATTCGAGTTTTCGTTTCAATTCTCCATAAGCTAAATACAAATTTCCGATTCCATCGGGCTGCATCTCTTTTGCATAAAGCTGATATTGACCATACGGTTCAAACACTGATATCTCGCCTCGAATAAGGACTTTCATCCCGCTTTCCGGCTTAAATTTCATATGACGATTGTTTCCAGCGAACATCACTGCCTGAACACGCGACTTATCATCTTTAACAGTAAAATAAAGATGCCCTCGATTGTGAAGCTTCACATTCGATAATTCACCACGCAACCAGACATCTTGAAGTGCTGGCTCATTATCGATCATCCGCTTCACGTGTCTCGTAAGGGCTGTAACCGATATATAGCGATCCGCTTTCACAACGTTCCCCTCCTCATTGAATTAGCTTTTTTGTATGATTTTAGAGAGGACTCCGTTTACAAAGCGTCCCGATTCTTCTCCACCGAACAATTTTGCTAGTTCAACTGCTTCATTCAAACTAACATTTACTGGTATATCATCTCTCATCACTATTTCATACGAAGCCATTCGAAGAACAGAACGGTCTACATTACCGATTCGGCTAAAGGTCCAGTTAACAAGGTTCTCTTTAATGACTGCATCAATCTTTTCGAGATTCTCAAGCGTTCCGAAGACAAGCTCAGATAGAAACTCGTCACCTTCTCCCTCATTTAATACGTGTTGCAGGGCCTCACGTGGATCGGTGTCTGTTACATCTATTTGAAACAATACCTGGATGGCTTTTTCTCTTGCATGTCTTCTTTTCATTGCTATACTCCCTTTACGCTTATATTGCTATACCAATAAATAATAGCATATTGTGAAGGACAAATACAGGTTTTGCAATGTCCAATTGTTTTCATAAACTTAGGAAGGTTCATGAAAGGTGCTCGGATGAGTAAAATTTATTTCATTCATGAGTGGGGTCACATTCGTAAAAAAGAGCCAAAAAATAAGCAGCGGGGACATGCCCCGCTGCTTATTCTTCGTCTTCAGTTTCTTTTTTATCAAACGTGATTCCAACAACACTCACATTAACTGCGCTGATTTCTAGCGCAGTCATTGTTAGAAGTGCTTGTCGAATATTTTCTTGCACCTTCTCACAAACTTCAGGAATGGATAAACCATAGCTTACCACAACGTATGCATCCAGGATAATGCCATCCTCATCAAGCTCTACCTTGACACCTTTTCGATGATCTTTTCGCCCAAAGCGTTCGACAACACCTGAAGCGAAATTCCCTCTCATTTCTGCAACACCGTCAACTTCTGAAGCAGCAATACTACCGATTACTTCAATAACTTCTGGTGATATTTCGACTTTTCCAAGCCCAGTATCGTGCTCTTCCATTTCAAATGATTGAAGTTCATTCATATTGAACACCTCACTTAGAATTCGTTGATTGTTCTGTTAAATCATATTTCTCAAGAAACTTAGTATTAAAATCGCCACTTACAAATTTCTCGTGATTCATTAATCGCATATGGAACGGAATGGTCGTTTTGACACCTTCCACCACAAACTCTCCAAGAGCTCGCTTCATTCTAGCAATCGCTTCTTCTCTTGTATCAGCGTAAGTAATGAGCTTTGCTACCATTGAATCATAGAAAGGCAAAATATCATAACCAGGATAGACAGCAGAATCCACACGAACTCCAAATCCACCTGGAGGGAGGTACATGTCGACCTTTCCTGGAGATGGCATAAATTTCTTGTCAGGGTCTTCTGCATTAATGCGGCATTCAATCGCCCATCCTTTGAACGTTACATCTTCCTGGGTGTACCGCAACGTTTCGTCAGAAGCTGCTCGAATTTGCTCTTTAATTAGATCAATACCCGTTACCATTTCTGTCACAGGATGCTCAACCTGAATACGTGTATTCATTTCCATAAAATAAAAATTCCCTGTTGGCTCAAAAATAAACTCAACTGTGCCTGCTCCTGAATATTGAACAGCTTTTGCGGCTCGTACAGCAGCATCGCCCATTTTTTTTCTAATCGTTTCATCTAGAGCTGGAGAGGGAGTTTCCTCAACAAGCTTTTGCAAACGTCTTTGGATTGAACAATCCCGTTCTCCAAGATGAATCGCATTTCCATGATTATCAGCAAGAACCTGAATTTCCACGTGGCGGAAATCTTCGATAAACTTTTCGATGTAGACACCAGGATTACCAAATGCTGTTGATGCTTCTTGTTGGGTAATGTTAATCCCTTTTACTAATTCATTCTCATCCTTAGCAATCCGGATACCTTTACCACCACCGCCAGCGGTTGCTTTAATAATGACAGGATATCCCATCTCATTAGCTAGAGCTACCGCTTCGTCTGCACCGCTAACAATTCCTTCTGAACCGGGTACAATTGGAACTCCCGCTTCCTTCATTGTTGTTCTTGCAACGTCTTTTGTACCCATACGGCTAATCGCTTCTGGGCTTGGTCCAACAAATGTCACATTACATTCTCTACAGAGCTCTGCAAAGTCAGCATTTTCAGAAAGAAATCCATAACCAGGATGAATGGCGTCAACACCTGTTACAGTCGCAATACTCATGATGTTTGTGAAATTTAAATAACTGTCTTTCGATGCTGTTGGTCCAATGCAATAAGCCTCGTCTGCTAACCTAACGTGCAGGGCCTCTTTATCAGCTTGAGAGTACACCGCTACCGTTTCAATACCAAGCTCTTCACAAGCTCGGATAATTCGAACGGCAATCTCTCCTCTGTTCGCTACAAGTAATTTCTTAATTTCCATGCCATCATCACCTATGCTTTCACTAAAAACAGAGGTTGTCCGTATTCAACTAGCTGTCCATCCTCAACTAGCATTTCAACAATTTCTCCATTTACCTCTGCTTCTATTTCATTAAAAAGCTTCATTGCTTCAATGATGCAGACTACGCTATCTTCTGAAACTTTCTCTCCCGTTTTCACGTAAAGTTCCGATTCAGGATTCGGACGAGCATAGAACGTTCCAACCATTGGTGATTCGATTTTATGTAATGATTCATCTTGTACTTCTTCTTTTTCAGCCGCTTTAGGTTCTTCTTTTACAGGAGAAGAAGCCGGCATAGTTTGATCAACAGGCTGTTGTGCAATAGTTTGCTGTACAGGTTGTTGAACAGGTGCTTCTGCATATTGCACTTCGTTTTTCTTTAATACAATCTTAGATCCATCACTTTCATATTCAAATTCATCAATGCTTGATTGATCAATTAGTTTGATCAATTCGCGAATTTCTTGAACTTTTAACAAGATTTCCACTCCCTGTCGTCTTTTTGCTAATTTTAGATAGTAAGGAGGTTTTCTGTATAGAAGACACTCTCCAACTTATAGCGATTATAGCATAATAATAATGACCATTAGTATCTCCAATAAAACTTACAGTCAATCAAACCTCTAATTAAGACCATTATATAACAGCTGGTCCTAAGCCTATTTATCATATCATATCTTACGGTTACTTGGTAGAAGTCAAACTTGCATTACCTCCTCCACTAAGGGTAACAAATAAAGAAATCGTTTTCACTACTATTTTTTGAAAACGCGCCTAATTATAAAAAAAGAGATGGAGTAATCTCCATCTCTACTTTGCCACAGGCTGAAATTCTACAGCGATTCTATGACCTTCCCCTAGCTGTTCTTCTGCTAGCACCATAATGTTATTTGCTTCTTCATTTGATAGCTGATCCGCTTTAACAATTACTCTTACTTTCTCGTCGTCAAGCGTATAAACCACTGCATCGCTATACCCTTCTGACTTTATCACATTTTCTAAAACTGATTCCTTTTGAGACAATGCCATTAATTCTTGACGTTGTTCGTGCGCTTCATTTCGTAAGTCTGCTGATGCTTCGCTTGCAATCACAGCCGTATAATCTTCAATCGCTGCATCTCGCTGTTCTTGAATTTCAAGCCTAAGCGCAGCAAAGGCTTCATCGCCGGAAACATTCATCGAAACGGATTTATCTTCAACACCATTCGTTTCTTTCGCTTCTTCTCCTTTCGCCCCTTCCTCGCTTTGCTCCTGATCTCCCACATATGCCACATTATCCGTACCAGGTGTCATGATGTAATAAGCTGATAAAACAATAATTAAACTTAGCATTGTTAATAACCATACCGTTTGCTTTTTTAAGACCATTTTATGATTCCCCCTTTAGTTTTTTCGGCAAAACCATCACCCGATGACTTTTCACATCAAGTAGTCTCGTCACTGCATCGACAATCATTTTTTTCACTTCCATGTTTTCTGCTCCGACCGCCACGACAACTACACCTCTTACAACCGGCTTCTTCGTACTTACTACGATCGGTCCTTGACCATTATCATTCTGGACAATAACGACTTGTTCATCGCTTGATTGTTCTTCAATCTTTCTCGAACCTCCCTCGTTTGGAGATTCATAAGTATATTTATCAGTAGAAGTGCTGTTTTTCTCCACAACTTTTTGCTCTGTAGAATCTAAATTAACAATGACAGTGGCGTCTGACACTCCAGCCACTTCGTCTAACGCTTCCTTTAATTGTGTTTCATACATATTTTCATATTCTGACATTGACGAGGGACTGGACTTTTTTTGACTAAAAGCTTCTTCACTTTCCGATGAACTCTCCTGCTCATTGAACACTTGCTGGCCCGGGTCAGGTGTCGAGAAGAAACTACCGGAAAACATGAAGATGACACCAAGCCCTGCTGCAATAATTAAATAATAAAGCGGGATTCCTTTTTTCTTCTTCGGTTTTTTCAATTGATCTAGCCAGCTTGTTGGTTTTTCATCCATGTTACCTATTCTCCTCCCTTCACCTGAACGCCAACCTGGTTTGGATATAATCCCCATTCATCAGCTAGAAAATAAGCGACTTTCTTTGACTGTGCATCTGTTGAGTGAACCTCTTCTTCCAAAATATCAAATGATACCGATACAGCTTCGACTTCCTGAACATCCGTTTCTACCGCCTTACTTACCGTTACTGCAATTTGTTCAATATTCTTTTCTCCCTCTGCACCTTTTAGCTCAAGACCTACATGTGTAATTTCAAGGTTAAACTGGTCTCTCAACTCCTTTTCAACCTGGCTTTTCATTTGGACAGCCATTTGTTCTTCAATATATGCAGCATTGGATGCTTGTATTTCACTTTTCTTTGATTCTATCTGATTTTCCATTCTTACATCCGGAGTCGAATCTGTGAGAGCCGCTGACCTTAACATTGAATCAAAATCTTTTGTGAAGATTGTTAGAATAGGCGATAGAATAACAGCCATTAACATTAATCCGATGACCATTTTGACATATCGCTGCATATTGGAATTTGGCAACAGCAATTCAAGCACGGTAGCAAGTAAAATAAGAACAATGATATTCGTGATCCATCCCGTAATAACTGCCACTTCAAACCTCCTAACGCACCATTAGCGTAATATTTCCAGATGCTATAATAATTGTTACCGCTAAGAAAAACATCAATGAAACAATGGCAAGAGCTGCAAAAATAAATAAAATACTTTTTGATATTACATTAAGAGACTGGATAATTGGTCCTCCTCCTAATGGTTGAATGACAGCTGCCGCAATGTTGTAAATCAGCACTAGTGATAAAACTTTTAGTGCAGGGAAGGCACATATCATTAGTAAAATGACAACCCCAGCTAGTCCAACCGTATTTTTTAAGAGCACTGAGGCACTTAGTACGGTATCTGTTGCGTCCGTGAACATTCGTCCTACAACAGGTATAAAATTACCAGTTACAAATTTAGCCGCACGAATCGTGACACCATCTGCTACGGCAGTTGAGGCACCCTGCACTGAAATCACGCCTAAAAACACTGCAAAAAATACTCCTAGTGTACCGATCGCTACGTTTCGTAGTAAATTAGAAAGCTGAGTAACTTTGTACTGCTCACTAATCGTACTTACAATGGCAAGAACTGCGGACAGAAAAAGCATTGGTAGTACAAACTTCTGAATAAGCAACCCACCAGTGTTAACTAAAAACAGGACGATTGGGTGAAAAAAAGCTACAGAAGCCACGCCACCAACAGAAGCAATCAATGCTAAAAGTAGCGGAATTAACGCTAAGAGAAACCCCATCATATTCGCTATCGCACTTTCTGTATATTGAATCGCCACATGAAAACTATTAAGCGCAAGAATAATTAAAACCATATAGATAATGCCATACGCCACTGTGCTTACTGCTTTATGTTCAAAGGCATTTTGCATGTTTTGTAACAGAATGCTGAAAATAGTTAACAATATTAAGCTACCAAGCAATTTGCCGTGGACAAGCAATTCATGAAAAAGAAATTTCAACAAACCTAATAAATAAGCTTTTAAAGAAAATTGTTTTTCTCCTTTTATAAATTCCAAGAAGGAACCTTTCTGGCTTTCAGGTAAAAAGCCACCATACTCTTCGATCACTTCGTCCCAATAGGCCTGAATCTCTTGTAAGCCGAGTGTATTCAACTGCTTGTCTACAATTTGAGTAGTTAGCGGCTCATCTTCTTCGCCCTGCGCAAGTGCTGTAGATTGAAATTGCAATAAGGTGAAGCAGAGGAATAGTAGCATCAACATCGTTTTTTTCATGTGAGGCATGTCCTGCTCCTCCCTCTTATGATGGTAAAAGTTTAAGCACCGTTTCGATAATCAGTGTAAGAATCGGTATGGCCATCGCTAAGATTAACAATTTACCAGCAAGTTCAATCTTCGAAGCAATTGCCCCTTGACCAGCATCTCTCACAATTTGCGCACCGAATTCAGCAATATAAGCAATTCCTATAATTTTCAACACCGTTTCAACATAGACAATTTCCACATTTGCTTTCGATGCCAAACTTTCTAACATTTCAATAATATGTTGAATTTCTCCAATTAAATATAGAAAAATCAAAGCGCCTGTGAAAACCGTTATTGTAAAGGCAAACACAGGCTTTTGTTCTTTGACAACAATGACAAGGAAGGTAGCGATTAAACCTAAACCGACGATTTGCAAAATATCAATCGCAGTCACCCCCTAACCCTGGAAAAGGAAGACCCCTCGTATTTTCTGAAAAAGATCGTCAATGATTGTGATTACCATATAAAGGACAACGATAAAACCAATTAAGGTAACCCAGTGCGCATATTCCTCTTTCCCCATTTGCTTAAGAATCGTATGAAGCATTGCCACAATGATCCCGATACCCGCTATTTGGAAAATTGTATTCACATCATGATTCATTTCCGTTTCCTCCCAATGACTAAATCAATAGAATGACAAGAAGAATCCCCCCAAGAACACCAAGACTCTTAAACATCCGTTCATACTTCATTTGGTTGTCTCTTGCTTCACTTTCTTCTCTTTCTAAATGAATCAAGGCAAGTTTGATTTGTTTCTGTTCATGCTCCCTATCGTGTTGTCCAATAGTGGCACCAAGTTGTTTCATTACTTCTTTTTCTTCTTGCTTAAAAGCCGTATACTTCCAAACCTCATCCATACTTTCCATCCACGCTTCATAAGCTGTGCCTTGTCCAGCATCGAGCTTTTTCCGAAATGAATCGAAAAACCAGGAAATTGGGTGGCCTACCTGTCTACAAATGTGACTACAGGCAACACTGAGCGGTGTCATTCCATATACAATTTCAGCTTCCAATGACTGAAGTGCCGCTTTTAACTGCCGCAATTGTCGAGATCGTTCGCTCACAGTTCTTGACCATTCCACACCTGCCCACGTACTCGCTAAAATAATGAGCACTGCACCTAATAGCTTCATGCTAGATCACCTTTTTACGTCGAATTTCCTTACCCGTTTTATCTTTGATCGCATGAATCGTCCCAGGACCATTTTTACGTGACAGTTCGACAATTCTTTCAAAAGATCCAGAGTTCAATAAACCTTTCATACTTGGCCTTCTGTGTAAATCATCCATACTCGTTCCGTGGACAGTTACAACAAGATTAATACCAGCATTAATTGCTTCAACAATAGCTTCACTATCTTCTTTTCGACCAATTTCATCAACGATCAATATTTCTGGACTCATGGAACGAATCATCATCATCATTCCTTCTGCTTTTGGACAAGCATCCAAAACATCGACGCGATTTCCTAACCGATGTTGAGGGATTCCATGGACACAACCAGCAATTTCAGATCGTTCATCAACAATCCCTACTTTAGCTGACGGAATCCTTCTTACGTCATCGCCTTCAGCCATTATTCGAGTTAAATCACGTAGCATCGTCGTTTTACCGGATTGAGGTGGTCCTAGAATAATTGTATTTGTCCAACCCCCTGCATAAAGATATGATACAAGCGGTACAGCTATACCAAGCTTTTGTTTTGCAATTCTGACATTATATGATGCGATGTCACGGATCGCTTTAACATGTCCGTTTAGCGTAATGACTTTTCCAGCAAGTCCGACGCGGTGTCCGCCTTCGATCGTGACAAACCCCTTTTTTAATTCTTCTTCTAACGCGTACAGGGAATAATGACTAAGTTTATTTATCATTTGTGAACTATCATCTTTTGATATAAAGTATGTTTGGCCGTTTAAGAGAGGAAAATTCGGTTTTCCATTGATCATTATTTCAAGCGGACGGTTAATGCGCATTCGAATTTCTTCAATTGTTGATCTTTCCATCTCTGTGTATTGACCCAGGATTTTCTTTACGTTTTCCGGAAGCACACGAAGAGCTTCTTCCACGAATGTCCCTCCTCCCACTGCTTGTTTCTCTCTACACTACTATTCCTATTACGATCGAAATATGTCTCTATCAAATCTATGAGAGAGTCCCAATTAAAATAAAGCCTACACCAATTACAATGAAAAGAATTTTTGTAATTGATAGATCTCCTGCTAGACCAATTAGTCCCGCTGTCATAGTAACTACAAGGATGATTGGCCCCACGATGGCTAAAAATGCATTGATCAACATTGCGGTTTTAAGATCATGAATAACTAGAATCAATACAGCTGCAATGAGCTCAATAACACCAGATAGTATGCGAAGTAAACCCATTACAAGAACGGAATGAATCATCCTAACCCTCCCTAATCTGTACAACTTATGATGACACCGAGTATTTCAGAAGAATAAGTTATGGATCAATTCTTAAAAGAACACAAAAAAACCACCCTAATGTGGGTGGTTATCTTGCTTTTAAACCGTGTAATATAAATTGAACTGTTATTTCAATTTCTTTCTCATCATCCCAATCTCGATCAGGAACCATCATATATCTCGCTAGAAAAAAACCGAGAATGGCGGTTAATGAAAGTCGGATTGCAGAGGAAGGTGGGATTTCAATCAATTCTCCTTTTTCTTGAAAGTGAACGACTACTTTTCCAAATCGATCAAATAAATCTTTCGCTATATGCTCGATAAATTGTGTGCGAAGCTCTTCATGGAAAGGAATTTCCTGAATAAGGATTTTCACAATCGGTAAGTGCTTACGAATAAATGTTTGCCTATTTCTTACAACTGCCTTTAAGAAATCTTCATAGTGCTCATAGTCTTGTTTTAGTACTTTATCTAAATCTTTTACGATAAAAGGAGCAACAAGATGACTCATGACAGGTGTAACAATAGCTAGAAGCAAATCTTTTTTCGTGCGATAGTGGCGAAATATCGTTCCTTCTGCTACACCAGCACGCCTGGCAATTTCGCTAGTTGACGAAGCAGAAAACCCTTTTTCCTGAAACATCTCAACCGCTGCTTTTACGATGCGCTTTTGCTTCTCAGTTAAATCTCCGGAATCGCTCACTTCTTCATCAAAAAGCCATTCCATGCTATTCTCTACCTTCTTCATATGCTCCCCCTGATTCTAAATTCGTCGATGTTTTTTTAGTGCGTATATGTTTAAAATCATAAAAACGATTGAAAATCCAAGTAAAACAAGTAAATCAATCCATATATCTGTTAAGCCTTGCCCAATAATCATAACACTTCTTAGGGCATCAGCTCCATAATACAAAGGAGTTAACGGACCAATCCAGCTAAGATAGTTTGAAATCGTATCAAGATTAAATAGTCCAGAGAAAAAGATTTGCGGAACGACAACAAGAGGAATAAACTGAATCATTTGCAATTCATTTTTTGCGAATGAGGATAGTAAAATGCCCAATGTTAGTGCACTCAACGCTAGCATAAGTGTAATCAGCAAGACGTAAAGGAAAGCTCCTTCCATCATGAGATCAATCACATAAATACTATATAATGCTATTATGGCCGATTGAAGCATTGTAAATAATCCAAAACCGATTACATAACCTGTTACAAGCTCCCACCTTTTTATTGGACTAGCCAAAACTCGTTCAAGCGTCCCTTGTGTCCTCTCTCTTAAAAAAGAAACTCCAGCAATTAAAAACACAAAAAAGAATATAAAGAAGCCTACTAGAACAGGTCCAAAGTGATCAAATGAACTCATGTTTTTCGAGCCAAACAAATAGGATACTTCTAAATCCATTTCTTGATTGTTTCCCATTGAACTACTTCGAATCATATCTATGACTGCTCGATTAATAGAAGGATCGCTCCCTTCAAGATATAGCTTCTTCGCACCATTCCCAAAATCAATCACAGCATCATAATCTTTTTTCAAAGCAGATTCAATAGCTTCATCTGACGCAATGGTTTTTACACTAGCATGGTTTTCCATTTGTTCAACGATCGATTCTGGGGTGTTTCGTACGCCTAGTTTCAATTCCAAGTCTTCTCCGTTAAAAACAAGAGATAGCATGGTTAAAATGATAATAGGTGCCACAATCATCAAAGCCATCGTTCGTTTATCACTTACAAACTGCCTCAATATCCGTTTCACAACTGCGATTATTCTCATTTCACCCCACCTCCAAATGAAAGAAACGCTTCCTCGATTGTTACTGAATCAGTTTGTTTTTTTAATTCATCCGGTGTACCGACTGCAATCAATTGACCATTTCGGATCATGCCAAGCCTTGAACATCTTTCAGCTTCATCCATTACATGCGTCGTTACCAGTATGAGTACTCCATAACTTCTTAGTTTTTCAAACGTCCACCATATTTTTTGTCTAAGAGAGGGATCAATTCCAACAGTTGGCTCATCTAACAGTAAAATATCAGGATTGTGCAACAAAGCAATGGCGAGGGATAAGCGCCGCTTCATTCCACCCGAAAAATCTTCTACTTTCTTTTGAAGTTCATTTTCTAAATCAACGAGCTGCATAGCCTCTTTAATACGTTCTTTTTGATCACGTCGATGGACACCGCTGAGAGTTGCAAAAAACTTCAGGTTCTCATAAGCAGTTAATTCACCATACAAAGCATCCGCCTGCGCCATATAACCAATTTTCTTCATCATACTAAGGTTAGGCATTTTCGTATCTAGCACCTTCACCTCACCTTCAGTAGCCTCTTCAATACCACATAAAAGTTTTACTAAGGTTGTCTTACCAGAGCCGGATGGTCCTAAAAGACCGAATATCTCACCGCGGTTAAGTGAAAGTTTAACATGATCTAAAATTGTAGTTTTGCCGTAGTCCTTTGTAACATTTGCTTCAATCGCATCTTTTTGCATTTGACCCCTCCTAAAATGAGTGATTACTCACTTTATTTTATCACGAAATCATTCTTTGTAAAGTGAGTAATCACTCATTTTTAAATACAAAAAAACCGCTCATACAGAGCGGTTTTAAAAATCACTTCACTATCCTCGTGATACATATTCACCTTTAGAAGTATCAATAATGAGAATGTCTCCCTGGTTCACAAAGAACGGTACTTGAACCGTTAAACCAGTTTCAACAGTTGCAGGCTTTGTTCCTCCTGAAGCTGTATCCCCTTTAATACCAGGCTCAGTTTCAGTAACAACGAGTTCAACAGTATTTGGTAATTCCACACCAATTGTTTCTTCACCGTAGGTACGAATGGAAATTTCCATGTTTTCTTTTAGGAATTTGAGTTCATAATTAATTTGCTCCGCAGGAAGTTCCACTTGCTCATAAGATGTTGTATCCATAAATGTGTGCATATCTCCACTTGCATAAAGATACTGCATTTTACGGTTTTCGATATGAGCTTTAGAAACCTTTTCGCCAGCACGGAAAGTTTTTTCTTGAATACCGCCAGTACGAAGGTTACGTAGCTTTGTTCTTACGAAAGCTGCTCCTTTACCAGGCTTCACGTGTTGAAAATCCATTACTGTCCAGATCCCATTATCCACTTCAATTGTAAGACCAGTTTTTAAATCGTTAACAGAAATCATAGGTAGTCCCTCACTTTCATTATTCGCCGAGAATCAGCAATTCCTTAGTGGAATGAGATAGCGTCTCATTGCCAGTCTCGGTAATGACTGTATCATCTTCTATTCGTACTCCGCCCTTACCAGATAAGTAAATACCTGGTTCTACGGTAACGACCATACCCGGTTCTAACACCGTATCAGATTTAGATGAAAGCCCAGGGCCTTCATGTACTTCAAGACCAACACCATGCCCGAGTGAATGCCCAAAGTATTCGCCGTAACCTTTTGCAGCAATTAAATCCCGGGATATAGCATCTGCTTCTTTTCCACTCATTCCAGGCTTAATTTGTTCCATCGCCTTAAGCTGAGCTTCAAGGACCGTGTGATAAACACCTTTAAGTTCTTCGCCAGGATCTCCAACAGCCACAGTACGTGTAATATCAGAACAATATCCTTTATAATAGGCGCCAAAATCTAGTGTAATTAGTTCGTTTTTGCCAATAACTTTGTCACTTGCAACACCATGTGGAAGGCTTGAGCGAATACCCGACGCAACTATAATATCAAATGAAGACGAGGTTGCGCCATTTTTTCTCATAAAAAACTCAAGCTCATTGGATACATCAAGCTCGGTTAAACCCGTGCGGATATAGCTTGTGATATGTTGAAAAGCAGCATCTGCTATTTCAGTAGCTTCTTTCAAAACGTTTAATTCACTAGAATCTTTGATCATACGTTGTTTCTCAAGAAGTCCATTTATAGGAACAAGACTTGCTTCAACTTTGGATTCATATGTTTTAAAGATCTGATATGTAACTTGTGTTTCTTCAAACCCTAACTTTTTAACGCCTAGCGCATTTGCTATTTTTGCCACTTCATCTACAATAGGCCCTTTGTGTTGTACAATCTCAAAACCCTTTGCTTGCTCTTTTGCCTGATCAATATAGCGGAAATCCGTTACAAACTTGGCTTCTTTCTCAGTAATTAGAACAACGCCTGAACTTCCTGTAAACTGAGAGATATACCTGCGATTGCTTGTTGATGTAATTAACATCGCATCAATATCATACTCTTTAAATGACTGACGTAGATTCTCAATACGTTCCAAAACTTCGTCCTCCTTCAGAATTATAAAAATGATTGCAACGCTAGTTCATAACCCACTAATCCAAATCCTACTATCTGCCCTGCAGTGACAGGGGAAATGACAGACGTATGTCGAAAAGTCTCTCGCTTATGTACATTTGAAATATGTACCTCTACCACTGAAACAGGAACACTAGCAATTGCATCACGGATTGCATAACTATAATGAGTGAAGGCGCCTGGATTTATAATAATACCCGAAGCATTCTCTGCTTCATGAATCCAATCAATTAGATCGCCTTCGTGATTTGATTGACGGAAAATCACAGTTGCCTCATTTTCACTAGCTAATTGAGATAATCGCTGTTCCACATTTTCAAGCGTTTCATTCCCATAAATGTCGGGTTCACGTTTACCCAGTCGATTTAAATTAGGTCCGTTAAGCACATAGAATGTTTTCATGCCAGTCTCCTTAATCACGACGATTCGGCAGTTCTCTTTAACTCAGATGTTGCAAAAAAAAGAGAATGTTCCATGAACATTCTACCATAGCTTCATTTGTTTGAATAGGAAGTGCGCTTTTGCTGGTTCTCGTGATACTCAAAAGAGATCGAATAGCCAATGAATACTCCATAAAGCAAATAGAGACAGATTGTTGTGATAACTGTATTGCGATCTAGTTTTGTAATTGTTGGCAAGTCAATAAACATTGGATTAAGCAAGTAGAATACAATAATCCATAGTACAACCCCATAAGCAAGCCCTGCTAGCATATTATTAATTTTCACAAGCGTTATTTTATATAAAAATGCGACGAGAATGGAAACGAGTCCAATTGTAAGGATACCAATCCATTGACCTAGCTGTTCATTCTTCCACTCTCCAAGTGCCCATGGTGAAAGAATTAACGAAGGCGGTATTTTCGTGAACTTAAACAAGTAAGTTAAATACCCAATAAGCCCCCAAAACAGTCCCCCCGCTATTCCAATAGTAACAATTTTTGATGTGAAAGAAAGAGGTTGCTCTTGCTTATTTTGTTCAAGCTGCTCGTTTTCTTTTGAGTCCTGCTGCTTTTCTTTTTCCATTACATTCACCTCATACCTAGCATTTCCTACTGTACACGAAATTATTTATTAGAAAATATGTGTATTGAAGAGATTAAAATCGCTAACGTTGGGGAAAATGATTATTAACATCTCTTATCTAGAGGTTTTTGCCTATTTCTTGTAGAATGGTATTAAGTACATTTATTTAAGAGTATAACGTTTCAAAACATTCTACTTCATACTTAGGTTGGTGAGAGATATTGTCAGATACTAATAAGCCTGCATATGGCGGGCAAGCGGTTGTGGAAGGTGTCATGTTTCAGGGGAAACATACATCTGTAACCGCTATTCGGCGAAAGGATGGATCGATTGATTATCTAGAAGTTCCCAAACAGCCGAAACCAATCCGAACGAAACTTAAGAAGATCCCTTTCATACGCGGAGTTGTCGCTATCATTGATGCTAGTGGAAACGGGACGAAACATTTAAATTTCTCTAGCGAGCGTTACGATGTTGATCCTTCTGAAGATGAGGAAGTTCTTGGCAAAGAAGAGCCTTCTAAACTAACTCTCTTATTAGGTGCTGCTGCTATAGGCGTTATTTCTTTCGCTTTTGTGAAAACGATCTTCACCTTATTACCAGCATTAGCTGCAGCTTCACTGGAGTTTATATTTCCAGGTCATGTGGTTCAGAATTTAATAGAAGGTTTCATTAAACTGATTTTACTGCTCGGCTATATTTATTTCATTTCACTCACACCAATCGTTAAAAGAGTGTTTCAGTATCATGGTGCAGAGCACAAAGTGATTAATGCTTATGAAGCAGGATTACCCATTACAATCGATAATGTCCAGAAACAATCACGACTGCATTACCGATGCGGAAGTAGCTTTATTCTTTTCACAGTCGTCATTGGAGTGTTTATTTATCTATTAGTTCCCACTGACCCTTTATGGGTGAGGTTATTATATCGTGTTGCATTAATACCAGTTGTCCTTGGTGTCTCTTTTGAAGTTCTTCAGCTAACAAACAAAGTGAGAGACATCCCAGTTTTGAAGGGGCTTGGCTATCCCGGATTATGGGTACAGCTCTTAACGACCAAGAACCCTGATGATCAGCAAGTAGATGTAGCGATTCACTCATTTAACGAACTACTTTCTCGAGATAAATTACGAGAGGAAGATGATTCAAGCACAAAAGTTGTTTAAAGATGAACAGGAGGTGAATCATTTGTCGCGCCGTGTTGTTCAACCTCTGATTTATTTATTAATAGGTCTCGCAGCTATTGGTTTTTTATGGAAAATATTCACAGACCCAAGCGGACTTTTCAAGCAGCTTCTTATCACTGCAGCCATTGCCGTCGTGATCATCTTTATTGCCAAAAAACTGATGGCAAAAAAAATGGGGCAACAATCAACTGCCTATCAAAGAGCTGCAAAACAATCTTCAAAATTGAAAAAGAAGAAAGCTGCACCTAGAAGAAATGCTACTCACCTGCGGGTCATCCCTTCTAAACGACTTACGCCTAGGAAACGTTCATTACAAGAAAATAAGAAAGAAAATCCTTTTACGGTCATTGAAGGGCGTAAAGGCAAGAAGAAAAACAGAGCTCTGTTTTAACAATTGTGACTTTAAAGTGAAACCGTGCTTTTAGCAAGAGTTTTCATTTGAATTTAAGGTGAAGAGCCTTTAAATAAGAAAGGATGGCTGATATTCAGCCATCCTTTCTTTGCATTTCGGGCATTTTCCGCCACGTATTGAGAAATTGAGAAGTTCGCTCCTTACCTAACATGATTAATTTCTTCTGCCCCTGTCTCTCTAATTTAAATGCAGTGGTTATATCTTGATTAATCGGAATGAATACGATATTTTGAGCTTTTTGCTCTTCAATGTATCGTGCATCATGAGCTCGTTTCATTGTTTCAAATAGAGCCTGATACATGTCAACGGCATTTGATATTTTATTTTCAGAAATTTGATTAAAGTTTGCACTCAGTTGAAACCCTAGCACAGGGCGAAGCGGTTTTTTATTATCAGGCGGTTGAAAAACCCACAGTGGAAAATTACTCAATATCCCTCCATCTACCATGTAATGTTTTTTCCCATTAATGGAATAGAGAGGCTGAGGCTTAAAAAAGAACGGCAAACTTGCACTCATACGCACTGCCTTAGCAACTGAAAATTGCTCTGGCACAAATCCATAGTGGGCAAGGTCATCAGGTAATACAACAAGCCTTCCTTTCGTAATATCTGATACGATAATCTTAAGAGAACCTTCAGGCAGATCTCCAAATGTTGAAATCCCCTTTTTTTTCAATAATTCCCCTACCCAAAGTTCTAGGTCCTTTCCAGAATAAAGACCAAGATTCCAATATAACATCAACCAACGAAGAAGCGGGAATGTAAAACCCGAATTTTTCTCTAATAGTGAAGTCAAATCTGTATTAAGCAATGTGTTTTCTAATTCATTCCCCTTATACCCTGCAATGATCAATGCAGCAATAAGAGCACCAGCACTCGTTCCAGCTGTTCTCTTAAATGCAAGCCCTTTTTTCTCCACAGCTTGAAGTGCTCCCACAAGTGCAATTCCTTTTACTCCCCCACCTGAAAACACTCCGTCAATATACACATCCCTACCTCCTTCCAACCTTATTAAAGCCTAAGCTTATAAGCTCAGATTTAGTACAGAAAAAAGATATTGTTTCATATTGATAAAGCCTTTATTGAAAAAAAAGAACAATCCGATTACACCTCGGATTGTTCCTCGTGAGCTTCTTCATTTTTCCGCTGGACTTCCCTAAGTTCATCCACTCGTCCATTCGTTTCTTCAAAATATTGCACTAGATCTCCAATTCGATCAATGGCGTCCCAACTTAAATGATGCTCAATACCTTCAACGTCTTCGTATATGTTCTCTTCATTAACCCCGATAACACCTAGAAATTGTTCAAGCAAAGCATGGCGATCAACGAGTCGCTTGCCTAGCTTTTTCCCTTTGGGAGTAAGCATGAAGCCGCGATACTTTTCGTAAACGACATATTTACCTTTATCTAATTTTTGAATCATTTTTGTTACCGAGGAGGGATGTACCTCTAGTGCTTCCGCAATGTCTGATACGCGAGCATACCCTTTTCCGTCTATTAGTGCATAAATACGTTCAATATAATCTTCCATACTTGGAGTAGTGGCCATTGGATTCCCTCCATCTTTTATTCCATTTAAGCCAGTTAATAAAAGCATACACCATAGTATGGGCGGATACAAGGAAAGGTTCCATATGCTTTTATTAAGAGACAAACCTTGGTGAACTACCTAAAAGAGACACAAAAAGATGAAGGATAAACGTTTCCGCTTATCCTTCGCTCCCTGATCCTAAAGTCCGCACTTCAGCTGCGCACTACAATTATCACATGTATTACATCCACCGATTTCTTTTACTTGCCCTTTCCGACAAACTGGACACGTATTTCCTACTTCAGACCCGATTGTTACATCAGTTGAACGAAGGTCAGTGATTGTATCAACAAGAACAACTTGTTTCTTTTCTTGCATACCATCCTCAAATTCAAGCTGCTCAAATGAATTATCCTCAGCTTTAAGTGTTAGAACTTGAGAATCACGGCTACCATCTACATAAACGGTGCCTCCCTTAGCCCCGCCATTATAAAGACGCTCATAAACAGCTTCTACTTGCTTTACAGAATACCCTTTTGGCGCATTTACCGTTTTAGAGATCGAACTATCTACCCAGCGCTGAATGACACATTGCGTATCAGCATGATCTTCAGGCGCAAGTTCCATTGCGGAAACAAACCATTCTGGCAACTTCTCTGGATCTGCTTCTGGATTTCTCTCGTAGTATTCTGCAAGTATGTCTGCTTTCACTTCGATAAACTTACCGAGGCGACCACTGCGGTAATAAGAGAACGAGAAGTATGGCTCAAGGCCGGTAGAAACGCCAACCATCGTCCCTGTACTACCCGTAGGCGCTACAGTTAATAGGTGTGAATTACGAATACCATAATCCATAATGCTGTCTCGTAAATCATTCGGCATTTGTTGCATATAGCCAGTGTTGACAAAAGCTTCACGTAACCTATTTGTTTCTTCTGCTGTTTCACCTTCAAGGAACGGGAAACTGCCTTTTTCCTTAGCTAAGTCAACTGAAGCACGATATGCCGTTGTAGCGATTGTTTCAAATATTTGATCAGTTAACTTATTTCCTTCTTCTGAGCCGTACACTGTTTCGCAATAGATCAATAAATCATGAAGGCCCATTACTCCTAGACCCACGCGGCGCTCGCCAAGAGCTTGTTTTTCGTTTTCTTTTAAGAAATAAGGCGTTGCATCAATTACGTTATCTTGCATTCTTACGCCTACTTCGACAGTTTCTCTCAATTTTTCGAAATCAACTGTTTTCGTCTCTTTATTTGCCATTTCAGCAAGGTTTACAGCCGCAAGGTTACAAACTGAATAAGGCGCTAACGGTTGCTCTCCACAAGGATTCGTTGCTACCACTTTTTGTCCATAAGATGTAGCGTTTGTTTTTTCATTAGCATTATCAATAAAGAAGATTCCTGGTTCTGCCGAGTATGTTGCACAAATATTGATAAGATCCCATAGCTCTTTTGCCTGAACTTTACGATACGTTCTTACAGGGAATCCTTGTTCTTTCCAATCACGAACATCACCTGATTCATGCCAGTTCTCATTGTAAAAACTCATTTGTTCTTTCGTATAGTTTTCTACATCAGGAAAGCGCAGTTCATACTCAGCATCATTTTCGACTGCATCCATGAAATCCTTCGTAAGACAAACAGAAATATTTGCCCCAGTTAAGAAATCTGGATTATGAACAGAATACGTACCACCAGTCGCTAATTTCTCCTGTGCGTCCTGCATCACCTTTTCTTCAAAACCGCCTGTACCAGGGATACTCCGATAATTTAAAATGCTTTGGTACATCGATCTTTCAGCATCAGAAAGAGGCGTGAATTTCAGTTTATCTTCTGCAAGCTTTTTAATTTGCTCGTCTTTTGTGTTTTCCACCAGAAAACGAAGAATACGTGGGTTTTGCATTTTTGAAATGATAAATTCAATAATATCAGGATGCCAATCTGCAAGCATGATCATCTGTGCCCCGCGGCGTGATCCGCCCTGCTCTACGAGATGTGTAAGCTTTGCAATATCATCAAGCCATGAAACGGATCCCGATGACTTTCCATTAACTCCTCTTGCAAGAGTGTTCCTCGGACGAAGAGTTGATCCATTTGTTCCTACCCCGCCTCCGCGACTCATAATTTCCATTACCTGTTTGCGGTGCTCCGAAATGCCTTCTCTTGAATCTTGCGGAAACGGCATAACATAACAATTGAAATAGGTTACTTCAGTATCAGCACCTGCGCCATAAAGCACTCGTCCTGCAGGGACAAAGTTCATTGATGAAAGTTCATTATAGAAACGATCTTCCCAATATTTCTTTTCCCCATCCGTCTTCTCAACATCTGCTAAGCCCCGAGCGTTCCGTCGTGCAATTTGCTCATAGTAAACTTCAAGAGGCTTCTCAATAACGTCCAATGAACGTACAATTAAGCCAGACTCTCTCTCTTCTTCAGTATCCAGGACACCGACATAGTCTTCATGAACAGCAACTGTCGCTTTCTTTGAAGCTAGATCCAGTTTTTCAATATATCCAAGACCTCGTGCTGGGAACTTTGGATCTTCCTTAATCGTTAAGACGACAAAATCACCTTTTTGTAACGTCTTTTTTTCAGTATCTTTAAAGGCATAGCGATCCAGCATAACAAGACGACTTACACCCTTGTGACTAAGATGCATATCCTCTGTAATCGGATGAACCTGCGCGAACATCTCAATATCTTTATTTAACTGTTCGATGTTAATGGACCTTCTTTTTTCATTGGTTTTTATTGTCATATAAACCCCTCCGTTTCGACATTTATACATATAAGAGCAACTCTAGATGTATGTAACTGTGATAAATCGTCTTGATTAATAGTAGCACATGTCCATCATGCAGACAATCATTTTCAACCATATATAGTGTTCAGAATTCTTTACCCAATACTACATATAGTAAAACGGCAGATGTTCGTTTGATTTGTCAACTTTCAAATTAAGTGAAAATACGAGATTACACTCGATAAATCAAGATTGAATTACAAGAACAGAGAAAAAAGATGAATTTTGTCTATTGCACATTTATCCACACTCTGTCTTTTGATCTTAGCCTATCTTTTAATAAAATGCGTTTAGTTTATTGCAACAAGAATAACTTTAGAACATTTGTTCCTCTATAGTCAATAGGAAAAAGCACCCATGGCAGGTGCTCATTTACTAAAGTTCCATTCGTTACTTGCATACTTCTCCATCGCTAAATGGTTCACGTAGGCTTCTTGTTCTTCTGATAGCTCAAATGGGACTAACTCAATGTTAAGTCCTTTTTGAAAGCCATCATAAAAGGCTTTAATCGCTTCTGAAATTGATATCGGTGTATGGCGAAGTGCATTAATAGCCACCGCTTTTTTTCTGAATCCTCTTTGCATCCGTTCACGAATACGGTCATTTTTAAATTTAAAGCAATCAAACAATTTATCTTCATCAATATCTAGCAAAATAGACCCATGCTGGAGAATGACACCTTTCTGGCGCGTTTGAGCACTCCCAGCCACTTTCCGTCCTTCTACAACAAGTTCATAATACGAGGGAGAATCAAAGCACACACCAGACCTCGGAGCCCTAAGTTCCTCTTTTTCTTCCTCAGTTTCAGGAACAGAAAAGTAAGCATTTAAACCAAGTTTTTGAAAACCAATCAATAGGCCTTCAGAAATAACACGGTACGCTTCCCTTACTGTAGTTGGCATATCAGGGTAATCTTCAGATACAATAACGCTGTATGTAACCTCTTTATCATGAAGAACAGCTCTTCCACCTGTCGGTCGTCTTACAAAGCCCAATCCATAGTTCTCTACGGCTTCCATATTTATATCTTTTTCAATACGTTGGAAGTAACCGATTGATAGGGTTGGAGGATTCCACCCGTAAAATCGAATGACTGGAGGTATGCTCCCTTCACTGTGCCATTTCAATAACGCTTCATCTAGTGCCATGTTATATGCTGGAGAACGTTCTCCCGAATCAATAAATGCCCATTGCTTCATTATCGGTACTCCTTTATCACAGTTAGTTTCTAACACCTCTCCTATTCTAGCAGAGGTGAAAATGGATGACCAATGAACACTCTCTTATTTTACAAAAGAAAAATCGATACGTGACGGGCATTATTTCTAACCATGTTTCTTTTTAAACGAAAATAAAAGCCTAATAACCTCAGGACTACCTATAGGAACTAGAAAATAATATTTCGCATTTAACTCGGTAACCTGCAGATGAATTTTTTATTTATTCTTTTTTTCTTTTGCGGAAAGGGGAAAAGACGTGTAAACTTAAGGTTGTCGATTTTACTTGAAAGGGTGTAACAAAGTATATGGAATGGATTATCGCATTACTCGTCGCGATCATTGTGTATGTTGTCATTACTCGCTACATACAGAAAAGGAATTTGAAAACGTTAACGGAGGAAGAATTCCGAGCGGGCTATCGTAAAGCCCAATTGATTGATGTTCGTGAACCAAACGAATTTGATAACGGCCATATTCTCGGCGCAAGAAATATTCCTGTTAGTCAACTAAAAATGCGTATTAAAGAAATTCGCAAAGACCAGCCAGTCTATATGTATGATTACAATGGAATTATTGTAGCTCGTGCTGCTAGCATCCTTAGAAAACAAGGGATTAAGGACCTTTATCAGTTAAAAGGCGGCTTCAAAAAATGGGGCGGAAAAGTAAAGAAGAAGTAAAAAGCAGCTGCATAGCAGCTGCTTTTTTATTTCCGAAAAGTATTTAATTACGCTGATACGAAAGGTAGGTTACGCTTTTTGGTATCGTAATATTGGTTTTCTAGCAGCGGTCGTTTCATCCAGTCGACCAATGACAGTTGTATGAGGAGCTTCCTGAACAATTTCAGGGTTATCTTCTGCTTCTTTAGCAATCTGAAGCAGTACATCACAGAATTCATCAAGCGTTTCTTTTGATTCAGTTTCTGTAGGTTCAATCATCATACACTCTTCGACATTAATAGGGAAATAAATCGTAGGTGGATGATACCCAAAATCAAGCAAACGCTTGGCCATATCTAACGTTCGAACACCCAGTTTCTTTTGTTTCTTACCAGAAATAACGAATTCGTGTTTACAGTGCTGTTCATACGGGAGCACAAAAGCATCTTGAAGACGTCTCATCATATAGTTTGCGTTCAAAACCGCGTTTTCAGATACTTGCTTTAGTCCTTCTGGCCCCATCGTACGAATATACGTATAAGCACGGACGTTAATACCAAAGTTTCCATAATAAGGTTTCACTCGACCAATTGATTGAGGACGATCATAGTCAAAACGATACACATCATTTTCTTTTACAAGAACTGGTTTCGGAAGGTATGGGATTAAATCTGATTTAACGCCCACAGGTCCTGAACCAGGTCCTCCTCCACCGTGTGGTCCAGTAAAGGTTTTGTGTAGATTTAAATGCACTACATCAAAGCCCATATCCCCCGGTCGAGCTGCCCCCATAATGGCATTCATATTCGCACCGTCATAATAGAGTTTTCCACCGGCATCATGAATAATTGTCGCCATCTCGGTAATTTGCTCTTCAAATAAACCAAGTGTATTCGGGTTTGTAAGCATAAGTGCTGCCGTGTCATGAGTTACAACACGCTTTAGATCTTCAAGATCAACTAACCCTTTTTCATTTGACTTAACGGTCACTGCCTCAAAACCAGCAACCGTGGCAGAGGCGGGATTTGTACCATGGGCAGAGTCTGGGACAATGACTTTTGTACGATTAAAATCCCCGTTTGCTTCATGATAGGCACGAATCATCATTAATCCTGTCCACTCGCCGTGAGCACCTGCAGCTGGTTGCAGGGTTACTTCATCCATACCTGTTACAGCGACAAGGTTTTCCTGAAGATTGTACATCATTTCTAGCGCACCCTGAACCGTCTCCTCTTCTTGAAGCGGATGGACAAAAGCAAAACCAGGATACCTTGCCACATCTTCGTTAATTTTTGGATTATACTTCATCGTACATGAACCAAGCGGATAAAACCCAGAATCCACCCCGTGATTACGTTTCGATAAGGCTGTATAGTGACGCATTAGCTGCAGCTCCGACACTTCTGGTAGCTCCGGTTCAGTTTTGCGATTAAATTCCTCCGGTAACCATTCATCTAAATCAATGTCAGGAACATCAAGTTCAGGAAGACTGTATGAAATACGCTCCGGTTCACTTAGCTCAAATATTAACGCCTGGTCTTTACTCATTTTGCTCCCCCCACTTCTTCTACAAACATATCAATTTCCGCTTTTGTACGATTTTCTGTTACTGCGACAAGCATGTGATTGTTAAGTTCAGGATAATCGCGACCAAGATCATACCCGCCGATGATTCCTTTGGTTAATAACTTGCGATTCAATTCCTTGATTGGACCGTCAACCTTAATAACAAATTCATTAAAATAGACGCCATTAAACACAGTCTCTACACCTGCTTCTTCAAGACGTGCTTTCGCATAATGAGCTTTTTTTATATTTTGCTCTGCCATTTTGCGTACGCCTTTCTTTCCGAGCGCGCTCATAGCAACTGAGGAAGCTAGCGCATTTAGTGCCTGGTTTGAACATATATTGGACGTCGCTTTATCCCTGCGAATATGCTGTTCTCTTGCTTGTAACGTAAGTACAAAACCACGCTGTCCATTATCATCAGTTGTTTGTCCAATCAAACGTCCTGGAACTTTCCGCATTAGTTTTTTCGTCACTGCGAAATATCCGCAGTGAGGTCCACCAAATTGAGCAGGAATACCAAACGGCTGACAATCTCCCACAACAATATCCGCACCCATCTCACCAGGTGGCGTTAAGCGCCCAAGCGCCAGTGGGTTACTTGAAACGACAAACATTGCTTTTTGCTCATGTACTAGCTTTTCAATATCTGGCAATGGTTCAAGTTGCCCGAAAAAGTTCGGATACTGAACCATCACACACGCAGTATGTTCGTCAATTTCTTGCTTCAACTTATCTAAGTTTGTAACTCCATTGCTCGAATCGACTTCAACCACGGATAAGCGTTGCCCTCTAGCATAAGTATCAATTACGGCACGCGCTTCTGGGTGGACCGTTTTAGATACGATGATTTTTTTCTTTTTTGTTTGTCCTGCACTTAGCAGACCCGCTTCAGCTAGAGCCGTAGGACCATCGTACATTGAGGAATTCGCTACTTCCATTCCTGTTAATTCACTAATCATCGTTTGAAACTCAAAAATAGCTTGCAATTCCCCTTGAGAAATTTCAGGTTGGTACGGCGTGTAGGCTGTATAAAACTCAGAGCGACGAATAACGTGATCTACGACAGAAGGAATGGCATGATCATAAACGCCTGCACCGAGGAAAGACGCATTTTCGAGAGTATTCGCATTTTGGGATGATAGCTTTGTCATGTAACGAATCAATTCCGGTTCAAAAAGCTGCTTTTCCACCTTAAGTTCGCCTTTAAAACGAATGGCTTCTGGAATATCCTCAAAAAGATCTTGAACAGAGTCCACCCCAATTGTTTCAAGCATTTCTTTCCTGTCCTGGTCAGTCGTTGGCAAATAGCGATGTTTCATATGTTCATTTCCTCCTCAGTATCCGTTTATTTCTGACGTTTATAGAATGGTGATGGAATAACTTTTGCTTGTACACGCTTATTGCGAATTTCCACATCTAGCTCAGTATCCATTTCTGTATACTCTTTCTTAATTAGCGCAAGACCTACGTTCTTTTTTAAAGTTGGCGACTGTGTACCTGTTGTCACTTCTCCAATCAGTTGTTCCCCTTTATAAACAGGGTAGTTCGTACGAGGAATACCCCTCCCAATCATTTCAATACCAACCAATTTTCGCTCCAAGCCTTTTTCACGCTGACGAAGGAGAGCTGATTTACCAATAAAATCAGCCTCTTTACTAGTTTTAACAGCAAAACCGATTCCCGCTTCAAGCGGAGAGATATCTTTAGTTAGCTCCTGTCCATAAAGAGCCAGCTTAGCTTCAAATCTGAGAGTATCACGAGCTCCCAGGCCGCAAGGTAAAATATTTTCAGGTTCACCTGCAGATAAAATTGCTTTCCAGAGAGCAGGAGCATCTTCTGAAGCGGTATATAGTTCAAATCCATCTTCACCTGTATAACCAGTTCGAGAAACTAACGTTTTAATATCCGCAATCATAATATCAGCTTGAAATTTAAAGAAACCAATCGATGAAAGATCTGTATTTGTTAGACGTTGCAAAATGACCTCCGCTTTTGGACCTTGAATCGCTAGTTGAGCCATCTCATTCGATATATTGTTAAGGGATACACCTTCAATGATGTGTTCCTCAAGCCAGTCAAAATCCTTAACGGTATTCGCTGCATTTACGACTAATAAGTAATGTTCCTCCGAGTATTTGTAAACGAGAAGGTCGTCTACCGTACCACCATCCTCATAGCACATCGCAGTATACTGGGCTCCATTCACTTTCAGTGTGCTAACATCATTTGTCATCATCTTCTGAAGGTAATCAAGGGCTTTTTTACCTTTCACGTCAATTTCTCCCATATGAGAAACATCAAATAAACCAGCTCTTGTTCTCACAGCTTCATGCTCTTCCTTAATACTAGAAAATTGAACAGGAAGCGCCCATCCACCAAAATCAATCGTTTTAGCACCCATTGACTTATACGTTTCAAATAACGGGGTTTTCAATAACTCACTCATTCTATTCCCTCCTATAACATCGAAATCAAAATCGTTTCATTTAATCCTAACCAACTATGCAAACCAAACCATGTCCAGCCATTAAAAAAGGACAGAGAAAACCCGCTGTCACTAGCGCGTTTTCTCTGTCCTTTTGACCTGAAAGTTTCTCCTCGCATCAGAGTGCGAGGATTACATCTTTGGCGGCTTAAAGAAGCTCTCTCCAGAGGTGCGTCTAACAAGAGTCTTTTTGCCTGAGAGATTCACAAATTTGCTTGCTCCTTCGGCGCTGCATCTAGCAGTCTCTCCTCTTGCCTTCATTCGCTTATTTTCAGTTTTAAGGTATTGGATTGTACGGATTGATTCATACTATTAATGCTTTCGATTTCAATCCTACCACTACCATAGGAGCGTTGGCAACAATCTTTTTAATAATGGAAGTATTTTAACTACTACATTAAACACGAACATTACTATACATGAAACATATATCATTCGTAAATAATGATTTAAAAGAAAGGGTTTTCATTTTGAGAACTGAATTACAATTCGATCAAGAGTGGACAAACAACTTTCTCAAACAAATTGAAGAAGATGGACCATGGGCTAATTGGGAGCTTTTTAAACTGGCTATCGAAGCTGAACAACACCGAGCAATCCCATCCTTTAAAGGATTACAGGCTCCTACATACCTTCCTGACTTAACACCACACCCTTATCAACTCGAAGCTGCACGGCGAGTCGTTGAGGAGATGAACGGAAAGGCTATTCTAGCAGATGAGGTTGGTCTCGGAAAGACAATCGAAGCTGGTCTTATTATTAAAGAATATATGATTCGTGGGTTAGTAAAAAAAGTTCTTATTCTTGTCCCAGCCTCGTTAGTGTCTCAATGGGCTATCGAGCTTAACACAAAATTTTATATACCTGCTGTCGTTCAACGAAAAAGCTATGTTTGGGATCAGTGTGATGTCGTCGTTTCCTCGATTGATACAGCAAAACGTGAGCCCCATCGGTCAATTGTTTATGAGCAACATTATGATATGGTTATCATCGATGAAGCACATCGTTTAAAAAACAACCGAACAAAAAACTATGAATTTGTCCAACATTTGCCTAAGAAGTTCTGCCTTCTATTAACAGCTACTCCCGTTCAAAACCGTCTTGATGAAGTTTTTAACCTAGTATCATTACTAAAACCAGGTCATCTCGGCAGCTTTGAGAATTTCGAAAAGGATTACAAAGGAAAAGAAAAAAATGCTGAAGACGAAGAAAGACTTCGCACACTTATACAAAAAGTAATGGTAAGGAATCGCCGTGAGGATACTGGTATGGATTGGCCTGAACGCATTGTGAAAACTGTACCGATTACTTTCTCACCTGAAGAAGAAGATCTTTATCGTTCAGTTGAAGCATTGAAAAAGGAACCGATTTCAACCCGTAGTCAATTTTCGATTATTACCTTATTAAGAGAAATTTGCTCAAGTCGTGAAGCCGCCTATATGACGTTAAAAAAAATGCTTGAGAAAGATTCTCTTGATGAAGTCACACAAACCTTCATCCACTCCTTAATTAAAAAAATTGAAGGTGTTCCAACAAATTCAAAAGCACAAAAAGCCCTTGAACTAATTCAATCAATTGAAGGAAAAGTCATTATCTTCACGGAATATCGGGCGACACAGCTATATTTACAATGGTTTTTAAAGGAGCACGGTATCACTTCCGTTCCTTTTCGAGGTGGATTTAAACGCGGAAAGAAAGATTGGATGAGAGAGTTATTTAAAAATCACGCTAAAGTTCTTATTGCAACAGAAGCTGGCGGAGAAGGGATTAACCTTCAATTTTGTCAGCACGTCATTAACTATGATCTTCCATGGAATCCTATGAGGATTGAGCAACGCATCGGCCGCATTCATCGACTTGGTCAAGAAGGCGATGTTCACATTTATAATTTTGCAACAAAACATACGGTTGAAGAACATATTCTCACCCTGTTATACGAGAAGATCCAGCTGTTTGAAAGTGTCATAGGTCAACTAGATGAAATCTTAACTCGCCTCGGGATGCGTGATATCGAAAAACATATTTCTGACATTCTACTTCATTCCGAAAGTGAAGGGGAAATAAAAATTAAGATGGATAATATTAAAGAACTAATCAATTATCAAAAGGAGGATTCAGATGCATCAAGAAAATATTCATAACTATTTGCGTTCGTATTTTCTCGCGAATGATTGTCGTATTCTGCACGAAAAACCTGGCCTCCTCGATGTTCAACTAACCATTGAACTTGATAAAGAGTTAATGAACCGACCATTTTATTGGCATTATCTTGAAAAGACAGGCGGAACGCCACGACCGATGACGCTTACGTTAATTACAAATCAAACTATTGAAGAGAAAGGTGAGTTTGTTCATTTTGGGGCACCAAGACTTCATCAAATTTTTTCATCAACAAAAAAACTCGCCTCTTCCATTCGTCTGTATGAGGATGTACAAACGAGTCAGCAACAGCAATATCCCCTTCATCCCTGGCTTTGTCTTAATATAAAAATTTCGTATCAATGTGACAGAAAAAAACACCGTCTTCTTTCACTTGGACTTCACCTTGTTAGTGGAGCGGTAGTCGATGACTTTCACAATTTATTACTAGAAAAGTCGCTTACCCCAAAAATTCCTGACTACGCTTTTACCGTAACACCTATCATTAAACCAGAAAGTGGATTTAAAAGACTCGAATCTGTTGTAGAAATGCTGCTCACAAAAGAGGACGTACAGTGGGCTGAAGAGGCAAGGATAAGATGGGCTTCTGATCAGCACCTTCTTGATCAATTTTACGAGGGCAATACGAATGATCAACGGTATGAAGTAGAAAAAGAGGCACTTAGGAAACAGTATGAGCCAATCATTACTGCAGAAATTATTAATGGAGGTATTTTCCACCTTGTGCCCGGTATCGAATCACAACCTTATCCCACTTAAAAAAGCTCGGACTCAACTGTCCGAGCTTTCACGCTTCGTTTTCTTAATGAACATCGATACCGACATTGGAATGATGCCAAACCATCGAAACAAAAAAGGCTGCTTTTTTGCCTTTCTTACAGCACGCTGCTGCTGTCTTTCTTCTTTTGGTTGATCGATATATGAGACAACTTGTTGTGTCATATATTTCACTAAATCATTTGATGACATCTTGATCACCCTTTTATCATTGTCTTCATTATTAAGGGTGTCCAAATATTTAGTTTTTTATCCTATGCGTTGACATATTTCGGCGACAATGTCTTTTACTGAACGATTCGTCGTTTCAATTTCATAATCTGCTTGACGGTATAACGGCAGCCTTTCCATGAATATGGCGTTAATCTTATTTTGCTTGTTATCTCCGGCAAGCAATGGCCTTGAAGTATCGCCTTCTAACCGCTTAACAATTTCTTCAGGCTCACAGTGTAAGTAGATCATTGTTCCATTCTGTTTCATAAAAGAGCGATTTTTTTCACTTAAGACGATCCCACCGCCTGTACTAATAATAATATTTTCAGTTGGAAGATCTTTGAGAGACGCTGCCTCATATGATCGAAATGCTTTCTCCCCCTCACTTTCAAAAATAACTGGGATTTCTTTGCCTTGCATTTTCGTGACATGCTTATCCGTATCCTCTGAAGGAAGAGCTAACTCTTTTGATAACTCTTCAGCAACAGTTGTTTTCCCTGATCCCATAAATCCCGTTAAGTAGATCGCTTTCACGTTTATCCCTCACTCCATTCTAAGACTTCTTTCAATGTTTGATTGTATTGGAACATCGCAAAAACCTTCGTTTCATTTTGAGTTGTTCCATTTAGCGTGATGTAAATAACTTCTGAAGGAGAAGACTGAATCGCGGCGTGAACCGTGCCTTCTTCGTAAGTAAAAGTTTTCTCGGTAGTTTCGACATCTGTTTTCTGTATATATGAAATTGTATCTTTCATTCCTAGCACTAGCAAGGAATGCTTTTTGAATTGTTCCTCTTCACGATCTAGAAATGCTCGTTCGTTCATTGTCGCATGACATAAATGAAAAATGAACCCAAGAAGAAGTGTGCTAATTAGCATCATCATTGCAGTCATATAGCCTTGCTCATCCAGTTGCTTAAGACATTTGAAAACTAACTTGTTTCTCTTTTTTTCCATTATTTAAATCCACCTCGATCATTACTCTCCTACCGGAGATCTCAACGGTAAATTCTCTAATCTCTTGTAAGACAATTTCATGACCGGTATTATTGACACGCCGACGTATAGAAGATCCATACCTTTCGTACTTAACGATCGCTCCATCTTTTTTCGTTAGTTCAATACTTTCCTTACTACGTACAATTTGAGTGGCTTCTCGCACTTCTTTAGAAAACAAGTGAAAAAACAAGCGTGCTTCTTCTTGCTGAAAATCTGCCCCTGAGTTTTGGATGGCCGCGCTCATTAGTAAAGGAAGTACCCATACAATAGCCAACAATATGGTCAAGGTTAGCATTAGTTCAAGTAACGTAATCCCTTTTTCATTCCTCATAAGGCAAACTTCTGCATATCAATAATTCATTCTTTTTCTCTTCATTATAAGAAATGCACAACCCATTCGGTGTTTCTGTCAAGAAAAAAACAGTGCCTTCCACTATTTCTTGCTTAGGAGGTACCACATTGTTTAACACGAAGTCATTCCAGTAATAATCGAGCAAAATGACCGCTTCTTTTCTCGTCTGGATGTTCATTCGCTCCTCATAAAGTTGAGCATAAATTGGCAATGCAGCGGAAGATAAAACAGTAAGTATAGAAAGGGCTGTCAAACCATCAAGTAACGAGTAACCATTACAATTTTTTAATATAGAAGCGACCTGCTCCCACTTGTACAACAAGCTTATACTCCTCCTTACCCGCCTTCATATAAAGGGTACCTGCCTTTTGAACATTTCCATTACCGCCATAAACAATTTGATACCCCATTGTTCCTTCATCAATTGTGATGTGATCTGGAATCTCATTCGTTCTCACTACCGTTGAAGCAGTACCTTGGATACTATAAATACCTTTACTTGGGGAGATTGAGAATCGATAAGAAGAACCATTTACATAAGCCAGTTCTTGAGTATACCTAAGATCCGATTGAATCTCTTCCAGGAAATGTTTTGTCAAAGAAGCATTTTGCGTAGGTGTAACGTGGAGAAAAACCAGTGTTAAAAGAATGGATAATAGAGAAAGTACGATCATCATCTCAATCAAGGTATAGCCAAAAGAATTTATTAATAAATAAAACCGCTTCATTCCCCTGCTAAATCCACTTTTCCATCTGTGATCGTTAAGGCCTCTCCTCCTGGACAAGTGGTTTCTTCCATATCAAGATACTCCTCTGTAACAAGATCATCAATTGCAGCTGGAAGTTTATTTTCATTTGCTTTGTATGCTGCTACCTGTGTTTGAGCGACTTTAATCGTTGCCTCACAACTTTTCTCTTCAACCACTTTGTTATTTTTCGTCAAGCCAGGAACAGCAATTAAAAGAAGAACGGAAATAATCATGATAACTATCATCATTTCAATGAGCGTAAACCCTTTTTCTTGTTTAAATAAGCTTATCCATTTTCTTAATTTCATTTATTACTTCCCCCTTAAATATTTTGCAAATAATAAAACATGGGCATTAGAATGGACATAAACATTAACATCACGACAAGACCTACACCGACAAAACTAACAGGCTGCAAAATCATAAACCCTTTCTTGACAAGCTCCTCAAATCGTTCGCCAACCACCTCCCCATATAGAATAAGCTCCCTGCCGAGATTACCACTTACTTGTCCATGCATTAAAATTTCTTTGAACTCAGGTACATATAAACTAGTGTGATCAAATAAACCTTCTAACTTTTCCCCGCGCATTAACGACAGGGAAACCCGATTAGCTTCCTCTTGAAAAAAAACAAAATGCGATTGCTTTGTTAACAGCGAAAAAGCCTCGGCAATGGAAAGACCACTTTGAAGTAATAGACCTAAGTGAAGGGAGGTATGATGAGTGAGGTAGAGAGGGATAAAGAGGTGAACGAATGGTACTTTACTATAAATAATCATTTTCTGTACTGCAGAACTTCGTTTGTTTTTCACTAACGTAGAAAGATAAAATGCAATGGAAAGTACAATAACACCTACAACAATAGCGGGCATAAACCGAACAAGCTCCATAAAAAACTTCGAAATAAATGGGAGAGGAACATCGAGCGTTTGGTACAACGTATTAAATTGAGGCAATAAGTACTTTCCTACCACAAATAACATAATGGCCGTCATCCAAAATAGAAAGATTGGATAAGCAAGCGTACTGCGTAGACGTTTTTGCCATTCACTTCTTGTTTTCATTAACTGTCCAGATGCAGATATGCCTGTCGCAAAATCACGCTGTTCAGACATATACAAGTAAGATAATATATCTCCTGGGAAGTTAAAATCAGCTAGAACATCATGAAAGGAGTCCCCACCTTTTAACCTCACAATAATCATTTCAATGTTTGATCGAATATGATCATTCTGATATAAAGCATAAACCTCCAGACATTTTGAAAGCGAATACCCCTCTTCAAGCATCTTCCCTACCCGACAAAGAAAGTCTGCTTTTCGATCAAGCTTCCATTTGGATCGTCTCACGGTTAAATAATCCCAACTCCTTCTCTACGGTTTCTTTTTGAATATAGCCTAAGGCATAGGCTCTAAGAATGTAATCTTTAATTGTGGATTGACCTGGTATGGTTAAAAGCTCTGGATAATCGAGGGCTTTTTGAAGGTGGAGACCTGCGAGGATTTCAACAACAGCAAGCTTTCTACGAGTTCTTCTTTTAAGACATTCGAGAGAACACACATCACAATAGGGACACTTTAATGGAACTAACCGCTGAGTTGCAACGCCTCTTAACGTCTGGGTGATGTTATGAAGTGGGATACCGAACTCGAGTAATCTTGGAATGCATTCAAGTGTACTTCCCGTATGGAGTGTGGAGACAACCAAATGGCCAGTCATACTAGCTCTTATTGCGAGTTGAGCAGTTTGTTCATCACGTATCTCTCCTACGACAAGAATATCAGGATCATGCCTTAAACCGGCTTTAAAACCCTCATAATACGAAAGTCCAGCCTTCTCGTTCACTTCCATTTGAATAAAATCAGGATTTCTCTTTTCGATCGGATCTTCTATTGTGAGAACACGGCGATGTCGCTTTACGCTTAACGTTTGAAGTAAGGAATACATGGTTGTCGTTTTACCTGATCCAGTAGGGCCTGTGATCATAAATAAACCACTGTTACAGCTAACAATCTGAAGAAGTCGGTTTGCAATTGAGGGAAAAAGAAAAAGTTCTTTAAAGGAGTGAGTTTCATCTTGTGGCAAAATACGAATAACGAGACTTTCGTGGTACGGAGTTGGAATTGTAGAGAGACGGAGATGTAGTTTTCTTGGGTAAAGAATCATATCCATGGCACCATTTTGAGGACGACGTTTTTCACCAATGTCCATTCCGCTCAGAAATTTAAAATGAGACAATAGCTTTTCAGCGACACTCATCGGTAACCATAAAGCATCATAAAGTCGATTATCCACCCGAAATTGTATGGATGCACCTTTCTCCTTTGGATGAAAATGTACATCAGATGCCCCCACTTCCATCGCTTGTTTGATAATGTCTTTCCCCTTTTCTTCAATATTCAGCAAAACACACCATCCTTTCGTCTAAATTCACGATTTTAAAATCGTAAAGAAAAGGATTCGCCAGGTGAATGGTAAATCCTTCTTATAAAAATTATAAATATATATTTATTTATCTGTAAACTCTTTAATAATTAAATTAAACAAACGCTCTTCTTCAAGAAATGGGTAATGATTGCTTTCTTCAAAAACAACCAACTTTGCATTCGGAATCATACTGGCGATTTCTTCGGAAAAAGAAAGGGGACACTGTACATCATATCTGCCACAAGCAATAAGAGTATGCGTAGTGATCTCAGAAAGCTGTTTTGTTACATCAAACTGTAAAATTTCTCTAGCAAAGAAATTCATTCGAGCTGCTGCCATCTTTTTATGTATTGGTTTTGAAAATAAGATCCTATATTGCTCTGGTCGATAAAGAGAAAGTTTCGTCCTTTCCTCAGTTATTTTTTTTCGTTCATTTTGCTCAAGATAAGGATCTTTTAACCGCTCAATAAACTGCTGCATCACCTCATATTGAGGATGTTCAACATGATAGATACAAGCGGAAGAAGAAGAGGCGTATTCTCTAGCAGCAGCTCCTACAATGATTAATCCTGCCAGCGAATTTGATGCATGAATCCCATATACGCAGCCGAGCATTCCTCCTGTAGAATGCCCTGCAAATAACCATTTTCGAATTTGCAACGTTTCGCGTATGCTTTCAAGATCAAACACCGTTTCAATCATAAAAAATTCGTACGGGGAGTTAACAGAGTCTGAGTTACCTGCTTCTTTAAGATTCACTAAATATACGGTATAGTTTTTTGTAAATACATCTGCAAAATAATCGCCACTGTTATTAAATTTGGAATAAAGATGCGTCACGCAAAGTGGCAGACCATTACCTTTCACAAAAACCTCAAACTTACCTCGTTCTGTTTCAACGAAAAGTTGTTTCCACATTACGGATCCTCCAAACTGATGGAACTTTTAAAATAAGGATGACAGTCTACTCAAGAACGACAGCTGTGCCGTAGGCAATAATTTCTGATGCACTTGCCATAACAGCTGAAGACTGTAACCTGAAAGCCACTATCGCATTGGCTCCCTTGCTTTCTGCATCCTTTACCATTCTTGCGATTGCTCTTTGTCTAGCGTCTGTCATCATTTCGGTATACTCCGTTATTTCACCGCCTACAATTGTTCGAAGACTTGCAAGTATGTCCTTCCCCACGTGCTTAGACTGAACAGTGCTTCCTCTAACATATCCAATCACTTCTTTAATATTTTTATTTGCAACTTGATCAGTAGTTACGATCATCATCATTTTGTTCCTCCTTCTCCCTATTCCTTCGATCTTTAATAAGCAAATAAATCAAGAAACCAAGTGAAAGCGCATATCCGATCATTACGAGCGGAACCCATGATGTATTGATAAAAAACATAACGACAATCAGAACTTGAAAGATTGAAGCACTTATTAACAATAGTATTTTCATTGCGCCTATCACCCGCTTTCTACATCCACCTTAAGAATACCTTATTTTGTGTGATTTTTCTTGTCCTGTTTTGCCAACTTTATGCCAAAAGAAAAAAGCGATACGCAGAGTCGTTTCCGCATATCGCTGTGACATGGATTATGATGTTATCTTATTCAACCAATTGACCGGACATTCCTATAATTAAGGTGATTTTTTTGCCTTCTGCTAAAAATAAGTATAAGTATCTAAACCACTGCTCATACTACTAGAGCACGAAATCATTGGGCTATAGCCAAGCGGTAAGGCAACGGATTTTGATTCCGTCATGCGCTGGTTCGAATCCAGCTAGCCCAGTTAAGAAACGACAGCAAGTTTCTTTTTACGTTGTTTTAAATTTTGCAAACCCGATTTGTTGTAACCTACAATTAATTTTTTGCCGTTAGTCACGATTGGGCGTCTTAGAAGCTTTGGTTCATTATGCATTAGTTCAAGCATTTCAGTAAGGGTAAGATCATCAATTTCAACATTTAGCTTCTTGAATGAAGTGCTTCTTCTCGCAAGAATTTCTTCAATACCATCTGTAGATAATGTAATGATTTCTTTTAACTCGTCAATCGAAGGTGTATCTTTAAATAAATGACGCTCTTCAAAATCAACACCATTTTCTTTTAACCATGCTTTTGTTTTTCTACAAGATGTGCAACTTGGATAAGTATAAAACAATAATTTATCTTCCAATTTAAATCCTCCCCGATTCGTTTTCCGTTGATAACTAACTTTACCCACATTATACAACGATTAAACAAATATTGTACAAGAAAAAGATTTGTATTTTTGTGAACGATTTGGGATAATAAATTGGAACCCTTTTCAAGGTTAAATAAGGAAAGTCATTATTTTGCCATGAGACTAGCATTTACTTTTCCACAAGAACTCATATATAATACGATATGTATGGGGAATGAACGAGCAAGGGAGGAACTTTTATGCCTAGAATGTACCGAGTTTTAGCTTTCTGGACTGGCATTTTCTCACTCATGGGCTTTGTTGGTGAGATGCCTGTATTAGGATTGCTGTTCCTTGGCCAGGCCGGCATGTTTTTAGCGTTAAGTTATCTAAACTTAACAGAACGTACTTATTTGTATATTTTTGGTGTATACTTAACTTTGTTTATGGTCGGTTTTTCCTACTGGTCAGTGTTCATGATGACGCCTGGATCAGGCGGACATTAATCCGAACGAAAAAAGACGATGCTTACGCATCGTCTTTTTTTTGGCACTTTTCTTGAATCATTACTAAAAATTGATTCGACTCGGCAAGCCACCTTACTGCTCGATTTTGTTTATGTTCTCTAGAAAAAGGATCATCCGGGCTCGTTTGCTGAAGAAATTGGAGCAAACCCTGTTTCAAAAGATATTTTCCTTGAGGCATGCAATCCACCCACAGCAATCCATGGCTTAGACCAATGTTTTTAATTGCGTCAATATGAACATGAGTTGTTATATCTATTTCACCAGGCGTCTGAAAGACATTGTCAATGAACTGATGTTTTTTATATCCTCTAACACTGCCTCTCCTTCTTTCAGGGGCTTTCCACTCCTCATTTGTGTATCCGTAATCTACCGTAAAGACTTTTCCATGAGATAGCCAACTTCCTACCTCATTCAACCATTCTCCCATGGCAAGCGGAATTTCGATCCGTTGTCCATCACTAACCTGAAGCTCGTGACACGCTAACCAGTTCAGAATCTCCGGGTCTGTACAGGGAATGTACACCTCTTCAAAACAATCATGATCATTCAAACCAACACAGACTTCAACTAGTTCACGTTGTTTTTCAATAATACGTACAGGAAACGCATCAAGCAATTCATTTGAGAATAGGATGCCATTTAACTTCGGCAGCTCTTTCTTAATTGCAGCAAGTGAAGGATAGATCCGCACGGTATGATGCTTTGTGCGATCAGCAATTAATTGCTGATGATAATGACTGGACTCCAATACAAAATAAGTTAACTTTTCATAAAACTTATGGTCCACGGATTTCACTTCATCAAGAAAGGAAGAAATGAAGTTTCCATCACCTGAACCAGCATCGACAATAACCGGTGCATACTCGTTCTTTTGTATGTCTTTTATGAGCACTTGGGCCATTACGCGTGAAAAAATGTCACCTACGCTTGTCGAGGTAATGAAATCACCTCTTTTCCCCGTCTTTGGTCCATTCTTCTGGTAATACCCATATTTTTGATGATAAAGAGACAGTATCATAAACCGCTCGAAAGTGATTAAACCATTTGGGCTCTGTTCAATTTCATTTTTAATGACAGTTTTTAACGACATTGCCTATAAAGAAAATCCATTTAGGAATGGGTTTTCAGTCATCTCAGTTTCAATTGTTGTAGCAGGGCCATGTCCAGATGCTACGACGGTATGTTCTGGTAGCACAAGTAGGCGATTATGTATGCTCTTAAGCAATTGTCTTTGATTCCCTCCTGGAAGATCTGTTCTTCCTATACTTCCAGCAAAGAGAGCGTCACCGGAAAAGACGATATTCGCTTCTTGGAAGTAAAACGATACGCTTCCTGGCGAGTGGCCTGGTGTCTCTAGAACTGTAAAATTAAATGAACCGATTGTCATATCTCCTTCTCCCTCAATGAGATGGTCAGCAGGATTACCTGAAATGTTATCAACAACGGGAAAAAGTTTTGACCCATTTAAAGAAGGATCTGAAAGCCAATTTGATTCATACGCATGCAAATATACCGGAGCTTTATAAGTATCCCTTAGTAAATCAACGGCACCGATATGGTCAAAATGAGCATGAGTTAAAAGAATAGCCAATGGTTTTAGCTCTAGCTTTTCGATCTTTCTCTTGATTCGTCCTCCCTCAGCTCCTGGATCTATAAGAAGAGCTTCTTTATTTTCATTCCATATGATTCCTGCATTTGCTTGTACAGGACCAACAGCCATTTGTTTCCATTCCATTACATTCGCCTCCATTGAAAGATTATGTATCTTATTCTACACTATAAAAAAGATTGATTAAAAGGAGATGATTTTACTGAACTTCGTGTATGGCATTGAAATGAAACCACCTGTTAATAAACTTCCTGGGTTCATAGCGCAAATTGTCAAAAAAACGGCTGATCTAGCTAACGTGATGGACCGAGATAAACAACTTGTTATTATATCAGATCGAACCGAAGCTGAAGCGCTTCAGAACTACTATCAATCCAAAGGTGTTCTCGAAGACGTTCATCCACTCATTCACCTTTCTCAAGCATCTGAATGTAGACTTTCTTTCACGGACTACGGCTTCTTTTCTCAAAACAATGAACTTTATCTCTACAAAGAAATGATTGCTTGGTTCATGATAATTAAAGGAGACCACCAACAAAAAGAAATGGCGCTTCTACAAATGGAAGAACATATCATTTGCCGGGATGAACAGCTTTTTTTTGTCGATCGAATGCACTTAGAATTAATGCAGGGTATCGCTCGAGCTTACAACATTGAACTTACATTTCCGAGTGAATAACACCTCGACAAACGAAAAGAAAACGGTTAAAATAAGAAAGGACTTATCGTACATACCATGCAAGAAAAATTTACGATTCAACCATGCAACAGTCATTTTACGGGTATACTGATAATGAGTGCATGGATAGGGAGGTATTCCAAATGGGATTAGCAATTATTTTTGCAATCGTTACTTTATTTTGCGTATGGGGTGTTTTTCGTTCCCTTCGTGAAAAGAACTTTATGGGCCTTGCCTTTGCAGGATTAACAGTGCTTGTATTCGGCGCCTTTACTGTTGCTACAATGATCGATATTCTTTTCGGATCTGGTGGCGGCGGAGGCCACTAAAAAAACAGCCATTTCGGCTGTTTTTTTATGTCTAAGAAGCACGTGATACCTCATGTCACTTTTATTTTAAATGTCTTTTAACTGATTCGAGTTTGTCCTCCATTTTCACCTTTTTATCGCGGCGATCATCTATACGTAGATTGGTGGCTACACGCTCAATACCTGCCTGAAAAGGCGCTTCATGAATCGCTTTAACAACATCTAGGAGATCAGAAATATCCCCTTCAATAAGAGTACTCATAGGTGTTAAACGATATGTAATCCGATCAGAAAACGATTCAAGAACCTCCTGTACATCCGCTACATACTTACTAACACTTGGTGTTTCCGTTCCAATTGGAATCACTGTAACATCTACAATTGCCATTATTTTTTTCCTCCTTTTTCTTCAAGTAACTGCATTTTTCGATTAAAGAAAAAACGATACGTTACTAATGAAATAATCATCGCACAAATGGACACAGATGAAAAGATACTAATCGAAATGACGATCTGATAGCGAATGGCTTCAATTGGTGAAGCCCCACCAAGAATTAATCCTGTCATCATCCCTGGCAATTGCACAAGGCCAATCGTCTTTAATCCATCGACATTTGGAATCATCGCAGCGCGAATCGTTTTTCTAATAATCATTTGGGAGGCCTGTGAAGCATTTGCTCCAAGCGATAATGCTGCAAGAATTTCCCCTTTACTATCGTGAAATTCGTTCTTCATTCTCTCAAATGCAAGACCAGTTGCCACCATACTATTACCAATAATCATTCCACTCATCGGAATAACCTGTTCAGATCGAAAGGGAATAATATCAAATACGATCCATAACGACAAAACAAACACTTCAATAAGAATAAGCGAAGAGAGCGACAGGAGAAAAGCATACGGAATACCTTTTCCTCTCTTTGATGCTTGAAGAGAAGCAATGACTAGCATTACAGCTACCCACAATCCTACCCCCTGCCAATCTGGCATTGAAAACAGAAATGTGAGAACATAGCCTATAAAAAACAATTGAACGACCCCGCGGATAGAAGACCATATAGCTGATTTGCCGATCCCGAGCGAAAACAAATAAGAAAGCGAAACAGGAATCATGACAAATAGAATCATTGTAAGCAACGAAAGGTTCGATATGTTCGTCATAAATTACCCTTCAAGAAAGTGCTTTAAAGTAGCGGATTTTGGTTGATGAAACAATTCGGTTGTTTTTCCTTGCTCTTCAACCTTCCCTTCATTCATAAAAAGGGTATAGCTACCAAGTCTTTCTGCTTGCTTAAGATCATGTGTAATCATTAAAATCGTCTTCCCTTCTTCATTCACGAGCTTATGTAACAATTCTTCCATCAAATCCACTGTCCGCATATCAAGTGCACTGGTCACTTCGTCTAATAACAATACCTCAGGATTATTAGCAAGCGTTCTTGCAAATGCCACTCGCTGCTGTTCACCACCAGATAAATTTTCTACTTCTTTCGTTAAAAAGTCTTCAGGTAACTGTACTTTTTCCAATAACTTAACACCATCATTGGGCTCCCATTTTTTTTGAAGGGAAGGACCAAACTTTAAATTATCTTCTACCGTTCCATCAAATAAATGAGCCTGTTGAAACACCATACCAATGTTTCGACGCAGCTCCGATATAGGAAAATCACTAATTCTTTTCCCTTTAAAGTGGATTTCACCCTCATCTGGATCTTCTAGTCTATTTAGCAAAAGCAATAAACTACTCTTACCTGCACCTGAGGGTCCGATGATTGTCGTTAAACTGCCTTCCATTAATGAAAATTGAACATCCGTTACACGTTCATTTGATACATTTTCTACTTCGATTAGTTTATTCATTGAACTTCCTTTCTTGAAATCGAATTGCTTCATAAACACCCTTCTCAAAGTCCCTTGCTTAGTCTATGTATTTTTCCCCTCCTCATTCGAATAGCAAACTTATTCACATACAAAAACCCTGCAGAAGCAGGGCTAAGATTTCATGATAGAAGTTTGTGTTTGACGATAAGCAGCATGGTTTGTAGGCCCAATTCCTTTTCCTATTGGGAGGCCGTGTGTAATAGCAGCCGTAATATATTCTTTTGCAATAGCTACAGCCTCAGGGATCGGCCTGCCCCTAGCAAGTTCAGCTGCGATACATGCTGAAAACGTGCAACCAGTACCGTGTGTATGTTTTGTTTCAATACGCTTTGATTCATAATGATAAAAGCATTCATTTACATACAAAACGTCTATAGAAGCTTCCCCCGTCATATGCCCACCTTTCACAAGAACAGCATCTGCACCACTTTCGTGTAGGGACTTTGCCGCTTCTTCCATTTCCTTTATTGAAGTAATGGGTCCACAGTTTAACAGTGAGGCTGCTTCAGGAAGATTCGGCGTAATAACAGCACCAAGCGGGAAAAGGTGCTCTTTCATCGCAAGAATAGCATCTTTTTGTAATAGGGAAGCCCCACCTTTTGCAATCATTACTGGATCAATAACAAGATTTGGGACTTTATATTCCTTTATCTTTTTCGAAACCGCAAGAATGATCTCACTTGAAAAAAGCATTCCGGTTTTAACTGCGTCCGCGCCAATATCTGAAAGGACTGCATCTAGCTGTGATTGCACCGCTTCGACCGTTTGCGGAAATACATGATGGACCCCAAGCGTGTTCTGAGCCGTAAGTGCTGTTATCGCACTCATCCCAAACACGTTGCGCTCTTGAAACGTTTTTAAATCAGCTTGAATCCCAGCTCCGCCACCACTATCTGAACCAGCAATTGTCAGTGCTTTATACATTAGAACCTCTCCTTATTAGATAGACTGAAAACGATCAGGACGAAATTGACCAATTGCAATTTGTTGAGGAACCTGATCAATTTCATCCGCTACAATTTTTGCCGTAATCGGGCTCAGTAAAATTCCGTTTCGATAATGTCCGGTTGCCAAAATAACCCCTGGTTTCTCAATTAACTTCCCGATAAGTGGAAAACCATCCTGTGTAGCCGGTCTTAATCCGGCCCATTTATGAAATGGATCCATCTTCTCGAGCACAGGCATCACCTTTTTGCTCCACTTTTCGAGACGACCAATCCCATGTTCTGTTACGTTCGTATCAAAATTAGCGATATCCTCCGAGGCACCAGCCACGACAGAACCATTAGCTTTAGCTACCAAATACCCCTGGCTTGTAAAGACAATGTGATTTAATAGCGGGGCGTCATATGCACAAATTTGTCCGCGGATCGGATATACAGGCAATGTAATGCCAAGCTCTTTTCCCCAATACATCGACCAGGCCCCTGCGGCCAGAACAACCTGATCACTTTCAATTCGCTCCTGCTTTGTTACAACAGCATAACCATCAAGCGTCGCATCTCCCGCATATTCGATGATATGAACACCTAGATTACGGCAGGCTTGTAAAAGAGCCGCCACATAGCCAGGGGCATAAATATGAGACTCTTCGGGACACCATAAAGCGGCAACAACATCTCTAGAGAGCTCTGGTTCTTTAACCCTTACTTCTTCAGCACTTAAGATCGTCGATTCAACGTTAAACTTCCGTTGCCATGCCTGTTTTGTTTCAAGAGAAAGGCGGTCGGCTTCATGATAAATACAATAAAGACTACCACTTTCATTGTACTCAAAATCAATATCCGAATAACGTTTAACCTCTTCTTGCCATTTAGGAAAAATCTGCAAACTCCTTTGGCATAGTCGGAAAAAATCGTCAGGGTCTTCTTCAATTTCAGAATATGGAGCAAGCATTCCTGCTGCTGCACCAGAAGCCTGTCCACCACATTGTTGCGCTTCGACCACAGTGATGTTATGTCCTCTTCTTTGACATTCAAATGCAATGGATAAACCGATCACTCCGCCACCAATAATCGTGATTCTGGCCATAAAGATCCCCCTTCCTTACCTTTGTATTGGACTACTGGCCGTCGCATACTTCTTTTTAGGAATTCTACCTGCGCTATAAGACAACCTTCCAGCATGGATCGCATGTTTTACAGCCTCCGCCATCATAACTGGGTTTCTCGCTTTGGCTATCGCTGTATTTAACAGCACGCCATCTGCGCCGAGTTCCATTGCTTGTGTAACATCAGCAGCACTTCCAAGGCCAGCATCTACGATCACTGGCACTGTAAGCTTCTCAGTAATTCGTTCAATATTATAAGGATTTAAAATACCTAGACCTGTTCCAATGGGAGACCCACCTGGCATCACCGCCGAAGCACCAGCTTCTTGTAATCGATAACAGAGTGCAGGATCATCTGAGGTGTACGGCAAAACAATAAACCCTTCCTTCGCTAAGATTTCTGTTGCTTTTAGTGTTTCGATTGGATCAGGAATGAGCATTTTTTCATCTTGGCTCACTTCGATCTTAATCCAATCACTTAGTCCGGATGATTTTGCTAAACGAGCGATTCGAATCGCTTCTTCTGCTGATGTTGCACCTGAAGTATTCGGTAAATATTGAAATGGTTTTTCGATGTGTTGTAGGATTGCATCTTCGTTTGGTGATGAAAGATTCACTCTTCGAATCGCGAACGTCAGAACCTCCGCTTCGGAAACCTCAATGGCCTTATTTTGAACATATGGATTTGGGTATCTTCCTGTACCTAGAAACAGCCTCGATGATAATTGTTTCCCCGCTATTGTTAATTTGTTAGTCATTTTCTCAGCCCCCACCTACAAAGTGAACAAGTTCAATTTCCATGCCATCTTGTACATTGATATCATTCCAGTTCGATCGATCAATAATTGTTCCGTCTACCTCTGTTACAACCAGACCTTCTTGCAAACCAAAATGGTTCACAACATCCTTCAAAGTAACCACGTCCAGATCGTGCTTATCGCCATTTATTTGTAATCTCACTTCTCGATCACCTCGCTCTTAATCGCTTGCTGAAATAATTCACATGTTCCTTTCACATCCTCACTTCCTACTACTTCGCTAATCACACAAATACGTTTTGCACCCGCACGTAAGACGTCAGAAACATTGTGTAGTTTTATTCCCCCAATGGCTACAAATGGAATAGAAATTTCAGAAATCACTTCCTTGATATAATCAGTAGTAACAGGGTCTACCACGTCGCTTTTACTGTTAGTCGGAAAAATCGGACCCGCACCGATGTAATCAGCTCCCCCCTTTTCTGCAGCACGCGCTTCTTCGATACGATGAGTAGAGATTCCGATTATTTTATCTGGTCCAATGATTTTTCTTGCCGTCTCTAAAGGCAAATCATCTTGCCCTAAATGGATACCGTCTGCATCAACAGCTAGCGCGACATCAATATGATCATTAACAATAAACGGTATACTGTACTTTTTTGTTAACGCTTTTAACTTTAGTGCTTTTTCAAGCACTATTTTTTTTGAATTTGTTTTATCACGTAGCTGAATAATATCCGCTCCACCTCGTATGGCTTCCTCCATTACGTCGACTAATTCTCGACCTGGATGAAATTCTTCTCCTGTAATCACATATAATTGAAACTGCTTCATGACTGGTTTCCTCCAATATCGTTATGACTCACTTCACATTTCTACAAAAAGGAGATAAAAGACGCTAGAACGTGAAAAACCCCCATTCCGCGTATGGAATGGGGGTAGTATAAAACACCGCTACCGACTTCCCTACGCTGGTATCAACCAGATCAGGTTCAAGGGTAAAAGAAATAACGGTTTCTTTTTCTCAGCCTTCCCTTACTTGAAGGCACCCCTAGTCTTAGAAATTATGAAATTACTTTTATTATGACAAAAAAGCTCTTAGAATTCAAGCTCACTACATATATAGTGAAGACAGAAAGATACCTATTGTATTTTGATAAATATCGTTAAATTGGCTAACTGGTAAAGGATTCTCTCCTTTCCCGATTTCAACAGTGAAACCAGGTCTTCTAAAATCCTGTATAAACCAATCCTTGTAACCTGCAAAACTATCAACATACCGAATGGGTAGGTAGCCACTTAACCGAGAAAATTCAGTTACAAGAATTTCCGACTCAGGGGGTTCAAGCCCTTCAAATCCCCAAAAGATTACTTCCCCCTGCGAATGGAATGCTAGCGCTCTGTCAAATTTCTTTCTTGTAGTTAAATCAGCAATTGCAATTGCTTCTGGTTCAGTAAGCGGTGCTTTTCCCGGGTAATTTCTTGGAGATGGCTTTGTTGGTTTACGCTCAGCTTCTACTTCCCATTTAGCCGGGTATTGATTATTTAAATCGACACCTCGAATGTTCGCCTTCCAACGACTAAATTGATCACTCCCATTGTTAATATCATTTGCAAGAGAACGATACGGTTCCTCTTCAGGTAAACCATTAATCACAAGATCAACACCATCTGGATTGACCATTGGAACGAGTGACAAAGAAGTGGATTCATAGAGCGGTGGGAGATAGACACCGCTAAGCTGCTGACTACTTGTTAATTCACGTGCATAATCATCGATAAATTTCATGATTAAAGTTGTCGTTAACCACTCATTTGCATGAAACGAGCCATTCATGTGAACTTTTTTCGCCCCAGTTCCTACCACTAATTCAGGAATGGGTTTTCCCATTACAGTCTCACCAATTAGTCCTCTTTTAATAAATGGGTAGACTCCAAGTATTTTGCGGATATCCTTAACAAGGGTCTCATAATCATAATTTTGATTGGGGTTTATAAGAGACCATGTGACACGAATCGGGATGTTCACTTTCTCACCCGGCTTTAGCGAAAAGGGATTTTGATCATTTAGCAATAAAACACCGTCTAAAGGCGCACCATACCAACCCGCTATTTTCCATAATGTATCTCCTTGTTTGATGGTATAACTTTTTGTTACATAACCAGGGATCTGTATTTGTTCTCCAATCATCAACTGATCAGGATCTTCAAGATTGTTGCTATCTAAAATGAGACGGAGCGGTATTTGAAAGACACGACTATATTTCCAAAGGCTGTCCCCACTTTTCACTCTAATTTTCATACTTCACCCTCCCACATGTCATCTCCCTCTTACAATAATATGACTAGAAGGGGCTCCTATGCTTCGTGAATAAAGCTTTTCTCAGAACAAGATGTTTATTATCTCCACTTCTTGTTTAGATGCATAGAAAAAAACCACACTTTAAATGGTCTTACCCCTGTCAAGTAGACAGTATAAAAAAACTACGCTGCCAACGCGTGTCGATATTCAATCGGCGCGCGTTGCTTTAATTTCTTCTGGAAACGTCTGTAGTTATAGTGGTAGATGTAATCCTCGATTGCTTGTCTGATCTCGTTTTCTGTTTTACACTGATTGATGTACAACTTCTCTGTTTTGAGATGCGAAAAGAAGGACTCAATGCAGGCATTATCCAGGCAGTTTCCTTTGCGAGAGTGGCTGCCCTTAACGCCGTATTCTTCTATTCGTGTGTTGTATGCCTTAGACGTATACTGAAAGCCTTGATCCGAATGGAGAACGGCTTTCGTTACGTCTTTTTTCTTTGTCCATTGGGCAACTGTATCTAGTACAAGCGCTAAATCGTTGCGTTTAGAAAGCTTCCAGCTTACGATCTCATTGTTGAATAAATCTTGAATCACGGATAAGTAATAAAATCGTTTACCATCTGATACATAAGTAATGTCCGTCACCATTTTCTGATTCGTTCCATTTGCTTTAAAGTTTCGTTTTAGCCTATTTGGATTGATCACAGACGGAGTGTATCCATGCCTTTTCCTCTTTTTACGAATCACCGATTGAATGCCCATCTCGCTCATCAACCGATACACCTTTTTGTGGTTGATGTGGTAACCACTTTCTTTCAATAAACGCGTCATAGTAGGGTAACCTGTTTCCGGATGAAGAAAATGAATCCCCATCATATGCATTTGGATGTCATGATCTTGATTGGCCCTTTCTTCGCGCTTTACTTTACTAGATCTCCATTTGTAATAGCTTGATGGTTGGAGGGAAGCAATCTCTAACAACCAGGTAACAGGAGCTTTATTCCTTAAATCTTCCACGGTTTCATACTTTATTTTTTGCGTGATTTTCCCTCCTTTTCGAGATTTTGATACTGCTTTTTTAAGTAATCCACCTGCGCTTTCAGGTAATCTCTCTCTTCTTCAATTGTTTTAAAGTTTGTGCGTGGCCTACCATGCATAGGATTTTCCTCACTGCGACTTCGAATATCAAACGGCTCACCGTTTTTCCACTTCCTCACCCAGACTTTCAGCTGTGTACTATTTTTTATTCCTAATTCTTCCGCTAAAGCATTGTAACTTTGAGAACCATTAATGTATTTCATCACGGCGTTCTGTTTAAACTCGTCTGTATACGTCTCAAACCTCTGCCCTTTTTTAGCCATAGAAAAAATCCCCTCCAAGCATCATTCTTTCCTCCACCATATCATGGAGGTTTTTTTGAATGTCTACTTAAAAGGGATAATATCATAAAAGCGTGGTTTTTTTCTGGTAGTTTATTTTACCTCGGCATCTTCTTGTTGCTCGCCATGCTTTCCTAAGAAACGAAGCAGATCGCCGTATACAATTTTATCTGAGTAAGCGAGATCTGTTTTTGCCTTTTCCATGTATGGTTCACAGGCAGCTTTATCCGTTTCTTCTCCTGTTTCCTTATCATAACAAACATTTTTCGTATAAAGGTTATTTTCTGTAATGAAACTTCCATCACGAAGTATGGTGAAATTATCCTGTTCTTCTGCAAACAGGTCATTACCAAACTTAATCATATCTTTTGTTTCAATTCCGAGAAGGTGCATGATTGTAGGCTTCAAATCAATTTGTCCACCTACTTGATCCATTACTTCTCCTTCCTGGCCAGGGATATGGATAATGAGTGGAACCTTTTGTAGTTCTGTCGATTCAAATGGTGTAATTTCTTTTCCTAGAAACTCGCCCATTGCTTTATTATGGTTCTCAGAGATACCATAGTGATCCCCATACATAACAAAGATTGAATCTTCATATAGTCCTTCTTCTTTCATGCGCTCAAAGAATTTTTTAACAGCTTCATCCTGATAGCGAACCGTTGTAAAAAATCTGTTGACAGTACCATCGTCTGAAGTCCACTCTGGAATATATTCATCTTCTGATTCAAGAGTGAAAGGGAAATGATTCGTAAGGGTAATATATTTAGCATAGTAAGGTTCTGGCATTGTTTCTAAATATTTAATGGATTGATCAAAGAAATATTCATCTTTCAATCCCCATCCGATTGAATTATCAGGTGTGACTGTAAAGTCATTAATGTCATAGAACTTATCGTATTTAAGGGCATCATACATGACGTCACGATTCCAAAAACTTTTATTATTTGCATGGAAAACGGCATTATAGTAGCCATTTTCACTTAAAATTTCTGGAGACGCATTGTATTCATTTCCTGAGTGCGTAAAGAACACCGCACCGCTCGGTAGTCCATAAAGAGAATTTTCAAGAATAAACTCAGAGTCAGAAGTTTTCCCCTGTGCTGTTTGATGATAGAAATTAGGGAAATAATAACTTTCATCAATAAGATCATTAAGGAATGGAGTAATTTCTTTTCCATCAACCTCTTCGTTTATCACGAAACTCTGCGTAGACTCTAGAGAGACGAGAATAATGTTTTTTCCTTCTGCTTTACCGAACATTTCAGGGTTTGGTTCAACATGGTTGGCTTTCACATAGTTTTCAATATCGACAATTTCACTACCGTCGGCAAAGGCTCGTTGTGCCTTCGCTTTCGATTGTAGAACAGCATCATAAACATGATAGTTATAAGTACCGATATATTTAATAAGCATTTCACGATCAAACGTCCGAGTTAAGAGTTGAGGACGCTCTGTTTCAGCAAGGCCGACATTAATAGCAAAAAGGGCGATGGCACTTGCAAATACAATAGCGATTTCTTTTTTCTTAACTGCGTATGTTTTTGTTTTACGTACAAATAAGTAAGCTGAGAGAAGAATGATATCTATAAACAGCAAGAAATCAAAACCGCTTACAAGCTCTGCGATACTGTTACCAAGTTCACCCATGTTATTCGTTTGGAAGAGAAGCGGTATCGTAATAAAGTCTGTGAATTCTCGGTAGTAGACAACATTTGCAAATAAAATAAATGACCCGACAAAATTAATGATCAGCAATATTCTATTGCGATACTTAGGTGAGGCAAATAATGCAAAACCGAGGAATAACAAGACAGAGCTAATCGGGTTTAAAAATAAGATAAACCCTTCCATTTTATTTTCAGGTTCAATGTTAAACGCAAATTCATACACTAGATACGTTTTTAACCACAGCAGAAATGCTACGACTAGAAAAAACGAATACTTATTTTGTAGCTTTTTCATGTTTTCTTAGTACCTCCTTAGTTGGATATAAGGAAAAGCTACCATATCTTTCTACGACCATACATAATCGCTATGATAGTATGTTTTCGAAATTTAATCAACTAACTTTTGTCCTTATTTTAGTATTTCTTTCAACATTTTTTTGATTCTATTTAGTGCGGCCATTACTAATAACGAATAAGTTGTCCAAAAAGTTTCATCTGTGCAAAATAATCATAAAAAAAGAAGAGATCAGACTCCACTGATCTCTTCTTTACCCCTATCATGACAGGGATAAACGCGAAAAAATAGGACTATTTAACTAATTTGGTTTTAACAAGCCAGGCCCCACCTATAACTCCAGCATCATTGCCAAGTGTAGCAATTGCGAAATCTGAGCCTTCTTTCACCCTCGGTAAAGCATATTTTTCAAATTGGTGCTTTAGTGGTTTCAACAAAGCTTCTCCCGCTTTAGAAACGCCACCTCCAATGACAATCTTAGATGGATTTAAGGCGTTTGCTAAATTAGCAATGGCCAAACCAAGATAGAACGTAACTTTTTCAACTACTTTTTCAGCGTAAGAATCATTCGCTTCTGCTGCTTCAAAAATGTCACGAGAAGTAAGTTGATTCTGCTCCTTATATGTATGATAAAGAACGCTTTCTTGATTAGATGTAAGGTCTTCCATCGCAATCCGAACAATGCCAGTTGCAGAAGCAACGGTTTCAAGACAACCTGTTTTACCGCAGTTACATGAAGCACCTGCTTCAGGGACAGAGGTAATATGTCCAATCTCTCCCGCCATTCCATTCGTTCCATGAATAATCGTACCATTAGTAATGATGCCACCGCCTACTCCAGTACCAAGCGTTACGCAAAGTAAATCACGTGCTCCATCACCTGCACCTCGCCACATTTCTCCGAGTGCAGCAATATTAGCATCATTATCAATAATAACCGGTAATCCTGTTTCAACTTCAAGCTTATCTTTTAAAGGAAAGTTTCGCCATCCGATATTAACAGCATGGTAGATAAAGCCTGTCTCCATCTCAATGAACCCTGGAGCTCCCATGCCAATTCCAGCAAATTTCTCTTTGCTTATTTCCATTTCTTCCATTTTATCGTCGATTGCTCTTGCAATATGCATCGTAATATGTCGACCCGCTTCTGATTTATCCGTCGGAATTTCCCATTTCTTTTTAATTTCTCCGTAAAAATCAAGGAACGCAAGTTTGATTGTTGTGCCCCCAAGATCAACACCTATGAACCATTTTTCTTCTTTCATCATCATCCGCCTTTCATGATCTTGATTTTATTTTAAAGGAAATCCTTTCTTTTCCAGAAATTTCTTCATGTACGCTCGAACAGGACTCGTTAATTTATGAGCCATCATCGCTGTCCAACCACCTGTGCGCTGTCCAGCCGTCCGATACGTATAATAAGATGAAATCACTTCATCATATTTCGTTAATTCATCTTTAAAAACTTTCTCATTTTGTTCATATTCATCTACGTGATAAATGTTTTCTAGAGGCAAACGCGGTTTAATATCAGGTTCCTGATCAGGATATCCTACGCAAAGACCGAACAATGGAATCACGTATTGAGGTAGTTTCAATAAATCATTTACTTTTTCTAGATCATTTCGAATACCACCAATATAACAAATTCCAAGACCCATTGATTCAGCAGCCACGCTCGCATTTTGCGCTGCAAGAGATGCATCGATTAATCCTACCATGAATTTTTCGGTAGATTGAACCGTTTCTGTAACATCGGTTCCGTGCATTTCTGCCGTAGCATGATGACGGTTAAAATCGGCACAGAATACGAAGAAATGGCCATTCTCTTCGACGTAACTCTGTCCCCCTGCCAGCTCTGCTAATTGTTTTTTCTTCTCTCTATCTTTCACACCGATAATAGAGTATGCCTGAATGTAACTTGACGTTGAAGCAGACTGGGCCGCTTTGACAAGAATATTAATTTGATCTTCTGTTAGTGGCGTATCTTTAAACGCTCGAATAGATCGATGAGCGAACATCGTTTCAATGGTTTCATTCATGTTTGTCTCTCTCCTTGTTGATTTCATTTCGTAAGATCATTCTGGCGACAAGGTAATCTTCTTTTACGAGAATCTTCATATCATATAATTCTTGTAACTCATACTCCATTAATTCAAGATCTCCAAGTCTACTACCAGTATAGACGATCATGCCATAGCGTTTTAAAAGTTGTTGTATATCATAAAATGTTTTCATTTTCCTCACCATTGCTATTATAGCAATCCATACTCCTAAAAAAAATAAATAAGCACAAAAAAGGACACATTCTTTAGTAAAGAACGTGTCCCTTAACGATCTGGATCTTTTGTATGAAGGACTGTTGGCCTTCGATTTTTAAGAGGCATGGGCGCTCGGAAAATAACATCGCGAAAAGCACGATATGAAAAAGGAATAAACGGCCACAGGTATGGGATATGAAAAGATTTTGTACGAATGAGAAGGACCATCCAAAGAGTGAAGCCGACAACAAAACCAATGACTCCAAAGGCCGCTGTTACTACAAGTAACAGTAGTCGAAACAAACGGTTGGCGAGACTCAATTCATAAGACGGCGTCGCAAAGGTACCTAAAGCGGCAAGAGCTAGATATAAAATAACCTCATTAATGAATAATCCTACCTCAACAGCTACTTGTCCTATTAATATAGCTGATACAAGACCAAGCGCTGTCGCTAAAGACGTTGGTGTATGAATCGTTGCCATTCTAAGAATATCAATTCCTAGTTCAATAAGTAAAAATTGAACAAATAACGGCAGGGTCCCCCCCTGATCCACTCCAATGAACTGCATATGCGAGCCTAATAACCTTGGATTTGTAGCAAATAAATACCAGAGCGGTAAGATGAAAATCCCGATCCATACAGCAATAAAACGGACAAGCCTTAAATAAGCACCTACAAGCGGTTTTTGGCGATACTCTTCCGCATGCTGTAAGTGATGCCAAAATGTAGTTGGTGTGATGAGCACACTTGGGGAGCCATCTACAAAAATCAAAACGTGACCTTCATAAAGATGAATGGCAGCAGTATCTGGTCGCTCTGTATACCGGACAAGGGGATACGGATTTAAATGCCTACCACAAATAAACTCTTCAATTGTTTTTTCACCCATCGGTAAACCATCTGTATCGATGTTACTAACCGATTCCTTTATCCTCTTAACAATTTCTGGATCCGCAATATCCTCAATGTAACTAATACAAATATCTGTTTTAGACCTTCTACCAACTTGCATATATTCCATTCTTAGTGTTTTGTCCCTAACTCTTCTCCTGGTCAGTGACGTATTAAATATAATTGTTTCAACAAATCCATCCCTAGCCCCTCTCGTTACACGTTCCAAATCAGGCTCTTGTGGGCCACGAACTGGATAGGTTCTTGCATCAATCATGATAACTTCGCTCATGCCTTCTACAACAAGAGCCGTTGGACCCGCTAGAACAAGGTCCATGACGACATCAAGGTCGTTCTGTCGATCAATTTCAACATAAGGAATATGAACTTTCATGAGCTTTTCAAGCGGATCTGGATCAAGTTGTTCTGGCTCAAGTCTTGATAATAATTTCATTAAATAATGCAGAATATCATCTTTTACAAAACCATCAATTAAGAACATCGCCATTTTCCGACCTGCATAGTCGAGATCAAGTTGAATCACATCAAAGCTTTTACCAACTCCTAATTCTTTATGAAGAAAATCTATATTTTTTTCAAATGAATGACTAACTGGATGAATAATCTTTTTTTGAGACATTGGTCCCCCTCCTCGTTTCCATCATTCACCAATCTCATTCGTTACATACCTATCAAATAATTGGGCAAAGAAATGCCAGCCTTCTCTTTGAGAAGGCTGGCATTTACTTCAATCAATCATCTGTGATAAAAGATAGCGATAAATTAAATGAGCTGTATGAAGCATTGAATCCTCATGGGTACGCTCATAAGCATGAGAAGCATCAATACCAGGGCCAATTAGAGCATGCCGAACATCTACACCTGCACGGATAGCTGCCGATGCATCTGAGCCATAGTAAGGATAAATATCTAGCTTGTACTCAATATGATGTTCTTCTGCAAGGCTGACCAAATGTTCTCTGAGGCGATAATGATAAGGACCACTCGAATCTTTCGCGCAAATGGAAACTGTGTATTCATCTGAGGATTGCCCATCACCAAGTGCCCCCATATCCACGGCTATGTATTCTACAGTTTCTCCAGGAATATTCGAATTTCCACCGTAACCAATCTCTTCGTTATTAGAAATTAAGAAATGTGTTGTATGAGGAAGCGTTTTGTTATCTTCCTTTAGTTTTTTTATATTTGCAAGAAGCAGGGCAACGCTTGCTTTATCATCTAAATGTCTAGACTTAATAAACCCACTCTCTGTTAACTGCACCCGAGGATCAAAGGAAGTAAAATCGCCGACGCGTATTCCTAATTTCTTAACGTCTTCAGCGTTAGTAACACGTTCGTCCAGGCGCACCTCCATATTTTGTTCATCTCGTTTGATCTCACCATTGTTTTTATAAACATGGACAGAGGTTTGGTGTAAAAGTATTGTGCCAGTAAAACGCTTACCATCTCCTGTAATTATTTCACAGTACTCTCCTTCTATCGCATTAAATCGAAAGCCACCAATTAAAGATAGGCGTAGGCGACCATCGCTCTTAATTTCTTTAACCATCGCACCCAACGTATCTACGTGAGCTGTTAACATGCGTTGTCTAGACGAATCAGCACCTTCTATCGTAGCAATTAGCCCACCTTTATGATTTCGCATCGTTTCTACACCAAGTTCTTGCATTCTTCCTTCCACCCAACTAATTACTTCATCCGTGTAACCTGATGGACTTGGAATACTAACTAATTCTTTCGTCGTTTGTAGAAGCTCTTCTGCATGGAATAAGTCTTTCATTGCAATCATCCTTTCAAATTAGCTTGTAGTAGGGGAAAAAACGATCTTCATATTTTTGTTTTCTATCTCATACATATGATGACAAGCTTAATGAATCGGAGGGCTCCGGATGATCAAAAGAATTCACTACGTTATCATGCTTGGTATGATTAGTTTTTTTGCGCTCATCCTTGTTAATACAAGTAGTAATCCTGTCAGGGAATCATTTACGTATTTCCCTCCCGATCCTGACGTTACATTTGATTCAGCTAGTACATCTCTCACTATTTTAACGCAGGAAGATGAAGATGAATACACATTGAACTGGAAGACTGAGTCAACTCTTTCAGAAACGGCATATTTACGTCAAGATTTATCATTTCTTTATGAAGAGGGACGCTTAATCGACTCCATGTCCACTTGGAAGGAGAATACGGCAAGCATTCGGCAAAAAAAAGGAATCACGAGTGAAGATAGTGGTCATTATGAAGCCATCACTTACCATTATGGGGAAATCCACTACCCAAATGATGTGATAAAAAGCGCTCAAAAAATGAGCTACGACCAGCTATACGTAATTGATTCCCCAATGACCCCACTAGAATCATTCAAACAAGCTTCAAGTGAAGAAGAAAAAGAATGGCAATACATTCTTGATCATGCTATAGATCAGCAAGCTCAATTGGTTTTCAAATCTATGGTAGCTGAATATAACTTACACCCTAATGATTATACGATTTTATCACTGACTTCATTAGATCAATATGAAAACAAAGCACTTCCTGGCTTATCTCAAAAGCAAACTACCGATGCTATTGGAGGAATATGGGAAGGATTATATAAGAATTATTTTCTAGGCATCTTACTCCCTAATGGTTCTACTGAAACACCTATAGGAAGCACTATTCCAGTCATACTCGTTCATAAACAATCCCCCTATCTACTTATCCTATTCCAAACAAAAACTGGAAAAAACGTTCAATTAATCCAATACCTTAACGAGCCCTTACTAGAGCGTAAAGATGAATCATATAACTAAAGGAAAGTGCCTGCTAATCAAATAAAATCTTCTTCAATTCATCATAAGTAACGATTTCAGGGACTTGATCGACAAGATTCTGATCAACCTTTTCGTTTCGAGAATTAAAATAAATAGCATCAAAGCCTGCTTCTAATGCAGGTTTAATGTCATGCTCAAAGGTGTCGCCTATGTATAGAGATCGACCGGTACTACCTAAAACGTAGTGAAAGAGAGAAGTTTCGGGTTTTTCCAAACCTACAACTTCTGAAATATAGATGTTTTCTTGAGGGATCCACCGAAACAGTTGTAGTGCCTCAATCTTTGCTGTTTGGGTTTCCTTCTCACCGTTCGTAATGATGCCTAGTTGAATCCCCTTATCTTTCAATAAAGATAATATAGAATCACTTTCAGGATATAACTCAGCGAAAGAGGCAACTTTGGACTGATATTCTTCTTGAAAATCAAGTGCTTCTTGTTCAGAGCATGTTAGATCAAAAAATTCATTCGTCTTACAAAACCGATTAATCTGATAGCGCTCTCTTGACCATTCTCCTTTTTCATAAAATTCCCAAAAATGATCACAGTTACTTTTGAAAACAGTAAACCATTTATGAACTGTAAGAGGTGATTTTTTCTTATGCAACATATTCTTTGCACAATGCAAAATGGTTTTTTTAAAGGCTTTTTCATGATCGTAAAGGGTATTATCTAAATCAAAATAAATGTGGGTCCATTTCACATAAAGCGCCTCCAATCTGAGTGGAATCAAATCTTACTTTCTAATCCTTCTTCTTATTTTACTCTTTTCTATTTTTAGAAGAAAGGAAAAACCTCCACCCTTTGAGGTAGAGGTTATGATAAAAACGAGCTAAAAAGTTTGTTACGTATACCTGGGAATTTTAACGAGTTGCCTACGATGAAGCGTCTAATTACCGCAACACCCAGTAGGCCATTTAATAACCGATAACGATATTCATATATCACAATGACTAAAGATAAGAGAACGAGTAACTTTGTTATTTTCATCATACGCCTCCTGAAACAGTACTATACTTCTACTGTTTGCAGGTAATGGCGTTTTTATCCATAGTTCCTATCCAAGTTTCTTATTATTCCAGTAGCCCAATATTACTGTGAATACTGGGGATAACCAGAGGAAGATGGCAAATGGAAGATAGCTCATTACCGGTACCCCTAGCGTATCTGCAAAGAAAGCTCCTGAAACGCCCCAAGGGATTAATGGATTTATTAATGTCCCAGCATCTTCAAGTGTGCGAGAAAGGTATTTCCGATCTACTCCTGCTTTATCATAAAAAGGCTCAAACGTTTGGCCAGGAAGTAAAATTGACAAATACTGCTCACCCGTTAATAAATTCACTCCAATTGCTGATGTTGCTGTCGCAGAGATTAAATGCCCTCGCCTGTTTAGAAGCTTAGTTAAACCGCTCATGAGCGATTGAATAATACCCATGGCTTGAAGAACACCACCAAGTGCAAGTGCTAAAATAATAAGGGACACGCTCCACATCATTGATTGAAGTCCACCTCTATTAATAATTCCATTTACGAGATCACTGGACGTTTCACTCGCAAAACCATTTTGCATGGTTCCTATTATAGAGGAGGGTGAATAAACGCCTTGTGCTAACATTGCCACAATAATTCCTGCAAGTAATCCAGCAAATAAAGTAACGAGAACAGGCACTCTTTTGACAGCAAGTACAAGGACAAGAAGAGGTGGAATTAACGTCCATAGCGATATATGAAATTCGCTTTTTAGAACCATCATTGCGTTGTTTAGATCCTCCGGATTAACAGAAGAAGATAAGTTTTTACTCATAATAAAAAAGAAAATAACCGTTACGATAATCGCTGGAATTGTTGTTCGCATCATGTGTCGAATATGCGTAAACAAATCTACTTTTGCCACTGCAGGTGCGAAGTTAGTTGTATCAGAAAGTGGAGACATTTTATCACCGAAACATGCACCAGAAATAACAGCTCCTGCTGCTAGCGCCGGGCTTACTCCCATTGCAGTACCTATTCCCATCATCGCAACTCCAATTGTACCTATCGTTGTAAAAGAGCTCCCAGTAAAGCTTGAGACGATAATGGTAACAATCAACGCACTTATTAAGAACCATTCAGGTTGGATAAACTGAAGACCTCCATACAATAATGTTGGAACCGTTCCACTTTGCATCCAGACAGCAATCATCATACCAACGACAAAAAGTATTAAAATCGGTTTTAATCCCGTTGTAATGCTCTCTAGAAGAGCCTTCTCAATTGTGTCCCACTTCATCCCGAGTAAGAGTCCCATTATTCCCATGCCAAGTACGCCAGCAAGGAGTGGAATATGAGGCTCTACCTTTAAACCAATAATACTAAATAACATCCAACTCATTAGTAAACCAATAACAACAAGCGCGATTGGAAATGATACTTTTTTCATTTTCTTTCTCTCCCTTAATCTATGTGTTCTCATCGATTAGTTTTGCTCTATCTGTATTTTTCCATTAAAAAAAGCCCTTCATCAATTGAAGGGACGAAGTTCTTCGCGGTACCACCCTTATTGACAGCGTTAGCTGCCCACTTATACCCCTTTTAACGGATGGGATGCCGCGTACTAGTTCATCAGATGTAATTTCACTTCTAGACGCTCTGGTTTACAGCAACCACCAGATCTCTTCTGCTGCTCTTCTAAAGAAGTTACTTGTCTGAATCTTCACTTTTGTACTTTTATGCTTTTGTGCGTTTAAGTAACATCGCTATTTTATACTTGAATCCATCCTTCTGTCAAGAAAATGACGGATGTAAAAAAGCACCAGCCATACGGCTGATGCTTTTTTACATTCCAATATACCTTGCATAAAGTGCTTTTGCTCTTCCGCTATCTTCTGTTCCTTGAACAAGAACCCGACCGTCTGGAAATAATACAAGCCTCTCCCCTTCTTCCAACTGAGCTTTAAGTAGGAAAGGTGTTTTCTTTACTTTTGTCGTTTTTTCAAGTTTTACTGCCCATTCTTTTAGATCAAAATGACTTTCAAGCTGTATCTGAATCGTTTCTCTCCCACATAAAGAAGTAATATCCTGCTTTGCACCTGTTTTTAATGATGGATATTCGTTAGTTTGACAAGTTGGACAATCCGTCTTTGGTGAAGAAAACTTCATGGCATAACTATGATTTTGCCAAATATCCATTGTTATTAAGCTACGATGGAGCTTCTCATAATCCCCCGCAATATATTTCATTATCTCCGTTACCTGGTACGACGCGATAATATCTACGATAGGAGAGATAACCCCGATCGTATCACACGTCTCACCTGTCGTTCCTTCTCCTCCCTGAATAAAGCACCGTAGGCAAGGAGTTTCATCTGGTACAAATAAAGCTGTCATTCCTCTTGAACTAACGGCCCCTCCATAAACAAATGGAATTTGATTTTTATAACAAGCATCATTCAGAAGAAATCGCGTTGAAAAATTATCCGTCCCGTCCATAACGAAATGCATGCCGTCAATAAATTCAGTAATGTTACTTGCGTTTACATCAGCTGTTATGGCGTCGATTTCAACAGCGGAATTCATTTTTTTTAATTTGTTTTTTGCAGCAACTGTTTTCGGTAACGCTGCAGCTACATCCTCTTCGTCAAATAACATCTGTCTTTGAAGATTGCTTTTTTCTACATAATCACGATCGACTATTCTTATAAAGCCGAAGCCTGCTCGAACAAGATGATTTGCTATAGCAGTGCCGAGCGCCCCCATTCCAACGATAAGAGCTCGCGACTGACTGAATTTCTTTTGCCCTAATTCCCCGATAGGAGAAAAAAGCATTTGTCTAGAATATCTTTTGAAGTGATCCATTTAATCTGTCTCCTTTTGAACAAGTTTAAATTCTTCTCGTGTATTTACATTTAAAAATTGTTTTTCTCGATTTTCAACTTCTACAAAATGGACATCAATAGATTTGAGGAGATCATTCATTCTCCTTTTCCCTGATGAAAGTAGCTCTTCGATGACAGGCTGACACGAAGAATGGTAAAGAGCACAAAGAGGCTGGCGCCTTCCTGAACTGACAGGTATAATTGCCATTGCATCACGATGCATTGATTGCTCTTCTATTAAAAGCGAAAATAAACCATCTGTTACAAACGGCATATCACAAGCTACTGTAAGATAATAATCACCATTCGATTGATTTATCCCAGAATAGATCCCTGCTAACGGACCCATCCCCTCGAAAGCTGCCTCATCTTCTATTACTCTTATATTTTCAGTTACCTGCATGTTAAACTGCTTTAATAAATTCATTTTGGTTACAATCATAGCTTCATCTACTACAGGATGAAGCTGATTTAACACCACTTGATAAAATGGTTTGTCATAATAAGTAGCAAAGGCTTTTGGAGACCCAAATCTTCGAGACTCCCCTCCTGCTAGCAATAAACCAGTTATTTTCATAACAACGCTGCACCTCCAACGAGTGCGCCAATAATAGACGAGACGAAATTGACTACATCATTATTCAAACCTTTTAAGCCTTTTATTTTGTGAGTCTTATTTTCACAATGAATATGGTGCTCGGTTTTTGTTCCACACCTTTGGCATTGAAACTCTTCTTGCAAGGTTCCTCCAATTAACGTATCGCTTAAACAACCGACAAAGCCTGCGAGCGTTACAAAGGCTAGTGCTTGAAAAGATAAGTCAAAAACGAAAGCACCAACAACCCCAATTAAACCCGCTCCTAGAATAGATGCAAATAAACCTAGCATACTAACTGCTCCAGAAGTGCCTGGTGGAACAAATTTCAATGTTTTTATATGAAGCGGTCTACGCGTCGATAGAACGCCCACTTCAGATGCCCAGGTATCAGAATTAGAGGTAGCAATCGCTCCTAGAAAAATCAACAACCATGCATCTCCAGGAAAAATGCTCATCATTACTCCAGCTAAAGCGGCAACCCCGCCGTTAGCAAGAACCTGATATTGATCTCTCGACGAACCTTTTTCTACAATTTCTTCCACGTTATCTTTTAACTCCGTTTTATACTTACTCCAAATCGTTGAAGACAGAAAAAAGATACCCAGAAGGAAAAGCCCTTTCCATGCAAAACCAAGTGCAATGGCGCACCCTATTCCTGTAGCAGCAACTGCTCCTTTTTTCGAAAGAGCTTTAGCTTTGTAACCTAGAAAACCTGTCATAGCACATATAAAAAAGTAATTAATCATTTAACGTTAACAATCTGTTCATCTGTGATGATTGCTTCCACAGGTAAATCAAACGTTTCGGTTGGCACATTTTCAACAACTTGAAATTGGTAAGCAAGCGAAACAGTTGAGTTTGAATAGTTTTGTAAATATCGATCATAGTAGCCGCCACCAAATCCAATTCTAAACCCATTCCGATCAAAAATGAGGCCTGGTACAAGCAAAAGATCTATTTCGTCAGGAGGGCACATTTCTGTTTTATTGGGACGTGGTTCTTCTAGACCAAAATATACTTTTTCTAATTGATCCCACTCCGTTAAATAATAAAAAGTCATCTGTTTAGTTTTAGGATTACACTTCGGTACTGCTACTCTTTTTCCACTATTCCATGCTTTTTCTATGATTGTTTTTGTATTTATTTCACCTTTCATCGCAACCGTTAAGCCGATCGTTTCTGCATTAGTGTACGGTTTATATGTATAAAGACGATCAAGTATTTGTTGATCAAGATTCACTTTATTAGCAGCAGTTATTTCTTTTAATTTTATTTTCATATTTGTTCGCCACTCGTGTTTTGATTGCATCATCATTCCTCCTACTTTCTCTCTTACTACTAGTTTACGGGAAAATGTGCAAATAAAAAAGCAGTAGGATAACCTACTGCTTACTTTGTTTCGCGATGTAACGTCTGCTTTTTAAGTCTTGGGCTGTATTTTTTAAGTTCAAGACGATCAGGGTTAGTACGTTTGTTCTTCGTCGTGATGTAGTTACGATCGCCTGTTTCAGTGCAAGCCAATGTAATTTGTACGCGCATGAATATCCCTCCAAATCCTATCAAACTGTTCATTTAACAACATACTTTATTATGATAACAAACAAATCTCATTCAATCAAGTTGTTTTTGTTGTGGAAAGTGCTTCATATTTTTCAAGGTAATCTTTCACAACATCTACAAACGTAGCATGCGACCATGTTAAAGGCGCTACTGATAGTGGTTTTCCTGTATACGGATGTACCTGCTCTGGTAGTATACCACTTGAGAGGGCCTGTTTATATACCCAATCTATGTGATGTTTTGCATCACGTAATTGTTTCAGGGTTTGGGCACGGGAAATTTTCCATTTAGCGATCCACAGAGTACAAATTACCCAAGGATTACCCGGCACTTCTTCAACATTTTGCGATTGTTGAAAATAATAATCGCTTACATAACGCGCTACACCACCAATGCTCGTTTTTACAGAAAGTCTTTTTTCAATCTCTTCCATCGTCCGAACCATCCGAGGGTCATTAGCAGGAAAAACCCCAAATGCAAATAATCCAAATAGGCTGCTTTCTATTGTATAATCTTTCGTTATTTCACCTGTTTCATTATTTCGATAAAGTCCTCTTAAGAAGCAGGAACGCATTTCGTCATAGAGATGTTCCTCAATCCCCTTTTTAATCCGCTCTGCCCCTTTATAATAGCTCTCAGCACGATCATCTTCTCCGAACAACCTTGCAAACGAATGAGCAGCCATGAGACCACCATAGCAAGCGGATGCTGTAAAACTAAAAACACCAAATCTTTCTTCCCAAAGATCATAAGAAGGAAGTGGCAGATCGAGGGTTTCATCCATAAACTGCAACAAAAATTTTGCACCGGGTCGAACTAAAAACTTATAAAGCGATTGAGCAAATTCAATATCACCTGTTGATTGGTAATGTTCCCAGAACGCCCAGAGAACAAGAGCCGTCTCATCCTCTTGTATCGGAAGCTGAGTTTTCTTTAAACGATCGACATAAGGATGCCAGCTCGAACCTACAGAGCCATCAGGATTGTATTTATGATGTAAATACCCTTCTTTTGAAAGAAGTTCTGCACAGCAGCGATAAAAGTTTGTAACCATTCCATGATACCCTGCTTTAGACATGGCAGAAGCAATTAGCGCACCATCTCTAGGCCACATGTAGCTATAGTGATCGCGGTTATAATGCAAAATATCTGAGTCATTCGCTGCGATAATCGTACCATTTTGATTCGTTTGTGTTCGCACAATTAATAGACTTCTTTTATAAAGAGATAGGATATTTGGACCTAAATCAGTCTCCGGAAGCACGGATTTGTTTACCCATCTATTCCAATACATACGAATTTTTTCAACCGTTAATTGAGTACCAATCTCGCTCACATATTCATGAATGCTACTGACTTCTTCTTTCGTTCTACCTACTGTCATCCAGTAATAAGCTGTTTTTTGTTGATGCGGTTCCAACTTTGTTTCGAGTGAAAAAGTACTATCAACTGAACCTTGCGCAATTGGATTAACATGTAAATGACCATCTTCAGCATCACGCCACGTGCCTTCAGCAGCTTGAAATCGCTTTACCCCAGTCGTGTACTGTTCAATTCCCTCTCCATCTAGCTCACCATTGAACAGAAAATATCTGTAGCGTTTATAATGAATCACAGACTTTGTATCCGGACAGAAGTAAGCTGTGTCGCCTACTTCTGTTTCATAAATATTTAAATCTTGATGGAAAAAAAGTCTTACATCGCGACTTTGATTTTCTAAATTAACAATCGTAATTTTACGAATCATTAGCATTTCACGTTGATGCACGCCTTCTTCAAAAACAAGTTTAATTCCTAGATGAGGATGTACCGCAGTACTATACGTCACGAGGGTATCCTGATCATAATTTGGCTGGATATCCCATTCCGATGAATGTAGCCATGAAAATTTCCCATCTACCCAAACCCCGATTCGATTTGCATGACCTTGAACATGATTTTGTTGCCCCACATAGGGATAATAAATATCTCGAATTTGTAGAAATTGATCCATATTGATAAGCAGTTGACCGTTTCCAATGACTAAATGTCTTGGCATTTTGCTACCCCCTATCCATCTCCTACACTAGTCTATTGCAGAAGTGGACAGGTCATTACTTAACCTTTCTAAATAGATTAAAAAACCACACTCAATTGGTAGAGTGTGGTTCTTTGATTAAGCATTCAGGTCGTAGCGCTTCCCTTTCACAACGTAGATCACGCTTTCTGAAATATTTGTGCAGTGGTCTCCAATACGTTCTACATAGCGGCAGATAAAAGAAAGCTGTTGAATTTGGCTAACACTTTCAGGATGTTCTGTCATCAATTCAAGTAATTCTTTTACCAGACGTCCATACATATTATCAATTTCATCATCAGCATCCGCAACAGCCATTGCCTGATTAACATCTTCATCATAGAAAGATGCAAGCACTTCTTTCAGCATGTTATTTGCTTTCTGAGCGAGCGCTGGAATTTCTTCGATTGGCTTTACAAATGGTTTATCGCCAATACGAATAATCGACTTTGCAATGTTAACCGCTAGATCTCCAACCCGCTCAACATCAGTTGTAATTTTAAGTGCAGAAATAAGTCTTCTTAGATCGGTTGCAAGCGGCTGCTCCTTCGCAATTAACCAAATCGCTGTTTCGTTAATCTCTTCCTCAAGGCGGTTGATTTTATAATCATTATCAATAATTTCAAGTGCTTTATCAACATCCTGATTCTTTAATGCAGTAATCGCTTCATCAACAGCCACCTGCGCTAAAGAGCCTAGCTCAAGAAGCTTAGTCTTTATTTCATCTAACTGTTCTTGGAAATTTTCTCTTACTACCATAAATGCTCACCCCCGAAATAATTAACCGAAACGGCCTGTAATATAGTCTTCTGTTCGCTTATCTGTAGGATTAGAAAATAACTGGTTCGTATCAGAAAACTCTACGACTTCACCGTTTAAGAAAAAGGCCGTTTTATCAGAGATACGAGCTGCTTGTTGCATGTTGTGCGTTACGATAATGATACTGAAATCTTTCTTTAATTCTTGAACAAGTTCTTCTACTTTAAGAGTAGAGATTGGATCAAGCGCAGATGTTGGCTCATCCATCAAAATAACATCAGGCTCAATTGCGAGACAGCGAGCGATACAAAGGCGCTGTTGCTGACCACCTGATAAACCGTAAGCATTTTCGTTTAGACGATCTTTTACTTCTTCCCAAAGTGCTGCACCTTTTAAGCTTTTTTCGACAATTTCATCAAGTACTTTTTTGTTTTTTATGCCGTGAATTTTGGGACCATAAACGACATTTTCATAGATTGATTTTGGAAATGGATTCGGCTTTTGGAAAACCATTCCCACTTTTGTGCGCAAATCTTCTACTTTGTATTTGTTCTCAAAAATGTTTTTCCCACGATAGTTAATATCACCAGACATTTTTACAATTGGCACCATTTCGACCATTCTATTAAGAGCTTTAATAAACGTGGATTTACCACAGCCGGATGGCCCGATAATTGCTGTTACCTGTTTTTCTGGAATTTCGAATTTAATATCTTTTAAAGCCTGGTCTTTTCCGTACCATAAATTAAAATTTTGAATGCTATATACAGAATCTTTTTCTTTAATCTGTTCTTCTGACCGCGGAGCTTTTACAACCTTCTTTTCATCCATAATTGTTTTCATTTTCAAAAATCCCCTTTACACATTGATGAGAGCTTTACGTATCTACAGTCTTTTAGAAAATTTATTTCGAATTAAGACAGCAATTGAATTCATAATGAGCAACATTGCGAGAAGCACGATAATACCTGCTGCTGCTACATCGTGGAATTCGGTTTGCGGACGACTTGTCCAGTTGAAAATTTGGATCGGCATAACAGTAAATCCTGACAAGAAATTCTCAGGCAAGTAGGCAACAAACGTTAATGCACCAATCATTAGTAATGGTGCTGTTTCACCGATTGCGCGTGATAAAGCTAGAATTCCTCCTGTTAAAATTCCTGGGATTGCTGCTGGTAATACAACCTTTTTGATTGTTTGCCATTTCGTAGCACCCATCGCATAAGAAGCCTCTCGAAGTTCTTTTGGAACCGAACGTACAGCTTCCTGAGCAGCAACAACGATAATAGGCAAAATTAATAGACTCATCGTCAAACCACCAGCAAGAACACTACGCCCCATTTCCATCATCCGAACAAATACAGTTAGTCCAAGTAAGCCAAAAACAATCGAAGGTACACCTGCTAAATTGGAAATGTTTATTTGAATAAACGTTGTAAACTTATTCTTCTTTGCATATTCTTCAAGATAAATTGCGGTTCCAACTCCAATTGTAAGTGCCACTGGAGCAATAACTGCCATCATCCATAAAGTGCCGAAAAATGCTGCTTTAATCCCTGCTTTTTCAGGGAAACGAGACGCGAAATTTTGAAAGAACTCAAGATTTAAGTAACCAATTCCTTGAGTGAATATCCGATATAACAAGATAACAAGCACCACTAGTGCTAACATTGTTGCACCAAAGAAAATTCCTTTAAGAATCTTATTTTGTGCTAATCTGGTTTGCATTTTACTTTTTACTTTTGCCTGATCTACTAGTTGCATTAGTATTCCTCCCTGAATTTACGAGAAATATATTGTGCAATGAGGTTCATGATAAGTGTGAATAGGAAGAGGGTCATACCAACAGCATAAATACTGTAGTAAATCGTCGTTCCAAAACCAGCATCACCAAGACTTACTTGCACAATATAAGATGTCATTGTCTGTATAGACTCTGTTACATCTAATGTAAGTTTTGGTGTTGCTCCACCAGCGACTGTTACAATCATTGTTTCACCGATTGCTCTTGAAATTGCAAGAACAAATGAAGCAATAATTCCTGATAATGCAGCTGGGAGAACAACTTTCATAGCAACCTCAAATCGTGTAGCACCAAGTCCGAGTGCACCTTCCCGAATAGCGTTCGGTACAGAGCTCATCGCATCCTCTGAGAGAGATGCAATCATAGGAATAATCATAATTCCCACAACGATACCCGGACTCAATGCGTTAAAAATAGGGAGACTCGGAATAACATTTTGTAGCACAGGTGTAACAAAAGTTAGAGCAAAGAAACCATAAACAATCGTAGGAATACCTGCTAGTACTTCCAGAATCGGTTTAATGATTCTTCTTACACTATCACTTGCATATTCACTCAAATAAATGGCTGCCGCTAATCCTAATGGAATAGCAACAAGCATGGCGATACCTGTGATCATTAGTGTCCCAGAGATCAGTGGCCAAATTCCATAATCCGGGTTGTCTCCAAAAAACGGGTACCAATCTTTATTCGTAAAGAACTCAACAATAGATACTCGACTAAAAAACGTAACTGTTTCTACAATTAATGTGAAAACAATACCAAGCGTTGTTAATACAGAGATAATTGCACATAAAAGCAATAAGCCCGGTACAAGTTTCTCCATAAACTTCGCTCGTGATTGATTTTTCTCTTTTTTGTCTTTAATCATCTGACGAACAGAGCTTTGCATTTATTACTCCCCCTCACAAAGAGCAAAACAGGATAAAGTGAGGAGCCGTAACTCCTCACCAGTCTGTTTCATTTTATTCTTACTTACCAGCGATTTCGTTTAGCTTATCCATAGCTTCTGTATACTTTTCTTCAGGAAGAGCTACGTACCCTACAGCTTCAGCCATTTCACCAGCATTCTCAAGTGCATATTTAGTGAAATCATATACAGCAGGATTTTCTTCTACTGCAGAGTGCTTCACATAAGTGTATAGCGGACGAGAAAGTGGTTCATATGTTCCATCTTGGATTGTTTCTGCATTTGGTTCTACAGCTTCACCGTCACCATTAACGATTGGAACAACGTTAAGTCTATCTTTATTTTCTAGGTAGTAAGCATAACCGAAGAATGCCATACCGTTTTTAGAACCAGTTACACCATTTACAAGTACATTGTCATCTTCAGAAAGTGTTGCTTCTTTTACCATTTGCTCATCTTCTAGTACTACTTCATTAAAGTAGTCATACGTTCCAGAATCTGTACCAGGGCTAAATAATTCGATTTTTTCTTCAGGCCATTCAGGGTTAACGTCGCTCCACATTGTTGCTTCGCCTAACCAGATTTTCTTAAGGTCGTCAATTGTAAGCTGATCTACCCAATCATTCTCAGAGTTAACAACGATAGAAAGACCGTCTTTTGCAATTTCAAATTCTGTGAAGTCAATACCAGCTTCTTCAAGTGCGGCTGTTTCTTCTTCTTTGATTGGACGAGAAGCGTTACTCATGTCTGTTTCACCAGCAGAGAATTTCTCAAATCCACCACCAGAACCAGAAACACCTACACTAACTTTTACATCAGGTTGTACAGAAGCATATTCTTCAGCAACTGCTTCCATGATCGGGAATACTGTAGAAGATCCGTCCATTAGAACTTCGCCAGATACTTCTTCACCAGAAGCTTCTCCGCCGCTGTTTGTGTTACCGGAGTTATTTCCGCAAGCTGCTGCGAAAATCATTACCATCGACATAACTACCATAAGCATAATGCCCTTGAACTTCATGTTATTTCCCCCTAATGGATGTTTGTACTTGTGACGAACCAGGTTGTTTTGTGTACTGGCCTCTCAATCACAATTCTTAGAATACAGCCCAGATATTAATGTCGTATAAACCAAATGTAAAGAGATTGTAAATGCTTGTAGGAAAACGTTTTAATTTCTCTTTTTTTGGGGAAATAATAGATTTTCCCCTTCTATTCGCTTTAAATTTCATTTCATCCAGGATGTTTCTGTTGTTAATTTGTCCTTATAATATAAAAAAAACCGCTTTTCAGCGGTTTTTTTATTCTTACTTATTCAATTTCTTCTTCTTCATATCCAATTGGTTTCTTAGCTTCATCTTTCAGTTCAAAATAAGCATCTAGAATTCGACCACCTATTTTTTTGTTCACGGAACCAGAAGAAGAATCATTCACTTCGGGAACAACTACCGAAATCGCAACTTCAGGATTGTCATAAGGGGCATAGCCAACTAGTGTTAAATTATACCCATCTCCAATCTGCGCTGTCCCCGTCTTTCCAGCTGCTTGATAGTCATCACTTTGGAAGTAAGGATAGTGTGTGCCTGCAGTACCATTTTCAGTATTCATAACCATCCACATTCCCTTTTGGACATGAGCCACTTCTTCTTCACTCATTTTAATTTTGTTTAACACTTCTGGAGTATTTTGGAACAGAATCGTATCAGACAAACCATCTTTTTCAGAAGGTTCATGGACTTCTTTTAATAGATGAGGTTCAATACGATAACCTCCATTTGCAATTGTAGAGGTATATTGAGCCATTTGCATTGGTGTATACGTATCGTACTGTCCAATCGCAAAATCAAGAATTTTACCAAATTCACTTATCCCACCATTTAACCCTGAACTTTCGCCAGGCAAGTCAATTCCTGTTTTCACTCCTAAACCAAACTGAGAGAATGATTCTTTTAGCTCATCATAAGCTGCCGGGTCATAACCACTACTTTCATAAGGAGCGTAGTCATAATCAGCCATGCTCATCGCAATTTTCCACATATATACGTTTGAGGATCTTTGTAAAGCAACAAGGTCTGAAATACGTCCCATCGCATTAGCCGTATAAGATGACTTTTTACCTTCATCTTTAAAGTATAAAACTTCGTCTACAAGAGTCGTATTTGGATTAATTACTCCATACTGATAACCTGTTAACACCGTTGCTCCTTTAACTGTTGATCCCATCGCATAAGAGTCTCCAATCACACCAAAAGTGCGATCTTTGAACTCACCATTATTATATTCTTTACCTGCAAAAGACAGGATTTCCCCGGTATTTGGATCCATCATGACAACATAGCCTCTCGTTGCTCCATATTGCCTCGCATCGTTAAGCTCTTCATCAAGGATTTTCTCAACTTCTTTTTGAAGATCAATGTCTAATGAGAGTACCAAATCATTTCCTCTTTGTCCTTCAATCACTTTTGGCTCGCCTACTGGCTCACCTGATTTATCGGTGACGTAAGTTTGCTTTTCTTTTTGACCTTTTAGGTACTCTTCGTATTCTTCTTCAAGATAGCTAATGCCAACTTTGTCATTTCGCTCATAATCTCTTAATCCATAATAACTCAATTCATCTTTAGGAATAGGTCCAACTCTCCCAAAAATGGTTTGAAGGGTATCTCCATAAGGATATTCTCTTGTGGCGTCTGCTTGTATCTCTACGCCTGGTAAAGAACCAAGATTTTCACTCACTTTAGCAATTTCATCTTCAGTTAAACCGATTTTAATTGTCTGAGACGACAAAGCATAACCAGTGTCCATTGCTCTTTTTATAGCAGCAACTTCAAGCTCTTGTGGATTGTTTTTAATTTCTTCTAGATCTTTATCAGTAATACGTTCAATTTGTAGCTGATAAGCTTCACTAGACTCCATCTCATCCCATTCTTTTTCGGTTAACTTTGCCTTCGCTTTTTCTGGATTCGTGACAATCCAATAATCTTTTAAATCTCGATCTATAACATCTTCAGTATCTTTCTCAATATATTCAGCTAATTTTTGAGCTAGTTCAAGCTTTTCAGCTTGTTTTGTATTCTGTGTTCGAATATATGTAAGAGCAAACTGCGGATTATTATCTACAAGAACTCGTCCGAAACGGTCATACATTTTCCCGCGAGGTGCAGTTGACTCTGCAGTCACGTTTTCCGTTTGCTCAGAAACACGCTCGTATTCTTCTCCATTTACAATCTGAATAACACCCAGTCGAAGAATTAAGGTAGAAAACAAAAGGAAAACCGATAAAAATAATATATTTAGCCTAAAAGGTACATGATTTTTCTTTTTCTTAGCTTTCACAATAAACTCCCTTCCCTTAAACAAATATAGACACCTGTTTCAGACAGGTGTCTCTGATCTCTCTTCTCCTTACTATACTTAGTGATAATAAAAAAGTAAAGGGACTAATGAGCTATTGTAATGGGTCAGGAGACGGTTCTGCCACAGTCGCTGGAGCCGATCGAAGTTTTCTTACGAACAGGTAAATAAACGTATGTCCCGCTCCAACAATTAATAACAAAATTGGAATACTTTTTTCATCGTTAAACAGAGACACTGTAAGTAGGAATAAAAGGATTGATACAATTCGACCAAGGTTTAAGTAAACCTCTCGAACAACTATATACTCAATACGCATTTCTGCAGCATTCCATGCTTTACCAATGACATCATAAGTTAGTGAAATGTACGGAACAAGAAGTAGTGGATAAGCAAGAGAGATACAAATACCGTACATTAACAATCGCGCAAATGTTAGATCTGTTACAAGTAAGAATACAGATGCATAAAGAATTATCCCCCCGTATAAGATTGCTTTTTTTCGAAACCTTGGTTTTATTAAACGAGTCGCCAAGTAATACGCTAAAAAGGAAACTGCGGAGTTTACAAGTCCAAATGTACCGATAGCAAGTTCACTTTCCGTCGTAATAAAAACAAGTACGACGATAATGAAAATAAAAGTACCTTCTCTTATCCCTTGAAAAAAATGCGCGTGCAAAATATTTAGCCAATCGGCATTCGCTTTTCTTTCTTGAAAAATTCGGGTAAATGAAAAGTTGCCTTTAGCAGACCGTCGTTCAAGAAAGAAACTTAAGATTACGGCTGCAAAAAACAAGGCCAGTGAAACTCCAAAAATTACCTTATATCCTGTAAATGCTTCGAGACTTGAAATAATCACACCCGCAAAAATCGGACCAATCATACCGGCAAAAGAAGTTAGTAAGCCGAGAAACCCATTAAAGAAATCCCGCGTTTCAGGCTCCGTAATTTCAAATGTTAACACATTAAACGCCAGCCAATAAAAGCCAAACCCAATCCCAAGTAACGAGCCAAGTAAGACCAATAAATGGCTCGCATTTTGACCTAAAGAAAGGACCGTTATATAAAAGAGGGCTAGAAAAATGACGCCTATTCGTAAGACGATCACTCTATCCATTTTCTTCGCCCACCTGCCTGCAAGAATAAAGGTAAGCGGCTGGCTAATTACAGCGGAAAGGTTGTATATACCGATATCAGCAAACTCTCCGGATTGCTTCCACAAATACACATTCACAAACGTATTTGAAAGTGCAATGCTCAGGGCATATAAACCACCGATTGTTAGCAATAACAACAGATCTTTTGTTACTTCTATCTCACCAATCATATGTTTTATCACTTTCATTAAAAACTCCCCTTTTTTCATCCACCCTTATTTTGACTTAATTCTTGCTCGTTATGCGGAAGAATCAAAAAGGATAAACTATGTTTGAAAGGGGACTATGTATGTATTATTTTCTATATCGAACAGATTATCTTAGTAAACAGCTACGTAACCAACTAGTTCAAAGCATTGAAACTTTAGTTAATGAAGATAGATGTTCTTTTTTCATTTCTAAGATGACGCACTATTTCCTTATTAGTTATCGAAATAAAGAAGTGTCACTCACCCTATCTGATCAACAAGTACTTGTAGGTTCACCTACCGACTTTGAAAATGGTTGTGATTTCACGGATTATTTAATAAATCATATCCTTTATCAATTAGGATCTATTTATACGCTGATTGAATGAGAAATGAAAAGCCCCCGGCAAAGTATGCCGAGGGCTAAGATAACCTATTTTATTTAGCTGCTTCGTAACGCTTAGCAACTTCATCCCAATTAACGACATTCCAAAATGCGCTAATGTAATCAGGACGTTTGTTTTGATACTTCAGGTAATAAGCATGCTCCCAAACATCTAATCCAAGGATTGGTGTAACACCTTCCATAACTGGAGTATCCTGGTTAGGGGTACTTGTTACTTCAAGCTCTCCGCCTTTTACTACAAGCCAAGCCCAGCCTGAGCCAAAGCGACCAGCAGCAGCGTTAGCGAAATCTTCTTTAAAGCTTTCAAAGCTACCAAATTTCTTTTTAAGCGCTTCGCTCAAATCACCTGATGGCTCTCCACCACCGTTAGGGCTAAGAAGTTGCCAGAAAAGTGAGTGGTTAGCGTGTCCGCCACCATTGTTACGAACAGCAGTGCGAATGCCTTCAGGAAGCGCATCTAGATTGCCAAGAAGTTCTTCAAGACTTTTTGATGCGTGTTCTTCGTGACCTTCGAGTGCACCATTTAGTTTTGTTACATATGCGTTATGGTGCTTGTCATGGTGGATCTTCATTGTTTCTTCATCGATGTGTGGTTCTAGTGCATTGTAGTCGTAAGGTAGTTCTGGTAGTTCAAATTTAGCCATTGTGAATCTCCTCCTCAAATATAATATGTAACTTGCTGTTAGGGCAACGTTAATTGCCACTTAAACATGATGACGTCACAAGTTTACATTAGCAGAATTGTCATGCGTTTTCAAATAATAAACATTTGAATCTCCGCAACACAGATAAAGTTTCCCCTCATTATTTGGAATTAAACATCTTAAAGAAAAAATTAATAATCAAGAGTGTAAGCTAAGGTACTTAAAACATAAAAAAACTCGTCATTAAATGACGAGTGGGATCTTTATTGAGTGGTGGCTCCGGACGGAATCGAACCGCCGACACGAGGATTTTCAGTCCTCTGCTCTACCGACTGAGCTACAGAGCCAAATCATGTTATCAGTATTAATTTTAATTAGTATGTAGTTTGCATTTACGTTAAAAGTAATTGGGCCTTATTATGAGTTTAGGTTGCCCCTAGGGGACTCCGATTAAATTCTAACAAAGAAGTAATTCGACGTAGTCAGAATTTGGTATTGGTTGCGGGGGCAGGATTTGAACCTGCGACCTTTGGGTTATGAGCCCAACGAGCTACCGAACTGCTCCACCCCGCGACAATATAAATGTAATGATGCTATACCTGCTTCATTATGCTGTGTACTGTTTCTTCCTCTACAAGGTTATGCTTCGATGCGTTATCCGTCGAAACAACTTGTTGTTGATTCTTAGATGTAACGCTCGTTGCTCCACCCCGCGACAATATGAATGTAATGATGCTGTATCTTTTTTCAACCCATTATAAAAAAATGGAGGAGGAAGAGGGATTCGAACCCCCGCGGGCGACTAAGCCCCTGTCGGTTTTCAAGACCGATCCCTTCAGCCAGACTTGGGTATTCCTCCGATATGCATTTGGTGGACCCTGCAGGACTCGAACCTGCGACCGGACGGTTATGAGCCGTCAGCTCTAACCAGCTGAGCTAAGGGTCCCTATGTAAATAGTGGGGCGGCTGATGGGAATTGAACCCACGAATGCCGGAATCACAATCCGGTGCGTTAACCACTTCGCCACAACCGCCATGCTTTTTTATACAATCAATCATATGGTAGCGGCGGAGGGGATCGAACCCCCGACCTCACGGGTATGAACCGTACGCTCTAGCCAGCTGAGCTACACCGCCATATGGCTCCACAGGTAGGATTCGAACCTACGACCGATCGGTTAACAGCCGATAGCTCTACCACTGAGCTACTGTGGAATATCTCTTAACGACAAGAACTAATATACCACATGATTAAATAAAGCGTCAATACTTTTTGAGGATTTATTTATATCCCTTTGAAAATCAATCATGGAAATACTATATCACTCTTTCATTTCACCATCAAGAACTACAAAACATAGACCAAAAATACGGTAATCATGATGGCTTGCAGAACCCCTTTCATAACTGCACCACCAAGAAAACCGAGCAAAGATCCTACTCCAACTTGCACAGACTCCTTGAATGGTTTTCGATGAATCAGTAACTCTGCTACCACTGCGCCTATAAAAGGTCCAAGAATAATTCCCGCAAATGGAATGATGAACGGGCCAACTAACAAACCGATCGTACTACCCCAAATGGCGGCTTTTGATCCTCCATACTTTTTAACACCAAATAAATTACTCGCATAATCTGCCACAAATAATAAAATGGTAAGCAATACCTGAATAACCCAGAAAGAAAACGTCATTGATCCGAAATCATAAAATACACCATACAAAATAAACCCAACATAAATAAACAGGACCGCTGGAATGATCGGATAAATCAATCCAACAAATGAGATAATAAATGACGCAACGATTAGACACCAAAATAGAATATCCATATCTTCACTCCCCCTCTAACTGTAGTCTATTTTATAGTAAATAACATTTTCCTTCTATATAAATACAAAATCCCTATAAAAATAAAAAGAAGCAGAGGCAATCCTCTGCTTCCATTGTTTATTCTTCTCCAATAACGGCTTCTGCGATATTTACCGCATGATCACCAATACGCTCAAGGTTACTGATGATATCAACAAAAACGATTCCAGCACTTCCAGTACATTCACCTTCATTTAAGCGAAGGATATGCTGTTTACGAAGCGTTCGTTCCATTTTGTCAATTTTATCTTCCAGTTTCACAACTTCCTGTGCCTTCGCTACATCCCATTTATCAAGTGAATCAAAGGCTTCATGAAGTGCAGAAAGGGTTAGATTAAACATTTCATCAAGGTCTTTCATTGCAAGGTCAGTCATTTTTACTTTATTGCTGATTTGATAATCAACCAATTCAACGATATTCTCCATATGATCACCAATACGCTCGATATCACGAACAGAGTCCATTAACATACCATGTCGAGTTGACTCGTCTCCTGACAGGGAAGTTGCGGATAGCTGAATAAGGTAGTCTGTAATCTTAGTATCTAAATTGTTAATGGCTTCTTCATACTGAGCGGTTTTTTCTGCGCTCTTCTGACTTTTAGAAGTCAAATAGTTAGAAGCCTCTTGAACTCCTTTATAAGCAAATCCACTCATTCGTATTACTTCTTCTTTCGCTTGTCCAAGTGCCACTGAAGTTGATTGTTCAATGAACACAGGATCTAGATGTTTAGGTTTATATTCAATTGCTGAATCATCACCAGGAATAATTTTTGTAACTAATACAGCTAGTAAAGCAATGAAAGGAAACTGAATGACAGTATTAGATACATTAAAAATACCATGTGCAAATGCTATTGTCATTTCTGAATTTAAATTCAATACACCTTGAAGATAGGATATAAAAGGGGTGTATAGGGACAAAATAATTAAAAAGATAGTTGTACCAATTAAATTAAAAATAACATGGGTAAGCGCTGCTCTTCTAGCTGCTACCGATGCACCAAGTGATGCTAGAACTGCAGTTACAGTCGTACCTATATTATCTCCAAATAAAACCGGCATAGCCGCTTGAAGACTCATTGCATCCTGGGAAAATAAACTTTGAAGGACACCGATGGTAGCACTTGAACTCTGAACAATTACAGTAAACACAGTACCAATTACTACACCTAGTATTGGATTTTCACTCATACTAAGCGTGAGGTCATGGAAAGCCTGGAGAGTTCTTAAAGGTTTCATCCCATTACTCATTAGTTCTAAGCCATAGAACAATCCACCAAAACCAAATATTATCTGTCCAAGATAAGTTATCTTTTTGTTTTTAACAAAGAAGATTAATGCTGCGCCGATGAAAATTATTGGTAATGCGTAATCTTTGATTGGTATACCAATAATGAATGCTGTTACAGTTGTTCCTATATTTGCACCCATTATAACTCCGATAGCTTGCCTTAGAGTCATAAATCCTGCATTTACCAATCCTACTGTAAGAACTGTAGTGCCTGAGCTAGTTTGTAATAAGATAGTAACTACTATCCCCGCTAGCACACCCATAAATGGGTTCGTCGTAAAGCGATCAAGAATGTCTCTTAATCGATCACCTGCAGATCGTTGAAGGCCATCTCCCATATACTTTAGTCCAAACAGGAAAATACCAAGACCTCCCACAAACTGAAAGATCATCTCCTGAACGTTGAGTTCCATCATTTCAACCCCTTGCACTCATGTTTTATTTTTTTCGACAATACTCAACAAAGTCCCTTGTCTATTATCTACATCGCTCCCCTCTTTGTAAAGAGTTAATATAGAATTGTAATGATATTATGATGAAATCAAGTTTGTTTCAAGAAAGTTTCAGCAAGTTTATTGTTCCCATCTACTTATATAAGATAAACTGGTTTAGTGGGATTACTCTCACATACCTAGAAAGGAGATTTTCAATTTGAACGTTTTTAAACAACTGTATTATAGCTTATTTTCTCCAAAAATGATGGCGCGATTCCGTTTTCAAAAACTAGGAAAGCCGATATTGTATGTGTTTCTCCTAATGCTACTTTCTTCTGTACCTATAGGGATTATTACCGCGGTATCGTTTACCAATGCTTACGAAGACCTTAAAACACATATGGGAGATTTACCTGAGTTCACTTTAGATGATGGCACGCTAAAAAGTGAACAGACTGAACCACTTATAAAAAAAGAAGATGGAAACACATTTATTTTTGATGCTACAGATGAAATAAAGCCCGACGACGTTGATTCCTATGAATCGGCTATTGCGTTCCTAAAAGATCGAATTATCGTAATGGATAGTGGGACAAGACAAGAGTTTAATTATAGTAATTTCAGCTCAATGACTTTTACAAAACAAGATGTAAGTGAACTCACACAGAATTTAGATAACTTGCTCCCAATCTTTATCCCACTCTTAATCTTTGTCGTCTATTTATTTCAGACTGGCCTCAAATTTATCGGAATTACCGTTCTAGCGACAATCGGTTTATTACTAAAGTCACTTGCGGGCAGAAAAGCATCTTATAAACAACTTTGGGTACTATCGGTTTATTCTGTTACGATCCCAACTCTTTTCTTTACTATCATGGCTCTAGTAAAAACAACCGTACCATTTGGATTTCTTCTCTATTGGTTTGTAGCCATCATGCTACTCTACCTAACCATTAAAGAAATTCCTCTTCCGAAAAAACGTGTAACGAATGAACGACCTAATTCACCTGAATAAAAATTTTGATTATTTTATCAAATCACTTGCTTTTCGCTTTAAAGTAATGTAGATTATGTAAAAAGCGACACATTAAAATTCCATATACTTTCAATTCTTATCAAGAGAAGCAGAGGGACTGGCCCGAAGAAGCTTCAGCAACCACCGGATATTTTCTGGAAAGGTGCTAACTCCAGCAAGTTGAATTCAACTTGGAAGATAAGAAGAAGAGCAATCAAAGTCTTCTTCTTATAGAGGGCTTTTTTTATTGCCCTTACTTAATGAAAAGGAGATTGATTATGTCAAATAACCATTACGATACGCTACTTGTTCAACTCGGTAATAAATCAGATCCACAAACAGGCGCTGTAAATCCTCCTGTTTATTTTTCCACTTCCTACAGGCATGAGGGAATTGGTCAATCAACAGGGTTTGATTATTCAAGGACAAAAAATCCAACTCGTTCGATTCTAGAGTCCGCAGTAAATGAACTCGAACATGGTGACCAGGGCTTCGCCTTTAGTTCTGGCATGGCTGCCATCCAATCAATCATATCTTTATTTAAAACCGGAGATCATATTCTCGTTTCAGATGACCTATATGGTGGCACCTATCGATTATTTGCTCACGCAGAAAAGCATTTCAACTTATCGTTCACCTATTTTGACAGCCAAAATATTGATAGCATCGCACCATTAATAACTCCGTCTACTAGGGCAATCTTTATCGAAAACCCTTCAAATCCACTAATGAAATTAACCGATGTTGAAGAGATTGTGACGATTGCCAACACATATAAATTATTGTCAATCGTAGACAATACGTTATTCACTCCTCTTCTACAAAACCCCCTTTTACTTGGAGCTGATATCGTTATTCATAGTGCAACGAAATACCTTGGGGGTCACAATGATGTGCTTGCAGGACTTGTTATTGCCAAAGGTGAAAAGCTCTGTGCTGAGATTGAACAATATCAAAACGGTGCTGGAGCGGTTCTTTCTCCGTTTGACTCCTGGCTCCTCATTCGAGGAATGAAGACATTACCTCTTCGACTAAAGCAACATGAGGAGAATGCTAGAGCTATCGCAACGTACTTAAGAAATCACGACGCAATATCGGACGTTTTTTATCCTGAAAAAGGCGGTATGCTGTCGTTTCGATTACAGTCTGAAGCATGGATTGATCCATTTCTAAGGAACTTGAAACTGATTACCTTTGCGGAAAGCCTTGGAGGCGTTGAGAGCTTTATTACTTATCCAGCCACACAAACACACGCCGATATCCCAGAAAAAATCAGACTAGAGAAAGGTGTTTGTAATCGACTTCTCAGGTTTTCCGTGGGAATTGAACAAATCAATGATTTAGTGAAAGATTTGGATCAAACGCTAGCAACTTTCATAGAGGATGGTGTGCGACATGACTACTAATTCATATACATTTCAAACAAAACTTCTTCACAACGATCATAAATTTGATAAAAGCACAGGTGCTGTCAGTGTTCCAATTCAACAAGCATCTACCTTTCATCAATTGGATTTTGATCAGCCAGGAAAATATGATTATAGCCGCTCTGGTAACCCTACTCGTGAAGCTCTAGAAGAAACGATTGCAGACCTTGAAGGTGGCGTTAGGGGATTTGCATTTGCTTCGGGTATGGCTGCTATCGCTACTTCTTTTATGCTCCTTTCACAAAATGACCATGTTTTAATTTCAGAAGATGTTTATGGCGGGACTTATCGGATGATCCACGATGTTCTTGTAAGATTTGGAATTAGCCATACTTTTGTAGATATGACTGATTTAAATAAAGTTGCGAGCGGGATTCAATCCAATACAAAAGTGATCTACATTGAGACACCTTCTAACCCGTTGCTCAAAGTGACTGATATTCAAGCCGTCGTTAAATTAGCGAAAGCGAATAATTGTTTAACATTCGTTGATAACACTTTTATGACGCCTGCCCTCCAAAGGCCACTGGACTTCGGCGCGGATATCGTTCTTCATAGTGCAACAAAATTTATTGCAGGACATAGCGATGTTGTTGCAGGTCTTGCCGCAGTTAAAAATGAAAAGCTAGGTGAAAAACTTGCTTTTTTGCAAAATTCTTTCGGATCCATTTTAAGTGCTCATGATTCCTGGTTAGTTCTTCGCGGATTAAAAACGTTACATTGTCGGCTCGAGCAGTCTTCAAGATCTGCTTTCCGACTTGCTCATTCACTCCTTAAAGAACCGCTTGTAGAAGAAGTTTATTATCCTGGATTTTCTTTTCACCAGGGGCATTCGACTCACCTTTACCAGGCAGCAGGTCCTGGGGCGGTCCTTTCTTTTCGGCTACCTGATGAAAACGCCGTTCGACTATTTACAAAGCACGTGCAAATTCCAGTTTACGCTGTTAGCCTTGGTGCGGTTGAATCGATTCTCTCTTATCCCGCTAGAATGTCTCATGCATCAATGTCAGCTGCCGAACGAAACAAGCGTGGCATTACAGATGGCTTGTTACGTTTATCTGTAGGTCTTGAGAATGCTGATGATTTGCTTCAAGACTTTAAACAGGGCTTTGCTGCCATAAATAAACTTTACACCCCCGTCTCAAAAGCCGGAGGTGCCAAAGGATGAGCTTACTAGAAGATCTAGAACACAAAATTTTGATTGGCGACGGTGCGATGGGAACCCTTCTTTACTCATACGGCATCGACCAATGTTTTGAAGCACTCAACCTTTCACATCCGGATCAAGTATTAAATGTTCACCAAGCTTATGTTCATGCCGGTTCAGATGTGATTCAAACAAATACGTACGGCGCGAACTATAGCAAGCTATCAAGATATGGTCTTGAAGACCTAGTAAAAGAAATCAATACTGAAGGCGTTAAACTCGCTCGAAAAGCTGCGACAGACTCTACTTACGTTCTTGGGACAATAGGAGGAATACGGGGGATAAATACACGATCGACGCCGCTTGATGAAATCAAGCGCAGCTTTAGAGAGCAGCTAAACTGGCTTCTATTAGAGGGAGTTGATGGTCTTTTATTGGAAACGTATTACGACCTAGAAGAGATCATTACTGTACTTGAAATAGCTCGAAAGGAAACAGATTTGCCTTTAATTGCACAAGTTTCAATGCATGAGCCAGGCATTTTGCAAGATGGCACTTCTCTTGCTGCTGCCTTAAAACAGCTTGAGAATGCCGGAGCCAGTGTAACAGGCGTTAACTGCCGACTCGGCCCCTATCATATGATTCAATCATTAGAACAGGTTCCTCTCTCAAATCGTTTTCTTTCTGCCTATCCAAACGCGAGTTTGCCTGACTATGAAGAAGGGCGTCTTGTTTATCCTACCGCGCCAGACTATTTCAAACAAAGTGCAGAAGCTCTACGTCAACAAGGCGTTAGACTTATTGGTGGTTGCTGTGGCACAACTCCTGAGCATATAGCTGCGGCGGCTAGTGCACTAAAGGGTCTAAATCCTATTGTAACGAAAGAAGTAACCGTTAACGAAAAAGAGGCTAGGATCATCGATTTTGAGGAGGAAAGGCTGCCTCATTTACATGAGATAGCAAGAAAACAACGATCTGTTATCGTTGAGCTCGACCCTCCAAAGAAATTATCCATTGATAAATATCTTGAGGGAACAAAAGCGCTACAAGAAGTTGGCGTTGATGCGATTACGCTCGCTGATAACTCACTTGCCTCACCGCGAATTTGCAATACGGCAATGGCTTCTACGATTAAAGCTCAGCATAATGTTCGACCACTTGTTCATGTTGCCTGTCGTGATCGGAATTTAATTGGCTTACAATCTCATTTAATGGGGCTTCATACACTTGGAATTAATCAAGTTCTTGCCGTAACAGGTGACCCTACTAAAATCGGCGATTTCCCTGGTGCTACTTCGGTTTACGACGTCTCATCATTTGACCTAATTCGTTTAATGAAACAATTTAATCAAGGACGTTCTTATTCTGGTAAATCGCTTGGAATTAAAACTTCATTTTCAATAGCAGCCGCCTTTAATCCGAACGTACGCCATCTAGATCGAGCTGTCGAACGACTTGAAAAAAAACAGCAATGTGGAGCAGATTACTTTATAAGTCAACCCATTTACAATGAAGAACAGTTACTAGAAGTCTACGAAGCGACGAAACATTTAACTTGTCCCATTTACATTGGAATCATGCCGCTTACAAGCTACCGAAATGCTGAATTTCTCCATAATGAAGTACCGGGAATTAAACTATCCGATTCCATACGCAATCGTATGTTACGCGCTACAGATTCAACGCAATCAGGTGAAGAAGGGCTTGCAATCGCGAAATCGTTAATTGATGCTGCGTTTGATTTATTTAATGGTATTTATTTAATCACCCCCTTCTTGCGTTATGAATTAACAGTAGAATTAACACGATACATTAACGAGAAAACTCGCCTTGAAGAAGAAAGGAAGAATCGAAATGGCCTACACCTCATTTGAAGATCTACTTACAAAGAGAATCCTTGTTCTTGATGGAGCTATGGGAACAATGATTCAACAGGCTAATCTGACAGCTACTGATTTTGGTGGTGAAGAATATGAAGGCTGTAATGAATATTTATCCTTCACAAGGCCAGAACTTATATCTTCTATCCATGATGAGTACTTAGCTAGCGGAGCAGATATTATTGAGACGAACACCTTTGGAGCAACTGATCTTGTCTTAGATGAATATGATCTCGGTCATCTTGCAGAAAAGCTAAACTATACCTCTGCAAGGCTTGCAAAAGAAGCTGCTGCTAAATTAACTACGACAGATAAACCACGTTTCGTTGCTGGTGCCATGGGACCAACTACCAAAACATTATCCGTCACGGGCGGAACAACTTTTGAATCACTTTCGAACTCATATGCCATCCAGGCTAGGGGCTTACTTAACGGAGGCGTGGATCTTCTACTAATAGAAACCAGTCAGGATATGCTTAACGTAAAAGCTGCTTATATTGGTATTTCGAGAGCATTTCAGGAATTAGAGATGACCGTTCCTTTAATGATCTCGGGAACGATTGAACCGATGGGCACAACACTCGCTGGTCAAAGTATTGAGGCATTTTATTTATCGCTTGAACATATGAATCCAGCAGTCGTTGGACTAAATTGTGCAACAGGACCAGAGTTTATGAGAGATCATCTCCGCTCCCTTTCTGATCTTGCCACAACTTCAGTAAGCTGCTATCCCAATGCTGGTCTTCCTGACGAAGAAGGAAATTATCACGAAACGCCTGAAAGCTTAGCAGCTAAAATTTACGGATTTGTGGAAAAAGGTTGGCTTAACGTTGTCGGTGGCTGTTGCGGAACAACTCCTGCTCATATCAAAGCCATTTCAGAAGCTATAAAAGGACTAGACCCGCGAAAAGCTCCTGCGAGTCATCCTCACGCCGTTTCTGGAATTGAACCATTTATATACGATGATAGCACTAGACCTATACTCGTTGGAGAACGAACAAATGTCATTGGATCGCGTAAGTTCAAACGTCTTATAGCAGAGGAGAAATTTGAAGAAGCGTCCGAGATTGCTCGTTCACAAGTAAAAAAAGGTGCACAGGTAATCGACATTTGTCTGGCAAATCCAGATAGTGATGAACTTAGAGACATTGAGAATTTTATGAAATATGTTGTAAATAAGGTTAAAACCCCTCTTATCATCGATTCTACTGATGATGCGGTTATCGAAAAAGCTCTCTCTTATTCACAAGGGAAAGCGATCATTAATTCCATTAATCTAGAAGATGGTGAAGAACGTTTTGAAGCTGTCGTTCCTCTTATTCATAAGTACGGCGCTGCCATTGTCGTTGGTACAATTGACGAAACCGGCATGGCGATAACTGCAGAACGTAAGCTCGAAATCGCGAAACGCTCTCATGACTTACTCGTTTCAAAATACGGCCTTAATGCATCTGATATTATTTTTGACCCTCTTGTTTTTCCAATCGGTACAGGTGATGAGCAATACATTGGCTCAGCTTCTGAAACCATCGAGGGGATTAGACTCATTAAATCGCAATTGCCAGAATGTCAGACAATCCTTGGGATAAGTAACGTCTCTTTTGGTCTTCCTCCAGTAGGAAGAGAAGTATTAAACGCTGCCTACTTGTACCACTGTACAAAAGCCGGATTAGATTATGCGATCGTGAATACTGAAAAGCTCGAAAGATACGCTTCTATTTCTGATAAAGAAGTACAGCTTGCCGACGAACTGCTTTTTCAAACAAATGATCAGACATTAGCAGATTTCACTGCATTCTATCGAGGTAAAAAGAAAGAAAGTAAAGTGCAGACTTCCACGCTCACACTTCAGGAACGTCTTGCCTTATATGTCGTTGAAGGTACAAAAGAAGGACTTATTCCAGATTTAGAAAAAGCTTTGATTCAATATGAATCACCGCTCCAAATCATTAATGGCCCTCTAATGAAAGGAATGGCAGAGGTTGGAAAGTTATTTAATGATAATCAATTAATTGTTGCAGAGGTACTCCAAAGTGCAGAAGTAATGAAGGCTTCTGTCGCTTTCCTTGAACCTTATATGGAAAAAGAAGACTCTTCTAGTTCTAAAGGAAAAGTACTTTTAGCGACTGTAAAAGGTGATGTGCACGATATTGGCAAGAACCTGGTCGAAATTATTTTAAGTAATAATGGTTTTGAAGTCGTTGATCTTGGAATTAAGGTTACTCCAACAGACCTCATTAAACAGGTTCAAGACCACCAACCAGATTTTGTCGGCCTTTCTGGACTACTCGTTAAATCTGCTCAGCAAATGGTATTGACTGCTCAAGATATGAAGCAAGCTAAAATCTCGATACCCATTATGGTAGGTGGTGCCGCCTTATCGCGAAAATTTACTGACAATAAAATTTCAGCTGAATATGACGGACCTGTTTTCTATGCTAAAGACGCTATGGAAGGATTAGCCCTTTCAAATCAGTTAAGTAACGAAGAAGAAAAAAGAAAACTCGTAGAAGAACACGCGATCAAAAAAGCTTCTTCTGAGTTGCAACCAAAACCGATTTCAAACGGCGGAACAGCGGTTGCCATTAAACCAGTTTCAACTGTATCGACTGATGTACGAGTTTATCAACCGTACGATTTAGAGTCGCATATTTTAAGAAATTACTCGGTTGCACACATCGAACCATACATCAACATGCAAATGCTCATCGGACATCATCTGGGCCTTAAAGGAAAAGTATCAAGACTACTTGCAGAAAAAAACGAGAAAGCCGTTCATTTAAAAGAAGTGGTGGATCAGCTTTTAACACGAGCCAAAAATGAAAGTTGGATACAACCTTCAGCAAAATATCAGTTCTTCCCAGCACAATCTGATGGAAATGATGTCATCATTTACTCTCCTAATGATCATCAAACGATCATTGAACGATTTTCATTTCCCCGTCAACAAAAAGAACCTTTCTTGTGTCTTGCCGATTACCTTCGTTCAGTATCTAGCGGCGAGATGGACTATGTTGGATTTTTTGCAGTTACAGCAGGAAGAGGCATTCGAGAACGTTCAGTAGAGTTAAAAAATAAAGGGAATTATCTCGAAAGTCATGCTTTACAAGCCCTTGCGCTTGAAACAGCTGAAGGTCTTGCCGAACACGTTCATCAATTGATGCGTGATAAATGGGGTTTCCCTGATCCAACGGATTTTACAATGCAAAATCGCTTTTCAGCTAAATACCAGGGACAGCGCTTTTCTTTTGGCTACCCCGCTTGCCCTGAGCTAGACGACCAGAAAAAACTTTTTAAACTTATCCAACCTGAAGATATTGGGGTAGAGCTCACAGATGGATGTATGATGGAACCAGAAGCTTCTGTTACTGCGATGGTTTTTGCGCACCCTGAAGGAAGATACTTTAATGTTTTATAAGAAGTAAAAAGAGGAGCCTGGGCCCCTCTTTTTTACGTCTTATTACATGATTAATACCATCCTGACACACCATGTATGTAAAAGTCTAGATTAATCAATTTCAGGTGGTTCGGTTAATGCATGATTCATAACTTTTTCCAATTCGTTCTTCTTTTCACTTTCGCTTATGTTTTCGCTCTTTATGGCCAACCGCTTTTCATATAAATACTCCAAACGTTTACTATATGACTCATCATACTTAGAAGAGAGATCATCTCGGATTTTTCTTGCGAGCAGAGGACTCGCTCCACCTGTAAAAACAGAAATAATTAGTCTCCCTCGCTTAAGCGTAGCAGGTAAAGACACGTTCCCTCGATCAGCCTGATGAGAAGCATTGACTAGCTGATGATCTCCCACTTGATTAATGACAAACTCATTTACTTCAAACGAGTTTGTCGCTACAATAATCAAAAATGCGTCTTGTAAATCACTTCCTTTAACTTCTCGTTCAACGAAAGTGATAGTGTCAAAATCCACAAGATTTTTGATCTCTTCATTAATTTCAGGACTAACCACTGTAAGGATAGCACCGCACCCAAGTAAACCTTTAAGCTTCCTCAGGGCGATACGACCTCCGCCAACTATAACGATTCTTTTTCCTGTCAAGTTTAGAGAAACAGGATATTCACTCATCCGCTCCCTCCCTCAAATGCTTCTACAACCCTTTCTTTCAATACATCTATCAATAATTTGTGGTAGCCAAGGTAGTGACAAAGATAAAAATCTGGACCACCTTTTTCTAGCCTGCTTATTTTTTGTTCCATTTCTTTCATTAGTATACCCGTAAATAAAAGATAAGGAATGACAAACACCTGACTATTGCTGTCTGATTGAGCCTGTTTAATCCCTTCATCAAAGGTTGGGTTCGCGGCTGCAAGATAGCACACAGACACTTTTTGAAACGGTATCTTCTTAAGTATTCGATTTGCGATTTGATTTAAATCCCTTTGTGTATCAGGATCACTACTTCCCCTCCCCACAAGAAGCGCACTAGCATCCTTTCGAAGGGAGACATCCGTTTCCATTACTCTTTCTTCAATGACAGAGATCAACTTATCATGAATACCGAATGGACGCCCTATGTGAAAAGTTATCCACGGGAATTGTTTAGAGACGCGCTCTACTTCATTCGGAATATCTTTCTTCACATGAGTAGCAGCAAGTAACAAAACCGGTATGACTACAATTTCTAGGGCACCCTTTTTGATGCATGTGGTGATGCCCCCGAAAATATCAGGCTCTGAAAGCTCAAGAAAACAGGTCTCTTGAATTGGGTACGAAAGTTCTTCTTTACATTTATTAACGAATTCTAAAGCTTGATTTCTTCCCTCTTTCACACGGCTACCGTGACAAATATAGAGAACAGCTTTCAATTTCATTCACCTCCTATAATGCACTTACGACAGTCTTCGTGGTTTGTTTATCTAGCGACATTTTTTCGAACCAGTTTAATTTCGACCTTAAGTTCACAACTTCCCCTACTATAATCATACTTGGATTTTGAATTTCCGCTTTTCTCACATCGTCTGTAATTGTTTCAAGAGTTCCTGTAACTGTTTGTTGAGTATGAGTCGTACCCCAATGGACGAGGGCAACTGGGGTCTCCTTCTTCTTCCCATACTTCCGAAGCATTGAGCATATATACGGTAAGTTTTTCACTCCCATATAAATTGCAAGGGTATCGATTCCCTTTGCGAGGCTCTCCCAGCGTAATTCTTCCTCTTCTCCATCTTTACGATGTCCTGTTACAAACGCAAATGTAGAACTTAAATCGCGATGTGTCACCGGTATGCCAGCATAGGCAGGTGCAGCAATCCCGGAAGTAATACCCGGCACAATTTCAAACGGAATCCCGTGGTTCGAAAGAGCTTCAGCTTCTTCCCCTCCTCGCCCATATACAAAAGGATCTCCTCCTTTTAATCTTGTCACGACCTTTCCTTTTAGCGCATGCTTCACGAGAAAACGATTAATGGTTTCCTGTTTTAGGGTATGATAGTCTGGTAGCTTTCCACAATAGATAAGCTCAACGCCTTCCTTGGCGTACTCTAATAGTTCTTTGTTAATTAGTCGATCATAAAGGATGACATCTGCTTGCTCAATGCATTTCACACCTTTTACTGTAATTAAATCAATGTCACCTGGCCCTGCTCCAACTAGGAAAACTTTCCCCATTTCATTTCCTCCTCGATACGATTTATTTCAATAGACCCTACTGTTTTTTTGATACTCATGTTGTGATTAACTGATGATCTACTAGATAAGAAAGAACGATTTCTGCGCACCTCTCTCTTGTTTCATTGTACGTATCAACGATCAATTCAGGGTTAACGGGTTCTTCATAGGGAGAGGACACTCCTGTAAAGTGAGGGATTTCTCCACTACGAGCTTTTTTGTATAACCCTTTAGGATCTCGAAGCTCACACTCATTTAAAGGACACTTTACGTACACTTCAATAAACTCATCCTTCAAAAGTAGTTCTCGCACCACCTGTCGATCACTTTGATAAGGAGAAATAAAAGCAGTAATCGCAAATTGACCGCTATCTACGAGGAGCTTTGATACCTCTCCAATACGCCTTATGTTCTCCTTACGATCTTCTTCTTTGAAACCAAGGTCTTTGTTTAATCCCTGTCTGATATTATCTCCGTCAAGTACATAGCTTTGAACGTTTAATTCATGTAGCTTTCGTGATACATCATTCGCTAATGTAGATTTCCCCGACCCTGACAATCCTGTAAAGAAGAGAACAGCACTTTTGTGCTGGTTTCTCTTCTGTCTCATTTCTTTCGTTACTACTGTATCGTGCCATGTTAAATTATTATTTACTGTCATCACGAATCTCCTCCTTATGCTTTAACTGCATTTTTGCTCATTCCTTTAATAAGTATCTCAACTACCTCAGGACGACTGAACGTTGCAGGAGGTTGCTCACCATTTCGTAAAAGCGCCCGTACTTTCGTACCTGAAAGAATGACGTGATGTTCCTTCCCATGAGGACAAGTCTTCGCTGAAGCCATGCTATCGCACTTCTTGCAATAGAAACTATGTTCAAAAAAGAGCGGAGTGATACCTAATTCTTCACTTGTAAATCGACTGAAGATTTTCTGGGCGTCATACGTGCCATAATAATCACCTACACCAGCATGGTCTCTGCCAACAATAAAATGTGTGCATCCGAAATTCTTCCGAACAATCGCATGGAAGATTGCCTCTCTAGGCCCTGCATAGCGCATCGCAGCCGGGAAGACTCCAAGATGAACACGATCAGCAGGATAGTAATTTTCAAGTAAAACCTCGTAGCTCTCCATGCGGATTTCTGCTGGAATGTCATCTGATTTCGTTTCACCTACAAGTGGATTTAAGAAAAGCCCATCCACTGTTTCGAGAGCTGTTTTTTGGATATACTCATGGGCTCGATGAACAGGGTTTCTCGTTTGAAATCCAACCACTGTCTGCCAACCTTGATCTTCAAAATAAGCTCTCGTTTCAGCTGGATCAAAATGATAGCGATCAAACTGACCTTTTTCACTTCTTTTAATAAGCGAAATAGGTCCACCAATGTATACATTAGGTCGATCATAGACTTTTTTTACGCCCGGATGATCATTATCCTCTGTTAAATAAACATGTTTTGCTTCTACTACCTTATCTGGTTGATAGATCGATTCAACGGTCACAGTACCATATACGGTTCCTTCGCTTATAAGCTTCACTTCATCGCCAAGAGAGAGTTTCTTAGCGACGTTATCGGTTACTGGTAACGTAATGGGAATGCTCCATGGCAAACCGTTTTCTAATTTAAGATTATGAACAACTGAAGTGTAATCACTTTCATTAAGAAAACCGGTTAATGGACTATATGCTCCAGTTCCAATCAATTCCAGATCGCTTAAAGCTGTTTTATCTAATTCTATTTCTTTTTGAATTCCTTCTATCTTTTTATCCGGGTTAAAACGATCGATCAGTTTTCCACCGTGTGCATGAATTGTTGTCATGGTAATCCCTCCAAAATAAATTGTTTTATAAACTTTCTTTTTCTTGTAATGTTCTTTTTTGTGTACGAATCGATCGAATCAAACTTCCTGATCCTACCGTTGCAAGAATAACGCTTCCGATTGCGATTAACGTGTACAGGTCACTTTCTAGAAAAAGCTTAATCATACTGTAAGAAATAACTAGTGAAAAAACTGGTGAAACGGCCCATACCTTTAACATTTTCGTAATGACATCTTTTTGCCAGAGTTGAAAACCATCTTTTGCAGTACCAATTCCAATGATTGAAGAAGTCGTAATTTGTGTAAGTGGGACTGGAATCCCAAACAATGAAGCACCGATTACTAGCCCAGCGCTCGTACCCGATATCGCACATCCTTCACCTAGCGAAAAACGTGTAATCCGGTAGCCATTCGTTTCAAGTACGCGGCTTCCAAATACAAGTGCACCTAAAGCAACAAATGCCCCTCCTAACCATGCACCGTGAGAAAGGGAAAGAACTCCCGCTCCGACTAAGGGGCCAACTGCATTGGCCACATTATTCATCCCTGCCGAGAACGCTTCAAGAAATCCAGCTACAATTAAAACGATAGTTAGCGTTTTTTGCCATTTTGTTGTAAGGTTTAAACGCTTTTTGAGAGCATTCAATCCTTTCCCCACTATTAAGGCTGTCACAAAAGCAATAACCGGAATAATAATCCATAACAGCATAATGACCATAACATTTGAAAAAAACAATGCACGGTATGCAATGCCTACCCCTACAACTGAGCCAACAGTTACTTCGCTTGTTGATAAAGGGATCCCCATAATATTTGCTAGAAAAAGTGCCGTTGTCGCTGAAATGAATATAATCAGAATCACTTTTAAACTAAGTACTGAGGTGGGAATAATTCCACTGCCCATCGTTTTAATGACATTCCCTCCACCAAAAGTGGCCCCGGCTACTATTCCGAAAGCACATACAGCTAGTGCTGTGCGTCTTTTTTTTATGGCACCAGCTCCATAGGCCACCCCCATTGATGCAGCTGCACCACTTGCTCCAATATTCATCGCAAAAAACAGCGCAACTGTAATCACTAAAATCGTCATCGGCTTGATGCGGAATCAAGATGCAAGCCGCACTCTGTTTTCTCCTGACTTGCCCATCTTCCCGCTCTAGAATCGCTTCCACTCAAAACTCTTTCTGTGCATACGGCACAGCCGATACTTGGATAGCCTTGATCATGAAGCGGATTGTATGGTAAATCCTTCTCGTAGACGTAGCGCCAAACTTCTTTCCACGTCCAATGAATGAGTGGACAAACTTTTATGGACTGAAATTTTTTATCTCGATTTAAATAATTTGTTTTTTGTCTCAGAGGGGACTGTTCTCTTCTTAAGCCCGATATCCAGGCGCTTACGCCATCTAGTTCTTCATGTAAAGGAACAATTTTTCGCAAATTACAACATTGCCCCGGATCCTTCTCCCAAAGTGCCTCCCCTTTACTTAATGCTTGCTCTTCTACAGACTCTTCTGGTTGCTTCATTTTTATCTTAAGCTTTGGATATCTCGCTTTTACTTTCTCAATCAATTGATACGTTTCTTCAAAGTGAAGTCCGGTGTCTAAAAAAACAATCTCCGCTTCCTCATTTACACGAGAAATCAAATCAATGAGAACAATACCTTCCACACCGAAACTACATGCATATACGATGTCTTCTTTATAAGTTTGATAGGCCCAATTTAGAACTTCCAATGCTCCTTTTGTATCTGAATGCTGATTGAATTCCGGCTCCTCGCCTGACCAGCTCTCATATAACCATTCCATTACAAAACCTCCTATTGCAATCAAATTATCCTAAAAAAAGAGGCAGTCCTAACCCTCGTGGTTAGAACCGCCTCTAGTGTCTCTAGTCAGCGCTAAAATTAAAGTCGTTCTTTTTCTTTTCTTTCAAGTTGAATCACCTTTCCATCTTGAATGACAAGTGTAATCGATCCATACTTCAACGTGCTTAGCATTCGTTCAATACGCGCTGCAACGTCTGAAAAGTTCTGCTCCTTGCTTCCCATCATGCAACCTCCCTTGCTCATCATAATCTATAGGAGAGGCTAAACAACTAAAAAAGCCTTCCCAAATTGGAAAGACAGATTAGGTTACCTTAATTCACCTTATCTTCCAAAATGGACTCCATTTTGCTGGAAGTAGCACCTTGCCTCGAAGGCAGGTTGCTGGACGTCATCGGGCCAGTCCCTCGGTCTCTCTTGATAAGTTATTTTCTAAATCTTAACTATTATCTAACAATCTGTCAACCCTAGTTTAGAGATCGGGATAAACGGATTAGTAAAGAATATGAAAAAAACCCCGAATCTATGACTCGAGGCTCAGTTTTATATCGGATGACGTTTACTTTCTTCTTTCTTTTCTTCTACTACAATGCGCGTTCCATCAACCGAGGTCACCACAACTACCGTATCCTTATCGATCCAGCTTCCTGCTGAAATCGCGCTATACTTTTTATCGTTCATTTCAATTGTCCCACTCGGTCGAAACGGAGTAAGGGCGATGGCTGTTTCTCCAACTAATTTTTTATACTCCACATTCATCGAGTTGTACCCCATTTCACTACTAAGACGATCTTTTAACGTCATCTTCGTCCACATGGACCTGGCAGGAAATACTCTTAAAAATAGAAAAGACGCCGCAGTACCAATTAAAAATCCACTTGAAACAAGCAGTCCATACAGAAAAGTTGGGGAAGGTATAGCAACTGCCGTTACCATCATTGCTAATCCAATCAGGCCAAACGTTCCGTCATTTAATAATTTTCCGTCTAGAATAACTAATCCAAGACCAACCGCAAACACAAGACCCATCCAAACCATAGATGATAATGATGTTAAATGGTAACTGAAATAGAATGTAAGGATCAGGATTCCAATCAATCCAAAAATCCCTTTTACTCGAACAAGCAACTCTCCGAATAAGAAAAGCACGCTAAGTAAGACAACAAGAAAACCAACTGCAGGCAAAGATAGGATTTCCATCCTCGCTCCCTCCTTTTCTTTCCACTCATAATACGTTTAACGAGAGAAGAAAGTTTCAGTCCATTGTCACTTTACGATTGAAATACCCCTTTTATTCCATCAATAAGCGCAATAAAGAAATCAATTATTTTCTTAATAAAAGATTGTGTTTCGTCTTTATTTAAAAATTCATCAAGATTTTCTCTCGCGTTCTCGAGCTGACTCTTCATTTGATCCCAGTCGATATCGAGATTCTTCATTCGATTAAACAGTGCCACAAGTCCGTCTAGTTCTTCCTGAGTTAGTTCAATTCCTGAATCGCTAGCCGTTTGTTTAATCATCGTTCTCATGTCTTCTTCTGTCTCAGGGGGATTTGTAGCAATTTCATCTTTAATTTTCGTCATTTGTTGCTTTATCAGCACCAATGCTATCACTTAATTTTGCAGTCGTTACTAATTCTTCATTTGCAACCTGTTTCTGTTCCTCAGGAATGACTTCATCTGAACTTAACTCATACGCTTTAATCAAACCAGTTAATGCTGCCGTACCGGATACTTCCGTTGGTGCTGTCACATAAATATCAGCGTCTTTTACTCCCGCTGTTATTAAAGCATTGGCATACATCTCATCTGTAACCCAATTGATATTTTTTGTTTCGACACTTAACCCAGCATCTTTTTCACCAATTGTAATCGAGGAGGAAGACAAGGCACGCGTTCCAATTAAGGCTTTACTAATATAATTTCCAAGGTATTTATGCTCTTCTTCATTCGAAACTGTCACGGTCATGACATTGTCTGGTGCTTTCATTTCTTCTAATAACGTTTGCTTTTGCTCTTCTGATAAATCTTCACCAAGTGTCACAATGACATCACCAACGCTAGCGTCAGCGAACGTTACAATTGGCACGATGGACATGATCAACAACATCGACAGAAAAAATGGCATTACTTTTTTAAACATGTTTTGATCTCCTTTTTAACGTAAGGCTTGCTCGATGAGAAGATGTTAAGACTTCTCATCTCCTTGTATTCTACTCGACACTTGCTCGAAAGAAAAGATAATTCATTAAGAAACCTGTCATATCATGGAAGGACAAGCATACCTTTATATAAAAGAAATGAAGTCGAAGGGAAGGTGAGAGCGATGAAAAAGTTGCTAATGGGACTCCTTTTACTCCTTATTCTTCACACCACTTACTATGATTTAACAACCGGGACACTCCCCTCACCCACAGTGGAGTCTGAAGCAGCAGAAGTACTTGCTCCACAAAAAGACGCTGCTCCCTATGTGGTTTACAAAATCAACGCTGGTGATACGGTTCTTTCATTAGTGGAAAAAGCAAATGGATCGGTTCCTGTAGCAATTGAAACAATTGTTCACGATTTTGAAACGTTAAACAAAATTCATCCTACACGGATACAAATAGGAAAAGAATATAAGATACCAACTTATACCAACACATCTGCTCAGTGATTATTTCTTGTCAATAGCTCTGTAAAGTTGCTACAATGGGATAGTATTACTGATGAGTCTTATTCCCTACTAGGGAAGCATATAAAAGCGATCTAAATCATGAGGTAAGCAATCCTACATGTAAAAGGAGCGATTTTCGCATGAATGAAATTACCCACCGTAGTAAAACAAGACCGGTTAAAGTAGGTCCTTTAACGATAGGCGGTAACAATGAAGTTATTATTCAAAGTATGACAACCACTAAAACGCACGATGTGGAAGCAACAGTTGCTGAAATTAATCGTCTAGAGGAAGCTGGTTGTCAAATCGTACGTGTTGCTTGTCCAGATGACCGAGCTGCAGATGCGATTCCAGAAATCAAAAAAAGAATCAATATTCCACTTGTCGTTGACATCCATTTCAATTACAAGCTTGCCCTTAAAGCAATTGAAGGTGGAGCTGACAAGATTCGAATTAACCCAGGTAACATTGGGCGTCGTGAAAAAGTGGAGGCAGTTGTAAAGGCAGCTAAAGAAAAAGGTATCCCCATTCGTATTGGGGTAAACGCTGGTTCACTAGAGCGTAAAATCCTTGAGAAATATGGATACCCAACGGCTGAAGGTATGCTTGAAAGTGCCCTTCACCACATTAAAATTCTTGAAGACCTTGATTTCTACGATATCATTGTCTCAATGAAAGCATCTGATGTACAACTTGCTACAGAAGCTTATGAGCTCGCAGCTCGCTCATTCGATTATCCATTACACCTTGGGATCACAGAATCTGGAACGCTATTTGCAGGTACAGTTAAAAGTGCGGCTGGATTAGGTGTTATTCTTTCTAAAGGTATTGGAAATACGGCACGTATCTCTCTAAGTGCTGACCCTGTTGAAGAAGTTAAAGTAGCTAGAGAACTTCTTAAATCATTTGGTCTCGCTGCGAACGCTGCAACATTAATTTCTTGCCCAACATGTGGACGGATTGAAATTGATTTAATTTCGATTGCAAATGAAGTTGAAGAGTATATTTCAACGATCAAAGCACCAATTAAAGTAGCTGTGCTTGGCTGTGCCGTAAACGGCCCTGGGGAAGCACGTGAAGCTGATATTGGTATTGCAGGCGCTAGAGGTGAAGGTCTTCTCTTCCGTCACGGAGAAATCATCCGCAAGGTTCCTGAAGAAACAATGGTAGAAGAATTGAAGAAAGAAGTAGATAAAATAGCAGAAGAACACTACAAGAAAATGGCAGAAGAAAAAGAGAAAGCGGAAGCTAACTCTTAAAAAACTGTTTCTGTAGACACGAAAAGCCAGGCACGAAAGAGTGCCTGGCTTTTCTATTTCGGTCACTAAAAGAACGGTGCGAAGAATAAGCTGATGATCATTGAAGCGGCACCGACACCTATCGCCCATGATCCAAGCGTTGTCAGTCCCTTTCTCCTAGCAACAAATCCTACGACAATTCCCGCTGCTCCAAGAATGACGGGAAGAATGAACAAAGAAATAACGGATAGAGCAAGCGCTGCTACACCAATACCTACTCCTGTTTTTTCTTGTTCCTGTCTTTTAGCTTCAAAGTGTTCATGATGCTCTTCAGAAGTTGGACGTTCATTTTCAGGTGACTGTAAATAAGGGCGGTCCATTACACCGGGAGCTACTTCCGCTGCTGCTTCTTCATAATAATCCTCTTCAGCGCGTACCTCTCGCTCCTCGATTAGGTCCAGATCCTCATCTTGTCTGTCTTCTGTCATATACATCCCTCACTTTGCCTTGTTATGGAGCATGCTTAGTATTCGTAAGAAAACCAAAGAATATGTTTAATTCTTCAGTAAGATCCTTCCAACTCAAGGCCTTTGCTTCTGTGTTATGATAATACGTGAGATCACAAAAAGGGGTTTTATCATGACTATCAAAAGACTCGGACTTGATATTGATGGAACAGTTACAAGTCCTAAAACATTCCTTCCATATTTAAATTCATCATTTAATAAGAAATTGTCACTCGATGATCTAACAGAGTATAACCTTGCGAATATTCTCGGCATTCATAAAGATGAATTCTTCAAGTGGTTACAAGCAAATGAGAAAAACATTTATGCCAACGCAATCATCGCTGATGACGCTCATCCAACATTAGAATCCTGGGAAGGAAAGTACGACCTTTTCTACATCAGTGCCAGAGGGAATCACCTTCTAGACACAACAAAAAATTGGTTTGTTACAAATTCTGTTCCGTTCCATCACATTGAGCTTATTGGAAAACATGATAAAATTGACGCGATTAGGAAACATCGTGTTGACGTATTTTTTGAAGACAAACATGATAATGCTTGTGCCATTGCAGAAGAGTGCCAAATACCTGTTATTCTTTTTAATACACCTTATAATCAAGGAGCCGTGCCTTCCAATGTTTCCCGGTTAGAATCGTGGCCTGAAGCACGTCAATGGATTCAACAACACAACAAAAGCGGCAGAGCCTGAGCTCTACCGCTTTTAATGTGCTTGACATTCGTCACAGCGTCCATACACCTCAAATTTATGACCAGTTACTTCAAACCCTGTATCCCCCACTGGAATAGCTTCCATAGGACAAGAATCAATATGACGTGTTTTTCCGCAGTCCAGGCAAATGAGATGATGATGATGACTTTGTGTTGCACAGCTAAGTCGATAGCGCTTTTCACCATTCCACTCCGTCTCTTCTAAAATAGCCAGGTCGGTAAATAGCGTCAAATTTCGGTAAATCGTATCTACGCTCATCCCAGGATAACTTCTCTGCATATGATTCAGTACATCCCTCGCGGAGAGATACCTCTTCTCTTTAGCAAATAACGTCACAAGATCTTCGCGCTTCTCAGTATATTTATAGCCTTGCTCTTTTAAAATACGCAATGCTGTAGAGACATTCATACTTCCACCTCATCATGTTAAGATTTCCATTGTTTGATTCGTTTTACCAAAAGTACGAACAGTAAAATGAATGCTGATAAAAGAACGATTGTTCCACCTGGCGCGATATCAAGATAATAGGCGAGGACAAGTCCTCCAAGTACAGCCATCTCACCGAAAATGATTGAATAGGCAATCGTCTGCTTAAATCCACGTGCAATTCGAATGCTGGCGGCCACAGGAAGCGTCATTAGTGCAGAAACCAATAAGACCCCTACAATTTGCATTGAAACAGCAATCACAAATGCCACGAGTAAAATAAAAATGAAATGGATCCATTTTGCCCGTACTCCTGATACAATTGCTTGTTCTTCATCGAATGAAAGGAAGAACAGTTCTTTATATAATAGCGTTACGACAATAACGACAATCACACTAATGATTGCAACTGCCATTAAGTCACTTCGACTAATGGCAATGACACTTCCGAATAAATAATTAAACAAATCCGAATTAAATCCATCTGCTAAAGATAAAAAGACAACCCCTAGACCAATGCCACCAGACAGCGTAATCGGAATAGCAAGCTCTTCGAAATGTTTATATACTTTACGAAGCTGTTCGATAAATAACGAGCCCGCTGCTGAAAAACCCATCCCCATATAAACAGGATTAACACCTTGCCAAAATGTAGAATACTTACCAAGAAGCAGGCTAGCGGCAATTCCAGCAAGTGTTATATGTGATAAGGCATCTGCAATTAATGCCTGTCTTCTAACAACGATAAATACCCCAAGAAGAGGTGCAATAACTCCAATTAAGATACCTGCCATAAAGGCATTCTGTAAAAACTCAAATTTCCATAAAGCTTGAATCATTTTCTAAAAGCCTCCATGATCATGATCGTGACTTAATACATGAACATGATGGCCGTAAAAACCTGATAATTCACGTTCATTAAACTGTTCAAATTCATTCGTCTCTCCATGAAAATGAAGCGTTTTGTTTAGACAAGCAACGTGCGTCACTTTGTCCGTAATCGTTCCGATATCGTGTGTAACAAGTAATAACGTAATCCCATTTTCCTTATTCAGTTTACCAAGAAGCTCATAAAAATCACTTGTAGAGTTCGCATCTACTCCTACTGTCGGTTCATCAAGAATCAGAATTTCCGGTTGACTGACCAATGCTCTTGCAATAAATACCCGCTGTTGCTGGCCGCCTGAAAGTTCCCCAATATTACTCGATGCAAAATCGCTCATTCCAACTAATTGCAGAGCATCCATGACTGCCTTACGATCATTTGTTTTCATAAATTTGAATAAACCAAGTTTGCTTGTCAGTCCCATTGATACAACTTCAAAAACAGAAGCAGGAAAACCAGAATTAAAACTATTGGCTTTTTGTGAAACATAACCAATTTTACTCCAATCATGAAATTTACTCATTTTTTTACCGAAAATATGAACAGACCCTTTTTGAGCTTTTAATAAACCGAAGATAATTTTAATTAAAGTTGATTTTCCAGATCCATTCGGTCCTACCAACCCAACAAAGGCCCCTTGAGGGATCGAGAAAGTAATATCTTCTAGTACATAGCCATCTCCATAATGAAAAGAAATGTCCTGAAGATCGATTAAATTATTAGAAGTACTCATTTTATTACCTACCATCTATAAGAATCATTACGATTTACATTATGTAGTATACATGACATCAGGAGTGTTTGTAAATTTAAATACTGATGTCACTCCCCTTTTTCATCTTCATGTATAATGAAAACAAAATTCATTTTTAGAAAGGAATTTCACCTTGTCTTTAAAAGTACCTTAATTCATGACCATGAAAAAACCCCTACTATAAAAGCAGGGGGTGTTTCGCTTCCATTATGACCGAAGCGAAAGTGCTATTTCAACTACATATCATGGTTACTAGCCATTTCTTGAATCTCGTCTGAATAACCACTTTTAGGTGTTCCTTCATTTGCTACATAGGTTTTTAATCCACCGATGCCACGGTTATAAGCTGTCAGCGCTTCATCCCAATTATCGTATTTGTCATAAAGATAATCAAGATAAGTGACAGAAAGGGTTATTGAAAAATAAGGGTCAAATAATTTTTCTTCCGAGTAGTCAATTCCAGCCATATCAGCAATCCACGGGGCGGTATTCTTCATAAATTGAGCCATGCCATACGCATGCCCATATTTTGTTTCTGGCCCGATAAGCTCTGGATCAAACGTATTACCTGTTTCTACCTTTAAAAGCTCATAAGCAATTGCAGGATCAATATCTGCTTTCATTGACTGGTAAGTTAAAAATAACCCCCACTTTTTGTTAAACTTTCCTTCACTGTCATTATAAAATTGCTCAGAATACGCTTTCGCTTGCTTCCATTCTTCTACACTCACTGATTGCGTACCGAGTGAATAACCTGTTTCTTTCTCTAATCTAGTTATCGCTGTCTGTGTCTTGATCTGATCGTTCTGGGAAGATTTTTGATCCAACTCCCCAACCGTTGTTTTCGCATCGGCAACTTGTTCGTTAAAAAAGTGGAATTGTACGAGAATGATAGCTAGTACAAGTGTTAGAACAATTGCAGTGATCATTGACAGAGTTTTTTTTAGGTTGTTTTGAATAAAATTGATAGTCTTGCACTCCTTTACAACTGGTATTAATAAAGCTGAAGAGCACCAGTTAAGTTTATACCCTAACATTTATATCTCAAACCTTTCTACTATTTTGCTCATCAATGAACATCCTTACATAAGAAAAAAGGCCCCAATTAAGGGAGCCTAATGAATCGGGGATTTGAATTTTGCACCTCTCGTTTCTTGCGTGTTCATAATCGTGAGAAATGCGTGAGGGTCAATATCATAAATAACACTTTTAAGCTTTGTAACCTCAAGACGAGTGATAACAACGTAGATCACTTCTTTTTCTTCGTCAGTATAACCACCTTTCCCAACCAGTTTTGTTGTTCCTCTACCTAGTCGATCAAGGATCGCATCAGAAATCTCCTCATATAAATCAGATACAATCAATACTGCTTTTGTTTCATCAAGACCTTGAATGACGGTATCTATTGTTTTAAATGCAATATAGTACGCCATTACAGAATACATGGCATTTTCCCAACTGAAAACAAAACCAGCCCAGGTAAAAATAAAAATGTTTGTAAACATAACAAATTCGCCAATTGAAAAGGGGATTTTTTTTGTTAATAGAATACCTAATATTTCCGTCCCATCCATTGAGCCTCCATGTCGAATAACCAGCCCAACTCCAAGTCCTAAAGTTAGCCCACCAAACACCGTGCCCAAAATTGGCTCAGTGGTAAATGGCTCAGTATGATGAAGAAGCGTCTCAAAAGTCGCAAGCCCAATAATTCCAAATAAGGTTGAAAAAGCAAACGTTTTTCCAATTTGTTTGTAGCCATAATACATAAACGGAAGATTTAAAACAACCACCAAAATTGCAAAATTAAAGGGTGTGAGATGATCGAGAATCAGAGAAACGCCGATTATTCCCCCATCAATTAACTGATTGGGAACAAGAAACAATTCAATAGCGGCTGCAGCGAGAAAAGCGCCAATCATAATCATAAGTAATCTGTAAATTAAGTGCGTTTTACTTTCTTTCCTATGCTGTTTTTTTTCCATTACACCCTCCAGAAAGTTCCAAAGTAAGGATCTTATTACTTATTATATTAAAATACTCCTTGTACTAAAAGGCTACCAACACGATTTTGAACACCTTCACGAGGAGGATGCATAGTATGAGATAGGCAAAGGGGGCATCGTGATGAATCCAATACAGCTTCAACTTGTAAACTTCAAATTGAACCGTATTACGGCTGAAGAACTACTTCAGCTATCTAAACAATATGGTATTACACTTACAGCAGGAGATGCAAAGAAAATTGTCCAAATATTGAAACAAGAAAATATCGATATTGCAAATCAAACGCAACGAAAGCGCATTTTATTGAAAATCAGCCGTGAAGTTAATCCTTCCGTTGCATCTCGTGTAAACAAGTTGATGTTATCTTTTTTAAATCAATAACAAAAAACCGCTTTAGCGGTTTTTTGTTAGACAGTCATTAACTTGTTTTTTAAATCCTCATCAAACTTCTTATTACGAAGCATTTCAATCTCAAGTTTATACGGTGCTTTCTTATTTTTCTTATCTTCTCCTACATACGGAGTTTCTAGAATTTTGGGAATTTCTTTTAATTGCGGATGATGAATCACTTTATTTAGAGCGTCAAAACCAATATAACCAAAACCAATATTTTCATGGCGGTCTTTCGCTGCTCCACGTTCATTTTTACTATCATTTACGTGAAGAACCTTCAATCGATCTATCCCAACAATACGATCGAATTCATTTAATACACCATCGAAGTCATGAACAATATCATAGCCCGCGTCATGAGTATGACACGTGTCAAAACAGACAGATAGCTTCTCATTATGCGTCACACCATCTATAATTTGAGCCAGCTCTTCAAAGTTTCTACCACATTCAGAGCCTTTCCCTGCCATTGTTTCTAAAGCAATCTGTACTTCTTGCTCAGGTGTAAGAACTTCATTTAATCCTTCGATAATCTTCTGAATCCCTTTGTCTGACCCCGCTCCTACATGAGCACCAGGATGTAAGACAATTTGACGGGCACCTAGAGCATGGGTCCGTTCGATTTCGGAACGAAGAAAATCAACTCCAAGCTGAAATGTTTCTGGCTTCGTCGTATTCCCAATATTAATAATATACGGAGCATGTACGACAATATCCTGAATGCCATGTTCCTTCATATGAGCGGCGCCCTTTTCAATATTGAGTTTCTCAATCGGCTTACGTCTTGTGTTCTGAGGGGCACCCGTATAGATCATAAAAGTTGTTGCACCGTATTTTACAGCTTCTTCACTTGCTCCAAGTAGCATTTTATCTCCACTCATTGAAACGTGAGATCCTATTTTTAACATTATCTTCAGCCCTTCCCTTTTTTAACTTTGTTTCCATTCTCCTCATTTGATGACACAATAGCGACATCAAATCCAACTACAGGATTTATCATAATAAAGCAGACAAAAACCCTCTGTATTAAGAGGGTTTTTGAGTTATTTTCTACGTTGCTTTTGCTGAATTCTGTCACGCTCTTGTTGCATTTTCTTTTTGTACCCTGGTTTAACTTTCTTTGGCTTTGGTACAAAAACGTCCGGCTTTGATGAAGTTGGTTTTTTACGAGGAGTTACAGGTTTCGCTTCTACCCATTCCCCGTTCTTAACCTCTTTATATGCAATACTGATCCCCTTTGCTGATAGCTTTTGAATCGCTTGTTGATCAGAAGGCTCTGCTAGTGTATAAGCAATCCCATCCTGACCTGCACGTGCTGTTCGTCCTACGCGGTGAATATAGAAATCAAGATCCTTTGGTAATTCAAAATTAATGACGTGTGACACGCCTTTTATGTCAATCCCTCTTGAAGCAAGGTCTGTCGCTACGACATACTGACATTCAGCTTCTTGAATTTTCTTCATAATTTGCTTGCGCTGACGAGCTTGAACACCACCGTGAAGTCGCTCTACATTATGCCCGTTCTCAATTAAAAAATCAGCTACTTCATCAGCTGTTTGTTTCGTATTCGTAAAGACAAGAGCTAAATAAGGGTTAATGGCTTTTGTTACATTAAGCAGTAACTCTTTCTTCTCACGATATCGGGCTGGTATAAATATATTTTCTACTTTATCAGCCGTTACCTGCTCAGCATTGACTTCAACAAATTTAGGGTTGTCCATATATTTCTTCAAAAATGGTTGTAGACTCTTTGGAATTGTTGCAGAGAATACGAGCATTTGTAACTCTTTTGCCATTCTTGAAGCAATATAGTCCACATCTTCAATGAAGCCCATATCTAGCATCTGATCAGCTTCGTCTACTACGAGCATAGTTGCAGGAAAAACGCTTAAGGCTTGCTCTTCAACAAGGTCTTTAATTCTTCCTGGTGTTCCAATTACGATATGTGGCGTATTTTTCATCCGACTAATCATGCGTTTCCGATCCGTTCCACCTACGGCTTTTTTGATGGAAATCGCTTCTTCTTCTGAAAGCGGCTCGATTAATTTTAATGCCTCATTATATATTTGATCAGCTAGTTCGCGAGTTGGTGCTGTAATCACGGCCTGACATTCATTCTTTTCACGGTCAATACGATGAATAAGCGGCAAAAGAAAGGCAAGTGTTTTACCTGATCCCGTTTGTGATTGACCAATTGCACTCTCGCCATTACGTATAGCTGGTACAAGTCTCTCTTGTATTTCAGTTGGTCTTGTGAATTTCTGAGCCTCTAGCGCTTCAATTAAGAATGGCTTAAGCCCTAATCTATCAAATTGTTTCATTTTTGTTGTTCCTCCATCCATTAATCCACTTTGTATTATAAAGCAAATTCACGTAAAGCGCCATACGTTCAGAAAAGACCTTCCACTCTGATTTTGCATGCACTGTCATTTAATAGAAATATTACGTTTCCTTCGCATTTTTTTAAAAAGCAATTCCATGCTTAAAGAAGGCAGATCTGAGTTAAAAACTTTTCTATTATTTGTATTGCCCAATATTGTACCTTCTCACACCTTCTATTTTTTCAGCATACCTTAATAGTACCAACAGTTTATTTTGGTCAAGTTATAAGAAGGAGGGTATGACATGAATCAATTTCCTCCCTCCCCTCAAAGTGGTCCGGGTCCTGGCATGGGCTTTCCATTTTCCGGCGGAGGGTTTCAAGGTCCCGGCCCAGGCTTTTCACAGCCTCCACAAACAGGAACTGGAGGACTATTATCTAGGTTTTTAGGCGGTGGGGGAACTCAAGCAGGGGGACTCCCTATGCCTCCAGGTTCATTTCCAGCAATGCAGCGTGGGGCGATACCTGGTTTTCCTCAGCAGGCCGGGATGTTATCACGATTTCTTCCAGGTGCCGGCCAGGGTGGTATGGATATGATGGGCATGATCCAAAATGTTCAAAAAGTGATGCAAGCTGCCGACACAATTAAACCTATGGTACAGCAATACGGACCAATGGTAAAACAACTGCCAGAAATGATCGCTTTATTTAAAGAATACCAAAAATCCTCAGGGGAAACAGAAGATGATAAAGATAGCGAAGCAGACGAAACACCTAAGAAAGCAAAAAAATCTTCTAAAAAAACAAAAGGTAAAACCCCTCCAATAACAAACGCAAAGAAAAAATCAAAACCGATTTCAAATGAACAAAGTATTAAATCAAAACCTAAACTCTATGTTTAACCAACGTGTTTCGTTGAGTTATCTCGATATCTCCTTTATAATTAGGAGAGATCAGTTATACAACAATCCATAAATGGATTGAGGAGGTACTCGATGAAAGTAACTAAAATTTCACCTAGAGGTTATTGTTATGGCGTTGTGGATGCAATGGTCATTGCACGCAATGCAGCGCTTGATAAAACTTTACCGCGCCCGATTTTTATTCTCGGGATGATCGTTCATAATAAACATGTAACAGATGCTTTTGAAGATGATGGCATTATTACCCTTGATGGACCGAACCGTATGGAAATTCTTAAGAAGGTAGAATCCGGAACGGTTATTTTCACTGCTCATGGCGTTTCGCCTCAAGTTCGTGAGCTAGCTGAAGAAAAGGGGCTAACTGTCCTTGATGCTACTTGCCCCGATGTGACGGTAACGCATGATTTAATTCGTGAAAAACAACAAGAAGGCTATCACGTCATTTATATTGGTAAAAAAGGACACCCCGAACCTGAAGGAGCCATGGGAATCGCTCCTGAAATCGTACATCTTGTTGAAAAACCAGAAGAGGTCGATGATCTTCAAATTAACAGTGAAAAGATTATTATTACAAACCAAACGACAATGAGTCAGTGGGATGTACAAGAAATTATGGAAAGAGCGACCGAACGGTACCCGCATGCCGTTATCCATAATGAAATTTGTAACGCAACTCAAGTACGTCAAGAAGCCGTCGCCGAACAGGCTGGTGATACAGATTTAGTTCTTGTCGTCGGAGACCCAAAAAGTAATAATTCAAACCGCCTCGCGCAAGTATCAATTGAAGTTGCAGGAACACCTGCATACAGAATTACCGATATTTCAGAATTACAACTTGAGTGGCTTGAAGGAGTTAAAACAGTCGGTGTGACTGCTGGTGCTTCTACTCCAACTCCTATTACGAAAGAAGTGATCCGTTTTCTTGATCAATATGATCCAGAAAATGAAGATACATGGGTACGAGAAAGAAAGGTACCTTCATCCAAAATTCTTCCTAAAGTAAAAGTGAAAAAGTAACAAAAAATCCCGCCAGTACTGGCGGGATTTTTTTATCTAAATTGAAATGGATCTGTTTTCTCTTGAGAGGAAATAATCTCTGTTTCATATCGCTTCTCTTCTAGGAAAGCTAACAATTTCTTACGCACGCCCTCGATCATGATTTTTTCAATATTATGTCCTGCATCTATGATTTGAAGCCCTTCGATCATTGCATCATGTGCCACGTGGTAATAAATATCCCCTGAGACAAAAACATCTGCTCCACTAAAGCGAGCGGCGTTTATAAATTTATTACCGTCTCCACCTAATACAGCTACTTTTTTAATCGTAGATTGAAGATCTCCGACAATCCGGACGCCACCTGCACTAAGCTTTTCTTTCACAAAACCGGCAAAGCTTTCTAAGGTCATTTCTTTTTCAAGTTGACCAACTCTACCTAGACCTAACTTTTCTGGTTCATTATCGAGTGGATAAATATCATATGCTACTTCTTCGTATGGATGCGCCTTCTTTATAGCATTTATAATTGTTGCTTGTTGATCTGCATAGAAGATACTTTCAATTTTCACTTCATCTACGGCTTCTAAAGCGCCTGCCTCACCAATGAACGGCTTTGCATAGTCAGTTGGCTTAAATCTTCCGGTCCCTTGAGAGGTAAAGGTACAATCACTATATTCACCTATAGAACCAGCTCCCGCGTTAGCAAGAGCATTTCTTACCTCTTCCTGGTGAGATGCCGGTACAAAAACGACAACCTTTTTTAGCTCCCTCTGAAATGTTTCCACGAGAACGCTAGTATCTTTTAATCCTAACGCTTCTGCCAGCATATCGTTCACACCACCAGGTGCCACATCCAAGTTCGTGTGCGCAGCATACACTGTAATATCATGCTTAATGAGCGTTTCAATCATTTTACCCTGCGCTGTATCTAAATTGATTTTTTTAAGCGGTCGATAAAGGATAGGATGATGCGCTATAATTAAATCGACACCTTCATCCACCGCTTCTTCAACAACATTGGGAAGAACATCAAGTGCAGTCATCACTTTTTTAATTTTCTTGTTAAGACTGCCAACCTGTAGCCCGATCGGGTCTCCCTCTTCTGCATATTTCTTTTTAGACCAGGATTCAAATTCTTGAATAATAGCCTGGCCCGAAACTAGCTTAGTCATGAAAGAACCTCCTTAATAATGTCCCGCTCATTTTTCACCATTGCTTCTTTATCTGAAACACCGTGTGTTTTTGTTAACGACGTTAAGATCCGTTCCCTCTTCGTTAATTCATTTTGCCACTTTTTCCGGAAGGCTTCATTTTGATTTTTTAAAAGTATCGGACCAACTAACATACTTTTTCGCAGCTCTTTATCAGACATTCCTTCATAAGGACGCATGCCATTTCCTGCATCGAACACAAGAACTTCGTAAACCTTATGATCTTCTTCAAGAATGCATTCATCAACTAGCTCCCAATCTAAATCGGAAAGTCGTTCACGTAGAAGATGTGCAGCCACATTTGGTTGTAGGACCAGTCGCTTTACGTTCGTTAACTTCTCTCTTCCCTCTAGTAGAATATCTCGAATCAATTGACCGCCCATTCCAGCAATTGTAATGACATCTACTTCTCCAGGAGAAAGTACTTCAAGACCATTACCTTTACGCACTGTGATTTCTTTCGTGAAGCCGCTACGTTTAACTTGGTTAACGGCTGATTGATAAGGACCTTCATTTATTTCACCTGCTACTGCAAAAGTGATGCGCTGTTTATTCATTAAATAGCAAGGTAAATACGCATGATCAGATCCAATATCCGCTACACTACTTCCTTCTGGAACAAAGTTTGCTACCGTTTTTAAACGCTCTGATAATAATTTATCGTTCATTTCTTCACCTTACCCAATTTTCTTCTTTATAGTTTACCCTTTACCAATTCTTGATAACAGAAATTTGCATCAAAAGGAATTAGGTTTTCTTCCAAATAGAAAAGCTTCCTGTTCTCACAGAAAGCTTTTTTCGCTTCTTATTTTTTCTCGGAAAGCCACTGAGCAACTGCTTCAGCCTGTTCTCCTTGAATGAGTCCCGCAGGCATTCCGGAGCCTTTACCATTATTAATAATGTCGAGAATTTCATCCTTGGAGTACTTTCCTCCAACCGCATTTAGAGCTGGTCCTACCTGGCCACCAAGATCACCACCGTGACAAGATGCACAATTTTGAGCGTAAATATCTTCAGGTGCAGCTGCTTCAGCCTGTTCTTGCTTTTCACCTTCGCCCTCAGCGCTCTCTTTGCCGTCCTGTTGCAATGCCCAGAAAGAAACACCAATAATGAGAATTAATCCGATAACGGCTGTCCATGCAAATGGAATAAGCGGATTCTTTTTCATTTCTTTTCCTCCTTGTACCGATTCGCTGATGTCGTTTTCCCCAAATATGTAAGAGTAAACAAATCATAACTTATTTTACTTGAAAACGCTATGAAAGAAAAGGGGAAGCGAGGCAAATCACATATTTGTCATAGTTATTCACTCTATCTCTATGATAGCAAATTTTCTTAATAAAACAAACGGCATCAGCACAATTACTGATGCCTGGTCATATCATTTATTTCTCTAATTTAGAATGAAGATTAGCCCACTTTACCGCGGTTTCACGGAGTTTATATTTTGGGATTTTTCCGGAAGCAGTCATTGGATAGTCATCGACAAAAAAGATATGAGAAGGAATTTTATATTTTGCAATTTTTCCTTCACAAAAATGAAGAATATCGGCAGGGGTGATCGTTTCATTCTCTTTCAATTGAATACAAGCCACAACGATTTCGCCGTATTTCTCATCTGGAACACCAATAACTTGAACGTCCTGAACTGCAGGATGTGTATACAAAAATTCTTCAATTTCACGAGGGTACACATTCTCCCCACCACGAATAATCATATCCTTTAATCGCCCTGTAATCTGCACATACCCGCTCTCATTCATTTTCGCTAAATCTCCGGTATGTAGCCAACCATCCTGGTCAATTACCTGCTTCGTCGCATCGGGCATGTGATAATACCCTTTCATCACATGGTAACCTCTTGTACATAATTCTCCTATCTGATTTTCCTGAACTTCTTTGCTTGTTAGAGGATCTATGATTTTAACCTCAACACCAGGTAAAGCTTGACCAACAGAATTTACTCTGTATTCAATCGGGTCATAAGTTCTAGTTTGGGTAATAACTGGAGAAGATTCCGTTTGACCATAAGCAATCGTAATTTCCTCCATATTCATTTTGTTGATCACATTTTTCATTACTTCAATTGGACAAGGACTTCCAGCCATGATTCCGGTACGCAAAGATCGTAAATCAAATGTATCAAACTCAGGAAGATTGAGCTCCGCAATAAACATTGTAGGAACCCCGTGAAGTGCTGTGCACTTCTCCTGTTCCACCGTCTTCAATACAAGATTAGGCTCAAATTCAACAATAGGAACGATGGTGGCTCCTGCTGAAAAAGCAGCTAAAGTACCTAATACACAGCCAAAACAATGAAAGAAAGGCACAGGAATACAGAGACGATCTTCTTCTGTTAGCTTCATACACTGACCAATCTGATAGCCGTTATTAAGGATATTGTAATGAGTAAGCATAACACCTTTTGGAAACCCCGTAGTCCCTGACGTATATTGCATATTGATCACATCATCAGGATCAAGCTCTTTCTTCCTTATATCCAATTCCTCTTCTGACTTTGACTTACCACATTGAATGAATTCACTCCATGACATAAAAGAAGGATGTGGATCTGATCCGATATAAATCGCATGTTTTAAATAAGGGAGATCATGAAAGGCGCATTTCCCATTAACAACCTGGTCCCCGCTTTTCTTCAGATCAAGAAATGCTTTTGGATAAGAAGTACCTTTGAAACCATCAATTATAAATAGATGAGTGGCATCAGATTGCTTGAGAACGTACTCCAGTTCAGTTGACTGATAGTTCGTATTCACAGTAACAAGTACCGCGCCTATTTTAGCAGTGGCAAATTGCAATAGTAGCCATTCAGGTACATTCGTTGCCCATACGGCAACATGCTCTCCTTTAGCCACGCCTAAATCAAGTAGCGATTTGGCAACTGAATTAACTTCACTATTAAATTCACTGAAGGTGTACCGAACATTTTCTTTTGCATATACGACAGCTTCTTTCGAGCCAAATTGATTAACCTGTCTTTCAAGCATCGCCCCAATCGTCTCATGAAGCAATTTCGTCATAGTCGCACCCCTTTTAATTAACATGTTTTAATTCGCATATAATGAACCAAAAGCAAATGCCCAACACACCTAACCGAGCGCTCGTTCAGTTTAACAACCAATTTCCCGAGCAATGACCATCCGTTGAATCTCTGATGTTCCTTCGCCAATTTCAAGTAGTTTCGCGTCTCTAAAATAACGTTCGACATGATAATCACGCATATAGCCATTTCCACCGTGAATTTGCACTGCCTGGTCGCAAACTTCCATACAGATTTCTGAAGCATATAATTTACAGATAGAGGCTTCTTTCGTGAACTTTTTCCCCTGGTCTTTTAACCAGGCAGCTTTGTAGACCATTGTGCGAGCTAATTCTATTTTCATAGCCATATCTGCTAATTTAAATTGTATGGCTTGAAAACGTGAAATTGATCGACCAAACTGCTTCCGTTCATTTGCATACTGTAACGCCTTCTCATAAGCCGCCTGAGCAATTCCTACACCCATAGCACCAATTCCTATCCTTCCACCATCAAGCGTTATAAGAAATTGTCTGAACCCATCTCCACGCTTCCCAAGCAGGTTCTCCTCCGGTACGACGACGTCTTCCATAACAAGTTCTGTTGTATTCGACGAATGCAATCCTAATTTCTCATAATTATCAATCACTCTAAAGCCAGGTGCGGAAGTAGGCGCAATTATAGCGCTTATTTCTTTTTCGCCGTCTTTACGATTTGTAATCGCCGTTAATGCAAGATGATCGGCGTAAGATGCATTTGTAATATAGCACTTATTCCCATTAATAACCCACTTGCCGTCATTGAGAGAGGCTTCTGTTTCTGTCCCTCCTGCATCTGATCCGGCATTGGGCTCAGTTAATCCGAATGCACCCAATGACTCTCCAGAACAAATTGGAGCAAGGTATTTTTGCTTCTGTTCTTCTGTGCCAAACAGGTGCAGCGGTGCTCCTCCAAGCGATACGTGAGCGGAATAAGTAATTCCAGTTGACCCGCACGCACGGCTTAATTCTTCTACGACAATGGCAAAGCTTATTGTATCTGCTCCTCCACCACCATACTCTTCTGGAAATGGAAGACCCATAATACCCAGTTCACCTAGTTGTTGAAAAATCTCTTTAGGAAACCTCTTTTCCTTATCTCTTTGTTCTGCACCAGGTGCAACTTTCTCATCCGCAAACTCTCTAATCATCTTTTGAATCATTTTTTGCTCTTTCGTTAAGTCAAAATTCATTACCACATAACCTCCTATAAATACTGCTGAATTGAATGCGCTTACATTTCATTATCTCTTTTAGATGTAATTTTTTCAACGTTTTAGAAAATAAAAATAATTTAATATATTATTTTTTTGTTACTAAAACTCAAAAGCCTATTATGACAGGAGGCAGTACTTTTATTTTCAAAACGGTCATTTGCAAAACGAAAGAAAAATCAGTAAAATAAATGACAAGAAATGTATTCTTAAACCCACATAGTAATTCTTCGCCGGCTAAATAAACAAGTTAAATGCGAATGAGACTTAAACGCTAATAGTTAATAAAAAAATCTCTGACCGCTTAAGCGGTCAGAGAGTAAGTAAGTCTATTCCAGAAAATCTTTTAATCGTTTGCTACGGCTTGGATGGCGAAGTTTACGAAGAGCTTTTGCTTCAATCTGTCGGATTCGCTCACGCGTAACGCCAAAGACGCGTCCTACTTCTTCTAGTGTTCTTGTTCGCCCATCGTCTAGCCCAAAACGAAGTCTCAATACGTTTTCTTCTCGATCAGTTAGCGTATCTAAAACATCTTCAAGCTGCTCTTTCAGCAGTTCATAAGCTGCAGCATCCGATGGCGCAAGGGCATCTTGATCTTCAATAAAATCTCCAAGGTGGGAGTCGTCTTCTTCACCAATAGGCGTTTCAAGAGAGACAGGTTCTTGAGCAATCTTAAGAATTTCACGGACTTTCTCTGGAGAAAGATCCATTTCTTTACCAATTTCTTCAGGTGATGGTTCACGCCCAAGATCTTGAAGAAGTTGACGCTGAACTCGAATTAATTTATTAATCGTTTCGACCATATGAACGGGAATACGTATCGTTCTAGCTTGGTCTGCAATTGCTCGAGTAATTGCTTGACGAATCCACCACGTTGCATACGTACTAAATTTGTACCCTTTACGATAATCGAATTTTTCAACTGCTTTAATGAGTCCCATGTTCCCTTCTTGAATTAAATCTAAGAAGAGCATGCCTCGTCCAACGTATCTTTTCGCAATACTAACAACAAGTCGAAGGTTTGCTTCAGCGAGACGACGCTTAGCCTCTTCGTCACCTTCTTCGATACGTTGTGCTAGACTAATCTCTTCCTTTGCAGAAAGAAGGTCTACACGGCCAATCTCTTTAAGGTACATACGAACCGGATCATTTATTTTGACACCCGGAGGAACACTTAAGTCGTTCAAATCAAATTCTTCTTCTTTATTAACTTCTTGGGGCGAAGGATTATCTGAAGTATCTTCGATGACTTCAACACCTTGTTCCTCTAGATATTCAAAGAATTCATCCATTTGATCGGAATCCTGTTCAAATGGGGACAACCGTTCTACGATCGTAGAGTAAGTAATTAAGCTTGTTTTCTTTCCAAGCTCTACTAACTGCTCTTTCACTTGATCGATGGTTAATTCACCTTCCGCCGGTTGGCGAGTTGGTTTTTCAGCCATTCGATCCCCTCCTTCCATACATCTCAACAATAAAAATCAGTCATTATCTTAAAATGAATTTTTTAAGTTCTTTTTCATTTCAAGAATTTCCATAGCGATCTTGGCTGCCTGGACAAAATCTTGCTTCATTTCCGCTTCTTTTTTTTCTTTTTCTCTCTCTTCTATCTTTATCCATTCTGGATAATTTAACACCTGCCGGATATAATCATGTAATTCTTTGTCCGACACGTCATTATTTAAATCCATCATGGCCAGTTCAGAAGCAATTTTGACAAGGTTAGGATCAGTCAGCTGCTCCATGAATTGACTCACGTCAGCTTCATGGCCGTTAGCATAAAAGCTATACAGGTATGCAGCAATCGCACTATGCTCGTCAATATTAAACGAACCGCCAACCTCTTCCTGTACTTTTTCTGCCACTTCCAGATCGCGCATCATATAAGCAAGTAAGATACGTTCTGCATTCTGGAATGCTGGCAAGAGTTTTTTCTTAACATAGAAATTTTTCCTAGCATTATTATCCCTTTTCAGAGGAGCATTATCCTTACTTTTCTTCCCCTCTTTAAAAAACTGAGAAACCTGCTGCTTTAAAGCATCGAGTGAGAGTGAGAATTCTTCCGCTAGCTGCCGTAAATAATGATCGCGTTCAACAGCATTAGAAAGACGGCTAATTTCTTTAAGTACTTCTTCGATATAGCGGATTCGTTCTCCTTCATCCGATAGGTTTTTTCCTGATCGAAAAACCTCCATTTTGAAAGCCATTACCGTTGGCGCTGCCCCTATTACATCCTTTTCAAACCGTTCTGCACCGTATGTCCGGATATAGTCATCGGGATCTAGTCCACCTGGCATTTTTGCAATTCTAACGTAGCACCCGGCTTCCATTAATTCGTCTGCCGCTCTTGTGGCAGCATTGGTTCCAGCCTTGTCTGAGTCATAACAAATGACCACGGACTCTGTCTGTCTTCGCAGCAGCTTTGCTTGATCCTTCGTTAAAGCCGTACCTAAACTTGCTACAACGTTTTGTACCCCATTTCCGTATGCTGTAATCACATCAACATAGCCTTCTAATAGGATTGCCTGATCTTTTAAGCGAATAGCAGAGCGGGTAAGGTGAAATCCATAGAGAAACTTCCCTTTTTGAAAAAGCTTCGTTTCCGGACTATTTAAATATTTAGGTTCGCCATCTCCTATGATTCTTCCTCCGAATGCAACTGGTCTTCCTTTTGGATCCCAAATCGGAAACATAATCCTATTTCGAAAGCGATCGAAATACTTTCCATCAAATTCTCTTTTGGCGAGTAAGCCTGCGTCAGCCACTTTTGCGAGAGGGTAGTTTCTTTTTTCTAAATACGATGTTGCATAGTCCCAAGAGTCAGGTGCAAAGCCTAACTGGAACTTTTCAATCATTTCTTTCGAAAAACCTCGTTCATTAAGATAAGCACGGGCTTGTTCGCCTTCCGGTGTCTTAACCATACAATGATTGTATAGTTTAGCGAGAAAGTCATGGGCCTTATATATGGTGTCATTCTCAGAATTTGTTTTTGCACTACCGCTCTGATTCTCTTGCACTTCAGGTAAGTCAATACCGGATTTTTGTCCAAGACTTTGAACCGCTTCTACAAAGTTATACCCTTCAATTTCCATTAAAAATGAAAAAGCGTTACCGCCAGCACCACATCCGAAGCAATGGTAAATTTGCTTGTCCGGCGCTACTGAAAATGAAGGAGTGCTTTCACCGTGAAAAGGACAAAGGCCAAAGAAATTTCTTCCTTGCTTTTTCAGTTGGACATAATCGCTAATCACATCAACAATATCTGTGGATCGGCGAATCGCTTCAATTTTTTCTTCTGGGATTCTGCCACTCATTATTTATCACCAACAGATTCTATAGTTTCGACAAATAAAAATAATCTCCTTCATAATTCGACAATATTTTTATTAGTTCTTCCCGAAATTGAACTCGATCATCACCGGTAAACTTTCGTGGACCTTTTGTATGCTTACCAGCTCTTCTACTTTTAGATGCTAGGTACCGCGTATGTAAAAGAGTCGATATGTTCTCTTCTGTATACCGTTTCCCTCTTGGAGAAAGAACAAAAACACCTTTTGGAAGGAGCAAACTTGCAAGACCATAGTCTTGGGTCACAGCAATATCGCCTTTTTTGGCATGACGATGAATATAGAGATCTGCTTCTTCCTTTTCAGAGTCTACCATAACCCACTTCGCCTCACGGAACGTCGTGCTCATATGGGCATAAGATGCGACAAAAATCGTTTCTACTTCTGATAGAGCTTTCTGAAAAGACATAATTTCTTCTTTAATTAGAACAGGACATGCATCTGCATCGACAAAAAGCGTCAGTTTCTTTTTCGTCATAATTCTCTATTCTACATCTCCCTGAGTTATCCTTCTTTTGAAATTTATGTTTTAACTTTCAGAATTTTAGATCGAACTATTTCAGATAACTACTATATTCTTCTGAAAGCCTTCTTTAATGATTATAGACAAATTTTATTGACAATATTTGATTATATACTAAAAATATTAAATTGAACAGATAAAAACGATAAAAAAACGCCATCATCGAGAACATTTTTGTCTCGATAATGGTGTTTTCTTGTTATGCTTTTATTAAGATGTATGCTTCCCTTTATAAAGGCTTAAAATTAAATTAGCTGTTTCCTCTACTGCTCGATTTGAAACATCAATCACTTGGCAGTTCATTTTATTAATAATCGTATCGAAGTATTCCAATTCATCTTTGATTCTTGTCATATTAGCATAGCTAGCTTCTGCATTTAATCCAAGCGCAATTAGTCGCTCTTTACGAATGTTATTTAACTTTTCAGGACTTATTTTAAGAGCATAGCATTTTCCTTCTGCAACATTAAATAATTCATCAGGCGGATCGACTTCAGGGACTATAGGAACATTGGCTACCTTCAACCTCTTGTGTGCTAAATATTGTGATAAAGGTGTTTTAGAAGTTCTAGAAACACCCACAAGCACAATATCCGCAAGTGCAATCCCACGTGGGTCTCTCCCATCATCATACTTCACCGCAAATTCTATTGCCTCTACTCGACGAAAATAGTCTTCGTCAAGTTTATGTACAAGTCCAGGCTCATTTCGTGGTTCTTTCCCTATTACTGCCTGCATATGGTCAATCATTGGACCAATAATATCAATAGCCTGAATATTTTCTTTTGATGCGACTTCAAGAAGGAAATTTCTTAACTCCGGAACTACGAGAGTAAAAGCGACAATCGCTTTTGTTTCTTTTGCAAGAGTCATCACTTCGTGAATTGTCGCTGTATCTTCTACATAAGGGACTCTTCGGACATCAAAATCGGTAGGGTCAAATTGACTTGCGGCTGCCTTTACAACAAGTTCCGCTGTTTCGCCAACCGAATCAGAAATCACATACACAATAGCACGATTAGTTGAATTCGTCATATAAACCTCCTAAGCTAAATAATTTCGTCTTTGGCAAGATCCACTAGTGCTCGCGTTACGTTTGTTTTCGTTATCCTTCCAATAACCTCAATACCATTCTCTACTTCTTTTACGATCGGCAACGCATCAATCTGCTTCTCAATTAACTGATTCGCTACTTCGATTAAGAGATCATCTCTCTGACATACAGTAATATTCGGCATTCTCGTCATAATAATTGTAACGGGTATACTTTCAAGATCTTGTTTACCAAGTGCAGCTCTTAACAGATCTTTTCTTGATAATACACCAACGAGATGTGCCAATTCATTCACTACAAACAATGTGCCGACATCTTCAAGGAACATGGAACATATCGCATCATAGACACTTGCATTTTCTTGTACGACGACGGGGATTGATTTGTAATCATCAACTTTAATTTTTCTTATTTTCTCAGTAAGAAGCTGTGAACCTGTTTTACCTGTATAAAAATACCCGACTCTCGGCCTCGCGTCAAGATAGCCTGCCATTGTTAAAATTGCTAGATCTGGTCTAAGCGTAGCTCTAGTTAAACTGAGCTTCTCTGCAATGTGCTCCCCTGTAATCGGCCCTTCATTTTTCACGATCTGAAGGATGGTTTCCTGCCTATTGTTTAATTGGATAAGAATCACCACCTTTAATAAGGTTATACTTTATTTTCATTATTATATACGATTATACCATTTTAACGAAAGTACTCGGCATTGTTTTGTGAAAACCATCTGTTAAAATACTTTATTTAAAAATAAAAACCTGCGGATTACATTCCGCAGGCTAATCTAATTACTCAAGTTTAAACCGGTCCAACTGATCCAAAAAACGTTTTGATTTTAAATAAAGACCGGAATAAGCGTCAAAATAAAGGTTAAGAATTTGTCTAATCTCTTTTTTTGTTTCTTTTTTTAGTGAAATATTTCCCAATCTTCCCAAATCAATATGTGCAAATAAATGAAGAAGTTCTGCTGTCCGTTTCATGATCGGAATGTTATAAGGATCCACTGAAAGACACCGATGACATAGTAATCCACCTTCATTAATAGAGAAATGAAACTTCCCTTCAGAAAGACCACAGTTTGCACAACGATCTAGTTGTGGTGTAATTCCTGCAACGCGAAGCATTTTAAGCTCAAAAATAAATAAAATGACTTCAGGGTCTTTTTCTTCATTCAACGAATGAAGGACCTGATAAAGCATTTCAAATAAATAAGGGTTGGGTTTTCTCTCTTCTGTTAATTTATCAACTAACTCTGCCGCATATGCCGCATAGGAAGTGAGAAACAAATCATTTCTTATGGAGCGAAACGAATCAATTATTTCTCCCTGATTCAATCCCCCAAGGCCCGATGTATGCTGATAAAGGTACTGTCCATAGACAAAAAGTTGTGAAACAGCAGAAAGACGGCTTTTAGGTTTTTTTGCGCCTCTTGCCATGACGCCAACCTTACCCGTCTCTCTCGAATAAATCGTCAGTATTTTATTTGTTTCACCATAGTCCACGGTTCGAATCACAATTCCTTCAACCTTTTTTAACAAGAACTTTCACCAACCGTTTCCTGTTGCAATTCCAAAAGGTCAAGAGAGGCGAGGTACTTCTTCCATCTCGGCGAGAGAATCATTGTCTTCATCATTCGGTATTTCCATTTCCTTCAAAAGAAGATAAGTATCAATGTTTCCTGTTTCACAAAATATTTTCCAGGTAAACTCTAACACTTTAGATCCCACCTTTCATTTTGTAAAAAGTTTATCTCTTACCTCTAGCTTGACCTTACATAAGTCGGTTTATGTGATGGAATATTTAACAAAATTTCACTTAATAATCATCTTCTCGATAACCATAATCACGTAACGATGAAGGTTTATTACGCCAATCCTTCACAACCTTCACCCAGATTTCCATAAAGACACGGGAACCTAAAAGAGCTTCAATATCTTGACGAGCTCGTTTTCCAACTTCTTTTAGCATCTTTCCTTGCTTTCCAATAATGATGCCCTTCTGAGAAGAGCGTTCAACAACCACCGTTACGTGAATATCGATGACATCAGATCCTTCACGTTTTACCATTTGCTCGGTTACTACCGTAACAGAGTGAGGAATTTCTTCTCTCGTTAAATGAAGAACTTTCTCTCTCACAAGCTCAGCTACAATAAAGCGTTCAGGGTGATCGGTAACATGATCACTTGGATAATACTGCGGTCCTTCTTCAAGGTAGTCAACAACTTGCTCAAGAAGAGTGTTAACGTTATTTCCCTGCAATGCAGAGATTGGAACAATTTCAGCAAAAGAATATTTATCTTTATAAAAATTGATCATAGGGAATAGCTGTTCTGGATGAACCTGGTCAATTTTGTTAATGACAAGAAAGACTGGGCTTTCTACATTTTGCAAACGATCTATAATATACTGATCACCAGCACCATATCCTTCTTCTGCATTAATCACAAATAAAATTAAATCAACTTCATTTAATGAACTCTGAGCCATTTTGATCATAAAATCGCCAAGTTTATGTTTAGGCTTATGAATACCTGGCGTATCAATGAAAACAACCTGAGCATCATCTCTTGAATAGACACCCTGTACCTTATTTCGGGTGGTTTGTGCTTTATCACTCATAATCGCAATTTTTTGTCCAATAACTTCGTTTAACAACGTCGATTTCCCTACATTTGGTCTACCGACGATTGATACAAATCCTGACTTAAACACTTCTTTACTCATTCAAATCCTCCGGTGAAAATGCGCCAGGAAGTAATTCGCTGACGGTTAATTCTTGTATTTTTCCATCTAAGTTAGTTAAAATCACTTGCATTTCTGGGTCACACAGTTCTGAGATCACTTGTCTACATGCACCACACGGTGGGACAGGACGTTTTGTATCAGCTACCACTGCAATGGCTTTATATGATTTATGGCCTTCTGAGTAGGCTTTAAATAAAGCCGTACGCTCTGCACAATTACACATACTATAAGCAGCATTTTCAATATTACATCCGCCAAATACCGTACCATCCTCAGACAGCAATGCTGCACCTACTTTAAACTTTGAGTAGGGCACATAGGCCATCTCTCTTGCTTTTTTTGCTTCCTCAATCAACATTTGCTTTTCCATTATAATTCCTCCTTATGACTGAAACAACTGAGCAATCGGTTCAAAAAAGAGAAGGACACCGATTATAACTGAAATAACTGCAAAAAGAAAGACTGCTGCAGCTGACACATCCTTTGCTACCTTTGCTATAGGATGTTCTTCTTCCGTAATTAAATCAATTGTCCTTTCAACGCCTGTATTTAGTGCTTCCAAACTTAGCATGATACCGATTACAGTTAGCAACACGCACATTTTAATTGTTGATAAACCCAACACTATCCCAGCTATTACGACCACAAAACCTGCTAGGAGATGGAAGAGAAAGTTTTGTTCATTTTTTATTAAGTAACGAAAACCTTGCGATGCATATAGAAAACTACGCAAAAACCGCACCAGCCTAGAACGCTTATCTCGTGAGGCCATATTGCTCTAAAAGCACTTTTTGTTTACCGAACATTTCTTTCTCATCTTCGTCTGTCATATGGTCATAACCGAGTAAATGAAGGAATCCATGAACACATAAAAAGCCGAGTTCACGTTCAAAGCTATGTCCATAATCAGCTGCCTGTTCTTCTATTTTTGGGACCGAAATGACAATCTCTCCAAGCAGGTGCGGTATTTGTTCATCAAATACGATCGGATCCTCACCCTCTTCTTCGTCATCAAGGGCAAAGGAAATCACATCAGTAGGCTGATCTTTCCCGCGATAATCTCGATTAATCTCCGTAATCCGCTCATTATTTACGAACATAATCGACACTTCGCTTCCCGCTTCAACCCCTTCTTCCTTTGCTGCATGGCTCAATAATTTTTCAAGCATTTCAAGCTGATCTTGTTTTAATGTTTCAGTTTCATCAATAAAATCGATTGTTAGATTCATGAAGTCACCTTCTTTTTTATTTCTGTCGGATACTCAATTCGACTGTGAAAAATGCCGTTTAACGTTTCTAGAATCGTTCTTGCAACGATGTCGAGCTCTTTTAGTGATAAATCACATTCGTCAAATTGACCATCTTCTAGTCTTTCCGTAATGATTTTTCTTACAAGAGATTCAATCGTTGTTGGATTTGGTTTCGTCATTGATCTTACCGCCGCTTCAATGCAATCTGCAATTCCGACAACTGCCGCTTCCTTTGTCTGAGCTTTTGGCCCAGGGTATCGAAATTCCATTTCAGAAACCGCCTGATCCGTCTGTTCACTTGCTTTGTAATAAAAATATTTCAATAATGTTGTACCATGATGTTGTTCAGCAATATCCACAATTTCTTTTGGCAATCGATGCTTTCTTAACATCTCAGCTCCATCAGAGGCATGCGATACAATAATAGTTTTACTTAGGTGAGGCGAAATCTTATCATGCGGATTTTCCATATTCATTTGATTTTCAATAAAGAAGTGGGGCCGTTTCGTTTTTCCAATATCATGATAATAAGCGCCTACTCGTGCAAGAAGACCATTTGCCTCAATTGATTCACAAGCTGCTTCTGACAAATTTGCAACCATCACACTATGATGGTAAGTTCCAGGCGTTTCCACGAGTATTTTTCTTAACAAGGGGTGATTTGGATTTGATAATTCAATTAACCTTGTAGTCGAAATAATGCGGAATCCAGCTTCAAAAAACGGCATCAATCCCAGAGTTAACATGGAAGATAAGAAACCAGACAAAAAGGCAAACACAAAGTGATAGCTAAGTTCAATACCACCATATTGGCCATTCTTTAACATTAATAATATAGCCACAGCTACTATGTTTATTAGTGAAACAAGCAATCCCGCAGTTAAAATGTTTGAACGATGATTTCTCTTTCCGAGAAAAAACACTCCTGATAGCGAACTCATTAAAACATAGAATCCAAGCGAAGCATTCATTGGCCCAGTAATTTCTCCGTTAAAGAAAACACCCGCACAAACGCCAAAAAGTAAGCTTGAAGCAATTGCTAACTGTTCGTTAAAAAGCATCTTTATTAACATAGACCCTACTGCTGCTGGAACGATATAAGCAATCCCTGGAACTTCTATCCCCTGTAATAAGCTTGATAGCTTAAGAACTAGAAGGGTGCTGAGATAGATAAGCACAAGAATAAGGAGGTTTGTATTGGAAGAACGAACTCTTGATTTGACGTCTTGAAAGAAATAATATAAATACCCTGTAAGTAACATCACAAGAAGAGCAAGTCCTATATAAGGAACAGCATCAAACCCTTCATCAAGTAAACCAGCTAGTCGAAGCTGCTCCATTACTTCCCGGTTAATCATGGCGCCTTCTTCTACAATGATTTGTCCTTCGCGTATCATTACTGGCTGGACAGCTTCAATTGCTTCTTGACGACTTTGTTCTGTTTGTTCTGGATCAAGAAAGTAATTTGGTACAATACTTTGCTGCGCTACTGTAATCATTGCTTTCTTCTGGTCAGTTGGGAGCGAAGTTAGGGATAACCGGTCTTCAACATCTGATTTAGATTGCTCTAAATTATCAATTGATACTCGATCCGTCATAACTTCCATTACCTCAGATAACGTTAGTTCTTTTATTAAACTAATTTGAGAAGGTTCCGCTTCAATTAACGGCTTTAATGTATCATCTGTAAGTTCATCAGACATTGAGGCTGAAATAATTGATTGAAGCTCTGATATTTTTTCTTGAGTCGTTTTTTCCTCGGGTTCATTCTTATTCACTTTATCTATCCCAGAAAACAAATCATTTAACTTATCAAACTGGGACTGTGAAACCTCATCACGGTAAACATATTTCGCATCAATTTGAGCGGCTTTTGATCGCTCGTCTTCTGTAGCGGTTTTATTTTCTATCGTAATTGGTGAAGCAATATCATGATCAGCTCTTGAATAAAGCGAAACATCCAGGGACTCTGGCATAACATTTGATAGCATCGTTAAGTACATAATGAGCGCCACTAGTCCATAAAGCGACCATTTTATCATTTTAATTTGTTCGATATTACGGAGATTAGTTTGCAACAAATGCTTAATCTTCGCAATCATAGCTTCCTTCACCTCATAAGTTCTGGCCTCTACTACTCTTCTTCATATTTTATCAGAATTCCCTAATTAATGGACCATAATCTTATAATAAGTTCACGTCTTGATGCGCCTTCTCTCTTCTTATCCTTTTTACACTAGCCCGACTTTGTTGACGGATAGGGCTCAAAAAAGGCCCGTTTTCAAACGGGCCTTTTGAGCTTATTTTGTTTCATGTTCATATGCATCAATAATACGCTGAACTAACGGGTGGCGGACAACATCTGTCTGCTGAAGATAAATAAACGACACATCTTTTACTCGTTTAAGAACTTTTTCTGCGGCCGCTAAGCCTGATTCTTTTCCCTTAGGAAGATCGATCTGTGTGATATCACCAGTGATCACCATTTTTGAGCCAAAACCTAATCGTGTCAAGAACATCTTCATTTGTTGAGAGGTTGTATTTTGTGCTTCATCCAAAATCACATAGCTGTCGTCAAGCGTTCGCCCTCGCATATAGGCAAGCGGGGCGATCTCAATCGTACCTCTTTCAATCAGTCGAGTCGTTTGTTCAACCCCTAGAACATCATGTAGAGCATCATATAGTGGACGTAAATAAGGATCTACTTTTTCCTTCAAATCTCCTGGCAGAAAGCCTAAACTTTCTCCAGCTTCAACTGCTGGACGAGTAAGAACAATCTTCTTCACTTGATTGTACTTAAGAGCAGTTACCGCCATAACAACGGCAAGATACGTTTTTCCAGTTCCGGCTGGCCCTATACCGAACACCAGGTCAGTCTTTTTCATCGCCGATACATAATGGCGTTGACCAAGCGTTTTCACTTTAATCGGCTTTCCCTTGGCATTCGTGGTAATTTCCTCTTGATATAGTTCCAGAAGCTGATCAAGCATTCCTTGCTGCACTAATTGACACGCATAAACAACGTCTCTTCCAGAGATACTTGCGCCTCGCTTAATGAGGGAGTGAAGGGTATGCACAACTTCTTTTACCATCGTGACGCTTTCTTCATCCCCTCTCACAGATATACCTTCTCCGCGAGTAACAAGTGACACTTTAAGGGCTTCCTCAATTATCTTTAAATGCTCATCACCAGGGCCAAATAAGCTTTGAGCTTCATTAGAATTTTCTAGCTGTAATGTAAGATCAACATAAGATTCTGCCAATAGACCTCAATCTCCTTGAATAATCGGTATGTCTTTCCCAATCTCTTCTATTATTTCATAGTGTATCTTTACGTTTACTTTACCATTCTCTACCTCATGGTGTAAAATTTTTTCCTCTTTAATTTCTGCTTTTTCTGATGTTTTACTTATTATGTCTTCTCTACTAACTTGACTAGCTGCCTGAAGCGCTTCCTTTTCTGTATACTCTCTCGTAACTTCTTTGGTTTCTAGGAGCTCTTTTGTTTGAAACGACAAAGGAATTTCCCATTTTAGGAAGCGTAAATTCGTTTCGCTTAACATCGTTTCATAACGAGAAAACTCCGGCTTTGAAAATCCCCATATGGGAAGGTGAAAACCAAAAAAACCTACCGAATATTTCGTTTCTCTTTCACCAGTATTCGTTTCAAAAGTTGATTTTAAAGGGATAGATACATTCGTTACATACCATGTCTTCCCATAAACTTCCCCTCTCGCAGGGACCAGTTCACTTTTTTCTTCTTTTCCAATAAACCCTGAAATGAGGAGCTGACCTGGTTTAACATAATCGTTTTCTTTTACCTGAACCTGTCCTTCTTTTACATATATTTTTGTAATAATGGCTTTTTTATCAGCCACGATGTGCCTTGCATTTAAAGCAGGCTGTTTTTCAGGCAATTGCTTTTGAACGACTTCAAAGTGATACGTCGAACCACTTCTTTTAACACCCACCCAGGTGATTTCTTCAAGGCTTTCAGTCATTTCCTGCTGTAGCTCCTGGTTGGATGGTAACTGAAATATGAATGCACCTTTTTTTACTCCAAGTTCTTCGGCTACTTGCTTTAACTTATGCTCCACTTCAGGTGTTGCGCCATTCACAGTGATTGACCATACCATATTCGATAAAATGAGAATGAGTAGAATGCAACTTATGATCCCACTCAGGAATCCTCTAGAGTAGACTATTTTTTTTAATATAAAAGGAAATCCCTTCCTTTCATTAATGCGTATTTTACATCTTGTCCTCTTTAAATGCGGCCTAATGCGTTTAATATCGGTAGTGTAGAGCGATAACAGAATCGTTTCATTATCCACACGAGAGATGTCCCAAATTGGAATGTTGTATTCAATACAACGATTAATAAAAAGTTCCGTATAGGACCCGACCACTTTAATTCGCACATATCCAGAAAAAAGTTCTTTAATGTATTCCTTCATAATACCCTCCCGTATCGTCAGCCCGAGAATCTCTTAAGGCTTTTATCAGTTTTGGGGTTTATCAAGATAGGAAACATGTTCAATTTTACCTTCCAGTAAAATTTCCTCAGGAAGGATTGTTTTCAACATAAAATCCTCTCCTTTTATTACCAATTGACCATTTTTAAGAAGTAGTCGGACTTCATCATTAGAGAATTTTAGAACACCTTGATGATTCTCTATGTAAATATGTAGCTGTCCAACCATCGTGATCCGCGGCAAATCCATGACCGCATCTGCTGGAAGCTCTAATCTTCTCGTTAACCAACTTTTTAGATTGTGCTTCCACTTTGCCATGGATACTCCCCCTCTCCACTCATCTTTATGAAAGAAAACACAAAACTATCCCACTTACATGCGATTAAAGCTCCTGATACCATCTTATGCAGCTGCCATTTAAATCATTGCAACCTATAAAAAAAAGACGCCATATGGCGTCTTTTCGTTACCTATTTCTTTGTTTCACGGCCACCATTGAAGGATGGGGTTTTCTTGACCGCGGTGGTCCAAGAATCTCTGCCCATATAATGCCGTTTCGAACATTTGACTTGCTAATAGAGAGACTCTTATCTTTCGTATATGGCGTTGATTTCACATTTTTTTGTACTTTCAGCTCATTCTGTGAACCGTAATTCTCACGTTTCGCCATACGTCCTAAAGCTTCCTTGTAAGCACTAACCGTATCAGATTTAGAAGCGTCTTCCTCTATTTCACTTGCTTGCATAGAACCACCTGAACCAGGATTACTTTGTTCTCTTTGCGGCCGCTTTTGAGTCGGATTGGCTTTTTGTTTTTCTTCCTCGCCGCTCATACGCTTGAAGAAGCTAATAATACCACCAATTGCAATAATAACAAAAACGATATTGTTTAATAGCAGTTCAATAAGATTATCCACGACGATCACCTCCAACAAAGGATTGAGGGAATAGCTTAGCGATCATCCTCATCTTCTTCCTGATTTGGTTTACCGATCATGTCTCTCATGTCAGTATCTGCTTCAATGTTCTTTAGATTCATATAATCCATGACACCAATGTTACCAGAACGTAGCGCTTCAGCCATAGCCATTGGTACTTCAGCCTCTGCTTCAACTACTTTCGCACGCATTTCTTCTACGCGAGCCCGCATCTCTTGCTCTTGCGCAACTGCCATGGCACGACGTTCTTCAGCTTTTGCCTGAGCAATGTTCTTATCTGCCTCAGCCTGATCTGTTTGAAGCACCGCACCAATATTTTTACCAATATCAATATCCGCAATATCAATGGAAAGAATCTCAAAAGCAGTTCCAGCGTCCAGTCCTTTTGATAAAACAGTATGAGAAATCATATCGGGATTTTCAAGAACCTTTTTGTGATTCTCAGATGAACCAATCGTACTGACAATGCCCTCACCTACACGAGCAATGACGGTGTCTTCACCAGCTCCACCTACGAGTCGGTCGATGTTTGCACGTACAGTGATTCTTGCTTTCGCTTTTACTTCAATGCCATCCATCGCAACACCCGCAATAAATGGCGTCTCGATTACTTTAGGATTAACACTCATCTGAACAGCATCTAAAACATCTCGGCCGGCAAGATCAATGGCTGCACAGCGTTCAAAACTAAGCTCAATATTAGCTCGGTGTGCGGCAATGAGCGCATTAACGACTCGGTCTACATTACCACCAGCAAGGTAGTGGCTTTCGAGTTGATTTGTGTTTAATTCAAGACCCGCTTTGACCGCTTTAATTAACGGGTTAATGACACGGGATGGTATTACACGACGAAGCCTCATTCCTACAAGATTGAATATACTAACGCGAACTCCTGCTGCTAGTGCTGAGATCCACAGCATCACAGGTACAAACGTAAACAGTATTGCTAAACCGATAATGACTAACCCTACAATAACTAATAATCCTAACGTGCTAGTGTCCATCATTTTCCTCCCTATTATTCTTTATTTACTTGCTCTTACAACGACTCTTGAACCATTCGTTTTTACAATTTTCACTTCTGTGCCAGCAGGTAAATAACCCCCCTCTGTCACAACATCCATGCGTTCATCTCCAAAGTCTGCAATACCCGATGGCCTTAGCGGTGTAACGGCTTCTCCCTCCATGCCTATCAACTCATTTCGAGTGGCATTAGACACATAACCTAACTCAGTGTTTGTTGAATCGGAAAGAATGATTTTTTTAAAGAATCCTCGATAACCAAAGATTCGAATGAAGAGGTAGGAACCACCAATTGTAACGGCAATGGCAATTAAGACCGCTAACAGAACATATTGCATGGATTGTCCTGAAGCCAACACAATACTCGCAACAATTCCAATAGCACCTAGAACCCCGAATATTCCAAAACCAGGAATAAACACCTCCACCAAAATTAGAACAACTCCTACAATCAATAGTAGTAGTGATTCCCAGCCAGCAAATCCCGCAATCATATGACCAAAGAAAAACAGAAGTAATGCACCGGCGCCCATAAAGCCTGGTACGCCAAATCCAGGAGAATACAGCTCCAATACAAGGCCCAGACTTCCAATTGATAATAAAATCGGAATAATGATTGGATTTGTAACAAAGCGAGCAATTCTTTCTGCAATACTCACTTCAGCATCACTAATTTTGGCTTCTTCAAGATTAAGGATGTTAAGTAATTCAGTTCGATCCTCAGCTGTCCCTTCAGCATAACCAACCTCTACCGCTTCCTGATCACTTAGTGTAAGGAGCTCCCCTTTAGGTGCGTTATAATCTGGGAGGTCAACATCTGGGTCCGCCATGGCTAAAGCGTATTTTGGATCCCGATCATTTAGCTCTGCCGCAGACTTCATTGCGGCGTGCCAAAAAGATTCTGCTTTTTTGCCGGCTGCATTTCCTGACTGGTCAATGATAGCGGCTGATCCCATTAAAGCCCCAGGCTCCATAATAATTTGATCGGCATTCAACGCGATGTAAGCGCCTGCTGAAAGAGCACGGTTGGAAACATAGGCGGTGATCGGAACGTCAGATGCTTTGATGATTTTTGCAATATTATCTGCTGCATTTACTGCTCCACCAGGCGTATTAATTTCTAATACAATATGATCAGCGCCTTGATCCTCCGCATCCTGAATCGATCGCTTTAGAAAAGCTTCCAATCCACGTTCCACTTCTTGTTCAACAGGAATAAATGTAACGAGATCGCCCTCGCCCTTACTTAACGCAAAATTTCCTGCAAACGGAAGAATAACCATCATCATGAAACAAACAGATACAAAGAAACGCATTGTATTTTTTCTGATTGTGATCCCTCCCTCCAGCTACATAAGTATACGAATAAGGTCATCATGAAGTTTCATTTTTATGTAGATAAAACTAATTTTAGTATGACAAATAAAGAAACTAATTACTAGCTTAAAATAATGAACTGATAATCTCCTTAACTTGTTTATATATTATCATTGTAAAAAAGAATTTTATGTATAGAAAAACACGCCCTGTTTTGTACAGAGCGTGTTTGCGCTTCATCATATTTATCCAACGCTCAAGGCGAAGTTTGACTGTTTCTTTTTCATATGAAGAAAGAAGAAGTCAACTTCACCTTAAGGTCTGATTGTTTCAACTAGTCACCTTGAGGAAATGAGTGATCTCCTAAGTTGAAAGTATCACTTTATGATAAGTTCTTTTGTACAAGACGATTAACAAGTCCGCCGTCCGCTTTGCCCTTTACACGCGGCATAAGCGCACCCATTACCTTGCCCATTTCTTTCTTTGAAGAAGCACCCGTTTCAGAAATAACTTCCTGAACAATTTGTTCTACTTCTTCTTCAGAGAGTTGTTTCGGCAGGTAGACAGATAAGATCGACAGCTCTTCATCGAGATTCTGTACAAGATCACTTCGGCCAGCTTTTTCAAATTCAAGGAGGGAGTCTTTGCGTTGCTTGACTTCGCGAGTGAGAACGGTAAGTTCTTCCTCTTCAGTTAAGTCATGACCCAATTTAATGGATTCATTCTGAATTGAAGATTTAACCATCCGAATAACAGATAGTTTGTTTTTTTCTTTGTTCTTCATCGCTACTTTCATATCTGCTGTTAAACGGTCATTTAGACTCACTGACCTAACACCCTCTCTTAGAACTTACGCTTTTTCCTTGCTGCCTCAGATTTCTTTTTACGCTTAACACTTGGCTTTTCATAGTGCTTGCGCTTCTTTACTTCAGCCATAGTGCCTTCTTTAGAAACCGTTCTCTTGAAGCGACGAAGAGCATCATCGATCGACTCGTTCTTACGCACGCGAGTTTCCGCCATCTCTATCCCTCCCTCCAAAACATAGACAATCATAACACATGACTTTCTAACAAAGACATGTCACCTGCAATTATAATACATCCCTTTCGGTTTATCAACATTTCTTTCTGTAATTTTCTTTTTAAACTTCTTTCTAAAAATAAATATGCAAGTAGTTCGCTTGATTGCAACAAAACTGAAAAGTAAAAGCTTTGGGTTTATACATGCACAAAGCGAATACCTCATTCTAAAAGGCTCTTTTCTAGCTTTCTAAAAAAATAACGAGCATGTCGATGGGACCCTGTCCATAAACTTTCAATGGAAAGGAGAATTTATACAAAATGAGTCCATATATAGCCTCTTTTATCGTCTTCATTAGTATTTTTCTTTTTGGTATGAGCATTCTTCGTGTGGGGTTAAATACAATTTCTACTACTAAATTACAGAAATGGCTTTATCATGCCTCTTCAACACCCATCCGCGGACTTCTAACAGGAGCTCTTGTAACAGCACTCTTGCAAAGTAGCTCCGCCGTTATGGTCCTTACCATCAGTTTAATTGCAGCTAAACTTCTTACATTTCGGCAGTCCATCGGCATCATTCTCGGGACGAATATCGGCACAACGATAACTGCAGAATTAATGACACTAAATCCTGAACACCTTGTATTACCATTATTACTTACAGGGTTTATTATGCTTCAAATTCGACATCAGCTCATTTTTAGTTCGGGCACCGTTCTGTTTGGTCTTGGATGTATCTTTGTAGCGATGCACGGACTAGAAGCACTAGCCATCCCGTTATCAACACTTTCGATTTTTGAACATGTGATTCACGAAACAAATTCTAGTCTTCTGTATGGGATCGGGCTTGGAACCTTAGTCACCGCTGTCATTCAATCTAGTTCAGCTACTACGGGGATTACAATGGGGTTTATTAATCAGGAATTACTTACATTACCTGCAGCTATTGCCATACTATACGGATCGAATGTTGGAACGTGTATCACCGCGCTAATGGCAAGTATCGGTAGTAGCAAGGAAGCAAAACTCGCAGCCTATGCTCACGTTTGGATCAACATAATAGGCGTGATATTGTTCTTCCCATTGATTGGCTTATTCGGCGCATTTGCAACTAGTATGACATCTCTCCCAGATGTTCAACTTGCACATGTTTCGATTCTTTTCAATGTTCTTTCTGCGTTCTTATTCTTACCTTTTGCAGGGCTACTTGCCAAATCGATCGAAAAGTTACACAATTATAATTTACAATAAAAAATCCATCACTTCTAATACTGAAGTGATGGATTTATCGCCTTAATAATCTGTATCAGCAGTTTCACCTTGCACAATCTTCACTCCGGCACTCGCTCCAATTCGTGTAGCGCCAGCATCAATCATCGCTTGAGACCCTTCAAGATCACGAACCCCTCCAGATGCTTTCACACCGATGTTAGGTCCTACTGTGTTTCTCATCAATTTAATATCTTCTACTGTAGCTCCAGCAGTTGAAAAGCCTGTCGATGTTTTCACATAATCAGCTCCAGCTTTAACCGAAAGCTCACATGCACGCGTTTTTTCTTCATCTGTTAATAGACAAGTTTCAATGATTACTTTTACAAGAGCCTTCCCTTTCGCAGCTTCAACTACAGCTTTAATATCTTGCTCCACAAGATCATTATTACCGTCTTTAAGGGCTCCGATATTAATAACCATATCGACTTCTGTCGCACCCTTTTGAATCGCATCTTTTGTTTCGAAGGCTTTCGTTTCAGTAGTAACTGCGCCTAGAGGGAAACCGATTACTGTACAAACTTTCGCTTCCGCTCCTTCTAACTTCTCAGCAGCAAGAGCTACCCATGTAGGGTTTACACACACAGAAGCAAAGTTGAAATCTCTCGCTTCGTCACAAAGTTTCTCAATTTGCTCTCGGCTTGTATCTGGCTTAAGAGCTGTGTGGTCGATCATTTTCGCTAGTTCTTTATTCATGGTTGTCATCCTTCCAGTTCTGTATAATTAGGCACTGAGCACCTTTATTTAAAACGAAGCAACTGCAGCTGTTGGTTCATCCTCATTCATAACACGAACGAATTGTCCTTCGTTATAAGGATAGCCCGCTTTTGTGATTTTCACTTTAACAATCTTTCCTATCATTGCTTCTGAAGCTTCAAAAATCACTTTCATATAGTTCGCCGAATACCCGACATATAAGTCTGAAGTCTGTTCTTCCTTGTATTTTTCTTCAGGAATAACTTCAAGAACTTCTCCTTCATAGTGAGACGCGTACTCTTTTGCCAGCTGATTTGAAAGCTCAATCAAATGATGAACTCGCTTATTCTTAATTTCATCATCAACCTGGTCTTCCATTCGCGCTGCCGGTGTACCAGTACGCCTAGAAAATGGGAAAACATGAAGTTCTGAGAATTTATGTTTTGCAATAAAATCATACGTTTCTTTAAATTCTTCTTCTGTTTCACCTGGGAAACCTACAATCACATCTGAAGTAATCGCAAGTCCTGGAAGAGCTTGTTTCAAACGTTCCAAGCGCTCGCCAAACATTTCCATTGTATACTTTCTTCTCATCCGCTGAAGTACCGTGTTTGAACCTGATTGAAGTGGAATATGCAAGTGTGGAACCACTTTTTTTGACTGATTTAATACTTCAATCACTTCATCCGTTACCTGACTTGCTTCAATAGAAGATATACGAATTCGTTTCAAACCTTTCACTTTCGCATCAAGATCACGAAGAAGTTGAGCAAAATTATAATCCTTTAAATCTTCTCCATATCCCGCTGTATGAATACCAGTTAGAACGATTTCTTTATAGCCCGCATCAACAAGTTGCTGCGCCTGAGTAAGAACGGCTTCAGGTTCACGCGACCTTAGAAGACCTCTTGCCCATGGAATAATGCAGAAAGTACAAAAATTGTTACAGCCCTCCTGAATCTTAAGGGATGCGCGGGTACGATCCGTAAAAGCTGGAACTTCAAGTTCTTCATATACACGCGCTTTCATAATATTGCCTACACCGTTCACAGGCTCTCTCTCACGCTTATATTGCTCAATGTAATCAAGCATCTTCACGCGATCCTGTGTTCCTACTACTACATCCACACCAGGAATTGCCATAATTTCAGCAGGTGAGGTTTGGGCATAACAACCCGTTACGCAAATGACAGCATCCGGATTTTTTCGAATCGCTCGACGAATGACCTGTCGACTTTTCTTATCTCCTGTATTTGTAACGGTACAAGTATTAATAACATAAACATCAGATGCATGATCAAACTCCACTCGTTCATAATCATGATCTTTAAACAACTGCCAAATCGCTTCCGTTTCATAGTGATTCACTTTACAACCTAATGTATGGAATGCAACTGAAGGCATATCATCACCCCATTAATTCAAAATGATAAGAAATTGCTGCCAGTACATACATAGCAGCCGTTTCTGTTCGTAATATTCTAGGACCAAGTCCACATGAAGAGAACCCAGCTTCTTTCAAAGTGGCGACTTCATTTTCTGAGAGTCCGCCTTCCGGACCAAACACGACCATAATTCGGTCGTTCATATTTGCCTCGTGAAGCGTTTGAACGAGCGTAGCAGATTCTCCTGCTCTTGCTTCTTCTTCGTAAGCAATTAATTTATGATCATATGATTCACTCGTCTTAATCAATGAAGAAAGGGATTGAGGCATATCAATCCTTGGAATCGTTGTTCGATGAGACTGCTCAGCCGCTTCTTTTGCAATTTTGTTTAGCCTCTGCAACTTTTTCGCGCTTTTTTGCTCATCCCATTTTACAACAGAACGTTCAGCTTTAAAAGGAATAAACTGATCAGCACCAAGTTCTGTTCCTTTTTGTATGACCGTTTCAAGTTTGTCACCTTTAGGTAACCCCTGTACAATTGTCACGTTTACAGGTAACCTTTTTTGCTCGTCAAGCCACTCTTTTGGAATAGCTTTAATGAAGTCAGCTGATAGCTCATCTAATTCACAAATTGCCGATTGACCATCTTCTGTGCAACAAATAATGCGATCGCCTACTGCCATCCTCATCACTCTCGAGATATGCTTGACATCTTCCCCTTCAATCAAAATATGATCTTGGTGAAGCTGAGATTTAGAGATAAAATATCGTTGCATGAAATTCTCTCCTTACGCGTGGGGCTTTCTCGCAATAAAGGCAACCCAATCTTCCATTTGTAGAGTTTCTTCAATTTCAAGGCCCTGATCTAGAATCGATTGTTTCACTTCCTGCTTCTTGGCAGTTATGATACCAGAAGTAATAAAGGCACCACCAGGCTTAAGAACCCTGGCAACGTCATCTGTAAAACGAACGATTATTTCCGAAAGTAAGTTCGCTACAACCACATCATAGGACTCTTCTACACCCTCTAGAAGATTATTTTGACTCACATTAATTTTGTGATGAACTTTATTAAGTTTTGTATTAAGAGCTGCGCTTTTTACAGCTATCTCATCAAGGTCAAGTGCATCCACTGAATCTGCACCTAAACTAGCTGCCGCAATACTTAAGACCCCAGATCCGGTACCGACGTCAATCACACGGTGTCCTGGTTTAATAATTTTCTCAAGCGCTTGTACGCATAATACCGTTGTCGGATGTGTACCCGTTCCAAATGCCATTCCAGGATCAAGCTCAATAATAATTTCATCTGTTGTAACAGGCTGATAGTCTTCCCATGTAGGTGTAATGGTGATACGTTCAGAAATTTTGACAGGTTTATAATATTTTTTCCAAGCTGTAGCCCATTCTTCCTCATTCACTTCACTTATTTGAACAGTGTTATGCCCTAGATCAATATCATAGACAAGCAATCCATTAATCGCTTCTTTGATTTGTTCAACCGTTTCACCAAGAAAACTATTGACTGGTAAGTACGCCTTTAATATAACGCCTTCCTCAGGATAATCATCAGGATTAAGCTGATAAACCTCTCCGAAAGTAGTATCCCATACTTTCACAAGATCCATCGGGTCTTCAATAACTACCCCACTGGCTCCTGCTTCATGTAGAATGTTTGACACCGCTTCAATCGCTTCGTTTGTTGTATGAATGCTTATTTCAGACCATTTCATTCATTGCCCACTCCTCTTTTGGATCCTTTTTTCGGAAAGGAAACAGGCAGGCCATATTGTACGGCCTGCTTGCTACCAGCTTTCATCTTGCTTATTCTCCCTTAAAAGCTTTTTTAACTTTAGAGAAAAAATTCTCATGTTGCTCATCAGGTACCTGTCCTGAAATCTCACTAAATTCACGTAAAAGATCTTTTTGACGGTCTGTTAAGTGTTTAGGAGTAATCACTTGAATTTTCACATGCTGATCTCCCTGACCGTAGCCTCTCACGTTCTGAATTCCCTTGCCTTTAAGGCGGAAGTTCGTACCACTTTGTGTTCCAGCTGGAACCTTAAGTTTAACTTTTCCGTGGAGGGTTGGAACTTCAATTTCATCACCAAGACCCGCTTGAGAGAACGTGATTGGCATCTGGCACAATACATCATCGCCACTTCGTTCGTAAAAATCATGTGATTTCACATAAACCACTACAAATAGATCTCCTGGAGGACCACCATTGACACCAGCTTCGCCTTTACCAGTAATTCGAATTTGTTGACCTTCATCAATACCAGCAGGGATTTTAACATGGATCTTTTTCTTCACTTCCACTTTCCCTTTACCTCGGCAAGTTTTACATTTATCTTTAATAAGCTTACCAGTACCTTCACAATGGTGACAAACGCGACGATTAACAACGCGGCCAAATGGTGTGTTTTGTTCAACGTTTAATTGACCTGCACCACCACAGTGAGAACACGTCTCAGGAGATGTTCCAGGTTTTGCACCTGATCCATCACAAGTAGAACATTCCTCTTCCTTTGGTATATAAATATCCGTTTCTTTACCAAAAGCTGCTTCCTCAAATGTTAATTCCATGGAATATTGAAGGTCAGCACCCTGTCTTGGAGCATTTGGATTGCGTCGTCCCCCTCCACCAAAGAACATATCAAAAATATCACCAAAGCCGCCAAAGTCAGCTCCGCCACCGCCAAAACCTTGGTTAGGATCGGCATGTCCAAACTGATCGTACTGAGCTCTCTTCTGTGAGTCACTTAGTACCTCATACGCTTCTGTCACTTCTTTAAATTTCTCATCTGCACCAGGTTCCTGATTAATATCAGGATGGTATTGCTTGGCAAGCTTGCGATAAGCCTTTTTCATTTCAGCTTCCGAAGCATCTTTGCTAACGCCAAGCACTTCATAATAATCTCGTTTACTCATCGTATCCACTCCCGATTCTATTCACATAACGTTTATCATATCATTGAGTT